>JAACFE010000043.1 GCA_009937525.1 Gammaproteobacteria bacterium
GGCGTTATCGTCGTGCCGTTGGTAATGACCTCCGATTCCGAACCCGGAACGAAGTCCACGCCATCCGGCAGGACGTCCGTCAGGTCGATCGTGCCGGCCAGCGTGCCGTTGACGAGATTGATCTCGTAGTTGAGCGGCTCGCCTTCGGCGGCCGCATCGGCGTCGACCGTCTTGGTCAGAAGGTCAGAGTTACTCGATGTTGCGGCACGAACCGCGATCGGCATATGCAGGTCTGGGCCGTCACCGTTGCGGGCCATCTCAAGCGACCCGAAGTGCCAGCCGTTCGGTGCCAGCGTCGTATCGGCCGTTACCGTGATTTCAGCTGTATTTCCCGACTTGACCTTCAGGCGGCCGTCCGGGTTCACCGACAGACCAAGTCCCGGCGCAGCCACCGTGCTGAGGTCCCATTGGCCGGTGTGCCGCTCGACGTTCCGGACCGTGCGGGTCCAGGAGCAGGTGCCCACGCAGACACTGTCCTGCATGCTGGCGATGTTGAGGGTCTTGGGGTCGCCGCCGATTGCCGGGTTCGCTGCGACGAAATTGGCGGGCGTCTCGTCGAGGACAATGCCCACTTCCTGGGCACGCGACAGGTCGAGTCGTCCCGCACCCGTATCGAACGGGTCCGCCGGCGTAGCGCCGTCCTCCTTGAGGACCGTGTCGCGCTGTGCAGTCATCATCAGCGCCGAGCGGATTTCGTACGGCGTCCAGTCAGGCCGTGCCGCGCCCAGCAGGGCACCGGCGCCGGCGTTGTGTGGGCTCGACATGGATGTGCCGCTCAGGAACTGGTATTCCGGCGACGCAAGTGCCTGCCCGTTCGCTTCAGCGGCGAAGACGCTGACACCCGGTCCGCCGATGTCCGGCTTCAGGACGTCTACGGCGAGGCTGGGTCCGCGCGAGCTGAAGCCCGCCAAAATGTCGCCGTTTGCGGCGTCGAGGCTCAGCGAGTAACCACTGATCGTACCGACGGGGTTAGCATTGGCGGCAAGCCAGGCGGCGAGCGTGGCACCGTCTTCCTGCCTGATGTGCACACCGGGCAGCACGTGCGCATCACCGACGATACCGGCTCCGTTGTCCATCAGGATGTATCCGCCGGCACCTGCGGCGAGCACGTTGGCACCTTTTTCCACGCGACCGAAAGTCCCTCGTGTACAGGCAACGATTTCACCGTTGAACGTGCCCGGAGGCCAGGGCGGGATGAAGGAGCCGAGTCCTCCAAGACCGCATAGCGTCGAGCCGGGGAAGGTACCTTCGAGGTCGGCGGAGTTGATGATGGTCGCGGGACCGTAGCCGGACGTGAAGCCGGCGCCGACGATGTCGTTGAGCGGATCACCATCGCTTGCCATGTCCACGACCGAATTCACGATGGCTCGGTTGTGCGTCATTGCTGCCGTCGTCGATACCCAGGGGCTGTTGTGGCCGGTCGTCGATGGTCCGGGGCCGGCGTTGCCGGCGGAGGCCGCGACATAGACGCCAGCGGCCGTGGCGTTTAGGAAACCCGCCTCAATGATGTCGTTATACGGATCCGAACCGCCGGATATCGAATAGTTGAGTGCATGAATGCCATCCGGCAGAGCTGCCGCATCAATTACGACCTGGTTTATTGCGGCCAGCAGCGCCGAACCGGGGCAACTGTCGATGCAGACGTCGTAGGCAATAATGTTTGCGTGCGGCAATACGCCCGTGATGTCGCGCGTCAGCGACGTCGTGGGTGCGGCGAGAGTGGCTCCGGGGACGACGTTACCTGCGGCGGTACCAGCGGTGTGGCTACCGTGGCCATCGGTGTCTTCCGGTGACGTGCCGTCCCTGGGGCCGGTAAAGTCCCAGGCGCCGATGAGCTTGTCATTGCAGAAATCCGGGTCGACTACGTCGCAGTAACTGCCCGGCACATAGTTGCCCGAGCCAAGCGGATTCGTATGATCGTAGCCGTCGCCACCGACGTCGGCAAACGAGGGGTGGTCGGAGTTGATGCCCGAGTCCAGGATCGCGATGACGATCCCTTCGCCCATCGAATGTGGCAGGTTATTCGGCGGCCCGCTCAGGATGTCAGGCGCGTTAATCCACTGCGGACCGGCGTCGGTCAACGGCACTTCAAATCGTTCACGCACAACGGCTTTGACGCCGGGCATATTGCGCAGTGCGTCGGCTTCGGATTCCGACAATTCGGCCGCGACTGCGTTGAGAACGATTTGGTAATCGAAGTTGACGTCAATACTGCGGCCAATCGCGTTCTGGGAATCAGCCAGGAGCTTTTGTTGCTTCTGCTTCAGGTGAGCTCTGTACGTCTTGCTGGCCTTGCTATTCGTGTTGAGTTTATTCGCACCCGTAGCACGATTCGCCGTCGCAGGAAGACCCTTGATACCGCCCATATAAGTGGCGACCGGATCGTCCTCCAGCTGAATGATGTAGACATTGGATTCGTAGCCGGGCTTCCGGGCATCGGTACCATAGTCTAGGTTGCGCACCGCTGTTGGCTGGTTGGCCGCAGGTGTGAGATCGTTAGCAATCGATGTAGGCGGCAACGCTATGGCTATCGTCGATAACGTCCCAATAGCTACCGACAGTAGCCGATTGGATGTCTTGTTCTTGTTCACGGTTAGGCCTCCCCTTGGTCAAGGCGTAGTGGTGAGATTGTTGTTTTCTTCTTGCAGAGGAATTTCTCGCTCTTTTCTGACTGGGTCGCATTCGGCGAGTTCTCGAGCAATAAGTCTAGATCAAAATTGTCACGGGAGCTACGTTGCTACCACAAGCACTAGAGAGGTCAATCTAGTTACATTGGACAAAGCTGGTGTTGGCAAGCACTGATTTAACTTAATATGCCAGCCTTTGCCGTGTCGTGGGTCATTCAAGATGTGTGCGCAGCAGATCAGGGTTGACTATCCGCACCGTCTTATAGCCTCGACGCCGGCAGACAGCACTTCGGCAACTAACTGACACAACGTGCGCAGAAAATTGCGACGCTAGCGAGAGGAAAGCCTGGAGGCACCTGCACAGCTTTGTCGAGTGCGGGAACGGTGCGCGCATGACCGATCGCGTGGAGTATCGGCTGCCGTTGCAGCCTGCCCGTGCGCTGGTGGTGCCGCTGGTCCGCCGGCAACTGGACCGCATCTTTCGCTATCGCGCGAGCGCCATCCGGCAATTGCTGGGCGGCGCACGGTGAGACTTTGCGATCTCCGGATCCGCGGGTCATTACCCGACCGGGTCGCAGCAAATCAGCTGCACCGCTGCCATTCGCCTACTTGAGATAGCGGTATTCAACCCCCAACTCGAAAAACATGAACAAACGAGATCGGGTTGGACGATGAAGACCCGGGTTCTGCACGATCGCACGCCGGATCTCGAGAACTCCGGTGACGCCATCGGCGAAGAGCTTCTGCGCCTGGCGCGCGGCTCGATCGACTACGGGCTCATCAACAAGGAGCCCTTGCCGGTGGATTGCGACGAATTGCCCCGTTTGCTGACGGACCCGGCAGCGACATTCACCACCTTGCACGTCGAAGGCCGGCTGCGCGGCTGCTGCGGCACGCTCGAAGCCGCGCGCCCGCTTGCCGCGGACGTGGCGCACTCGGCGTTCCGGGCGGCATTCCGGGATCCGCGTTTCGATCCTGTCGGCAAACACGAGCTGCAGGCGATCAGGCTCGAGGTCTCCGTGCTGTCGCCAATGGAATCGATACCGGTCTCCGACGAAGCCGATCTGCTGGAGCGGTTGACCCCGGGCGTCGACGGACTGGTGATCGCCGCGGACGGTCGCGATGCGACGTTCCTGCCGAAGGTCTGGGAGATGTTGCCGGATCCGCAGCAATTTCTCGCCGCGCTCAAAGCGAAATGCGGCCTGGCGGACGATTACTGGTCGGAGCGACTCGAGTTCAGGCGCTACCGCACGACGTCCTACTCGGAATAGCAGGACTGGGGATCGGGCCGACGCCCTAGCTCTGGATAGCAACGATCACACTGACGATCGAGGCGCTCAGGAAGTTGGCGAGCGTCCCGGCGAGCACGGCCCTGAGCCCGAGCCTGGCGACTTCGGCGCCGCGCTCCGGCGCGATCGACTTCAGTCCGGCTATCAGGACGGCGAGTCCGGTCAGATTGGCGAAGCCGCACAGCGCGACGGTGATCGCCACCTGGCCCCGCTCACTGAAATTCCCGATCTCCGGCGAGAAGTGCAGGTAGGCCAGGAATTCGTTGAGGATGACTTTTTCGCCGAGGAAGGTGCCGGCCCGGAACGCTTCCTCCCAGGGCACGCCGATGACAAAGGAGACCGGCGCGAACAGGTAGGCCAGGATCAGCTCCATCGACAGCTGCGGGAAGCCGACCAGTCCCCCGATCGCGGAGAGGATCGCGTTCAGCAACGCGATCAGTCCGATGAACGCGATGAGCGCTGCGATGACGTTCAGCATCACCTTGAGGCCGATCGAGGCGCCGTTCGCGATCGCTTCAACGAAGCTGCCCGGCCTTGCGCCGTCGACGGTCTCGTTCAGTTCCTCCAGACTCGGCACGTCGAACGGCTCGCCGGTCTCAGGCACCAGGATCTTAGCGATCAGGAGGCCGCCGGGCGCCGCCATGAACGCCGCGGTGAGCAACAGGTCGATGCGCACGCCGAGAGCCGCATAGGCAAGCATGACCGTCCCCGCGACGCTCGACAGCCCGACGCCCATGACGACGAACAGCTGTGACCTTGAGATCTTCGGCAGGAACGGCAACACGGTCAGCGGCGCTTCGGCCATGCCGATGAAGACGTTCGCCGCCGCGCAGGTCGACTCGATGCGCGACGCGCCGGTGATCACGCGCAGCGCGCCGCCGAGAAAGTGGATGATCAGGGACATCACGCGCAGGTAGAACAGCAGGCTCAGCAGTGCCGCGACGAATACGATGATCGGCAGCACCTGGAACGCCAGGATGAAGCCGCTTGCATCGCTCGACAGCGGGCCGAAGACAAATTCGATGCCGGCTTTCGCGTGCAACAGGATCGCCTGCACGCCATCGCTCATCGCCGACAGCACGGCCAGCCCGAAAGGCGTCGCGAGCGCGATGATCGCCACCGCAACCTGCAGGCCGAACGTGCGCAGCGCCGGACCCACCTTGATCGCGCCTCTCGCCTCCGAGAACAGCACGGCAAGGGCCAGCATCACCACGATGCCCAACAGACCGATCACGACGCGGGCCTCAACTCGCGCCGCTCTCGAGGTCGACGTAGCATTCGGGCCGGAAGCGCGGCCGGCACAGGCAGTAGCAACAGAGGTCGTCGCCGCCGGTGTTCCTTACGCGCTGTGCGGCGGACGCGGGAACGATGGCCTGGTCGCCTTCCGCGAGTTCCTGCTCGACGCCGTCTATCTCGATGACGCCGCGGCCGGAGCGCACGACGTAGACCTCCTCGATCCCGGTCAGCGAGTGCAGCTGCGTGTGCACGCCGGGCTCGATGCGGGCGACGGCGAGCGAAACCTCCGGAGACTTGTCGGTATTCAGGAGTTCAGTGATGTAGCAGCGCTCGCCGGTCCAGAACTCGCCGGCCTCGCTGGCAGGAATGTACCAGTCAGGAGGACGTGCTGCGGCTTGCTCATTCATCTCACGATCCTGTGTCGCGCGCGGTCACGCCCGGGGAGAACTGACTTTTGCCAGCCGCGATTATAAAGTAAGCGGACCTTTGTTGGCCGTTTACCCCTTATGACGTCACCGATTGCGAAAGCCGTCGCAAGCATAGAGAGCAGGACCGAGCGGCGATGCGACGTCGCACTGGTCCTGGGTTCGGGCCTCGGGTCGGTCGCCGACGAACTCGGCGATGCCTGCAGCATTCCCTACGAGGACATCGAAGGTTTCCCGGTGGCGACGACGGCGGGACATGCCGGGCGTCTCCTGCTCGGGGACTGGTGCGGGCGGCGGGTCGCCGTCCTGCAGGGTCGCATGCACCTGTACGAAGGCTGGCGGGCCTCCGACATCGCGCTGCCCGTGCGGGTACTGCGCGGACTCGGGGCGTCGCAACTGGTCGTGACCAACGCCGCCGGCGCGCTCAACCCGGACTTCCGGCCGGGACAGATCATGCTGATAGAAGATCACCTGAACTTCACCGGCACGGATCCGCTGATCGGGCCGAACGACGATGCCATCGGCCTGCGCTTCCCCGACATGAGCCGTGCGTACGACCCGGCATTGCGGCAGCTCGCGAAGTCGGTGCTGGATAAACACGGCATCGAATTCGGTACCGGGATCTATGCCGGCGTCACCGGTCCGTCGCTCGAGACCTCGGCCGAACGGCGTTACTACCGCATGGCCGGGGCGGACGCGATAGGAATGTCGACCGTGCTCGAGGTTATCGCCGCGGTTCACGCCGGCATGCGGGTACTCGGCTTCTCCGCTATCACGAACATGGCGACCGGCGATGCCGACCAGCAACCGGATACGATCGAGGACGTGCATCGAGTAGCAGTTGTCGCCGGGAAGACCTTGCGCAAGGCGCTCGAGACACTGTTACCCGAAATGGCGGCAAAGGACGGTAACTCGACATGACAGCGAAGATGCTCGACGGACAGGTCGCGATCGTAACCGGCGGCAGTGGTGGTATCGGCCGGGCCATCTGCCGCTGCCTCGCCGGGCACGGCGCGAAAGTGACCATGCATTATCGCGGCGCCGAGGACGAGGCGCTGGAGCTGGCGGGAGCGCTCGGGCAGGACGGACTGGAAGCCCGGGCGATCGGTGCCGACCTGTCAACGGCCAGGGGCTGCGAGTCACTGATCGCGGCATCCGATGAAGCCTTCGGCACGGCGACAATACTCGTCAACAACGCCGCGATGCAGCCGGTCGCCGACTTCGACCGGATATCGGCAGCCGACCTGGCGTCGATGCTCGCGACCAACGTGCAAGGTCCTTTCCGCCTCATGCAGCTGTTCGCCGAACGGGTGATCGAGGCGGGCATCAGGGATTCGAGCATCGTCAACATCGCCTCGATCGAGGGTACGCGGCCCGCGGCCGGGCACAGCCATTACGCGACCTCGAAGTCCGCCCTGATCATGGCGACACGCGCAGCCGCACTGGAGCTCGGCAAGCACGGCATACGTGTCAACTCGGTGTCGCCGGGCCTCGTCGATCGCGACGGGCTGGAGGACGACTGGCCCGAGGGCGTGGAACGCTGGCGCGGTTCCGCCCCCCTCGGGCGCCTCGGCGAGCCCGAGGACGTTGCGAACGCGGTGGCTTTCCTTGTGTCGCCGTCCGCGAACTGGATCACGGGCCACGACCTCGTGATCGACGGCGGTATGAGTGTAATTCCCGGCTGGTAGCCGTCAGCTTTCGACATTGCGTCATGTTGTGCCATGCTCGGGCCAGCCGATTAGCAGCCGGGGAACCTGCCATGCCGTTCATGCGATCAGTCATCAGTGTCGTTATCGCTATCCTGTTGCTGCACGCAGGTTCCTCGTCCATGGCGAGCGACGATCAGCGACCCAGGGCCCGCGACATCGGACTCGTAGTCGGTACGTTCAGCCCGGGCCCGCTGAACGCGATCACGGATGTCGAGCATGTTCGCGTCGGGCACGCGACCCGCGTCGAGGGGGACGACATTCGCACGGGCGTTACAGCCATTATCCCGGGCCCGGGCAACCTTTATACGAATCCCGTGCCGGCCGGGATTCATGTCGGCAACGGCTACGGCAAGTTGATCGGCGAAACCCAGGTGCGGGAGTTGGGCGAGATCGAGACGCCGATACTGCTGACCTGCACGCTGTGTGTCTGGAGCGCGGCCAATGCGCTGAAGGACTGGATGTACGAGCGGCCGGGAATGGGCGAGCACACCCTGAATCCCATTGTCGGCGAAACCAACGACGGACGCGTGAACAACATGTGGGCGGACCCGGTCGGTAAACGCGAGGTTTACGCGGCACTCAAGGGTGCCGCCACCGGTCCGGTGGCGGAGGGCAGCGTGGGTGCCGGCACGGGCACGAAGGCTTTCGGCTGGAAGGGCGGCATTGGCACGAGTTCCCGGGTGCTCCCGTCGGCCCTCGGCGGCTATACCGTGGGTGTGCTGGTGCAGACCAACTTCGGCGGCACGCTGACGATGAACGGCGCTCCGGTGGGACGTGAGCTGGACCGCTACGCTTACCGCGACGAACTCGAAGCGGCCGCGCGCACCGACGATCGCGAGGACGGTTCCATCATGATGGTCGTCGCCACCGATGCGCCGCTGAACGCGCGGAGCCTGGATCGGCTTGCCATGCGAGCGATGATGGGGTTGGCACGCACGGGATCATTCGCGCACAACGGCTCGGGCGACTACGTGATCGCTTTCTCCACGAACCAGGACGTGCGCCGGCCGCGCAGCAGTAGCCGTCCCGTCATGACGCCGGAGCTGGTAAATGAATCCATGTCGCCGCTGTTCGCCGCCACCGTGGAAGCTACCGAGGAGGCCATCTACAACGCGATCCTCAAGGCAACCACGGTGGAAAGCAGCCGCGGCCGCCTGGAGGCCATCCCGCTGGAGGACACGGTGACGGTCCTGGAAAAATACGGGGTACTGCGCTGGGACGAGACTCTGCCGCCGGGGAAGCGGTGACCGCCGGCCGGCCGTTACTTCATTCCGGTATCGAGCCTGATGGTGACAACGGCGTATCCGTCCTCCGGCACGGTCACCTTCGTTTTCTGTTTCCCGGGGTAGGGGATTGGCGTGTCCTTGTTCGGCACGATCGTGTAGTCGCCCGGGGGTAGCGATACTTCGAAGTTCCCTTTTTCATCGGACCGGAATCGCGCCACCGCGTTTTCCGGGCCGTACACGGTGAAGGATGCACTGAGCGGCGCCTCGTCGGTTTGCCCGAGACGCGTCGGTCCGGGCTGCACAGGGCCCCAGAGCACCGTTCCCTGGATCCCGGTCTCCGATGCATGGGCAGGTGCCGACACACACCCGCTAACCATCACGCAGACCACCATCAGCAGCGCCGGGAAGCGTCGACTCGCATGCGGATGTGCAACCTGTGTTTGTCTCATCGTGCATCTCCTGCAAAAAAGGGAGGGCCTCGTACGAGACCCTCCCTGATTTTCTCACATTACCCCGTGCCGCCTGGGTCCTTTCGGATCAGGTCGCCCGCAGCATGTGCTTACCACCTGTGCCTTCGGATCACTTGTTCTTCCCGTTTCCAGGCAGCTGGAACTGGATGATCCGCGTGCCCCATCCAAACCGCTCGCCCAGAGGCGGGGCAGTCCACGGCCTGGCGTACTCCTGCGTGTACCAGCAGGTGTCATCGACCGGGTCGATGTTCATCGAGCTGTAGTCGCCCCAGCGAGCAACCTGACGCTGAACATTGCCGGTGGCATTGCCGTCGAAGACGACCAGTTCAGGTACGTTCAGGTGATTCGCCGTGCCTTTACGGCCCGCCACGCCGATGCTCGGGTACGTGTCAAAGCTCGAGATGCTGTAGCCGAGGCAGGTTTCGCCGGAGGCGGTCATCGCGATGCTACCCATCCAGCGATAGTCGCTGTCGGGTGAGAACGTATTTTCCTTCTTCAGCGTCCAGCCCCGGTCCTTGTGGTTGCGCAACTCGTACCAGCGCACGCCGGCTTTACCGGTACCGTCGGCATCCACCGTATGGTTCAGCATAGCGATCTTGTCGTTACCGAAGTCGCGGGTCTGGCCGCGATGCATCATGCGATCGGTGATGCCTTCGAGGAACGTGACGTTGAACGGAAAATCTCCCGTACCCGACCCCGGCTGCGGAACGCACGCCCCGCGTGGGGCAGTACACAGTCCGGTGTCATACGGAGTTACCCCGATGCTCGCGACCTCGCCGATCGTCGAGTTTTCCGGCGTCTCCCAGTCCGGCGTCATCTCCCAGACGTCGATGGTATTGCCACCGAAGAAGGTGTTGCCGAAGAACGTCGGCTTCGTGTTATGGAACACCGGACCGTCATTGTCGCCCGGGACGAAACCGAACTCGAAGGGTTTCGGAATGAAGAGCACCATCGTGGCAGGATCGCCCGCCATTACCTCGGCCTTGTCGATCGCGCCAAGCGTTGCGCCCTGGAACGGAACGAACAGGTTGGCCATAACGTTGATCGAATCCGTCGCAAAGCCGTACTTCGGATAATCCGGGAACCCGATGCCCGCAAAGTCGAATTCGTACTGATTCCAGGTGCCGGTCGGGTCGCCGCTGGTCGACATCGCGACGCAGAGCTGGAAGCCGGGGAACCCACCGAAGCCCTGGAACTGGCTCACCAGCCAACGATCCGTCTCTTCGTCGTAGATGACGATCGGGTCGCCCAGGTTCTCGAATTCGCAGACGCCACCAAGACCGGTGAAGAACACGCTGGTCGGGAACGGACCGAGGACCGAGGTTCCATCCTTGTCGAAGATCTCGGTCAGGAGATTGAACATCTGCACGTAGTGCGTTCTACCGACGTCCCCAATCGTGTCCGGAGGTGCGATGAAAAAGCCAAAGGTGAGAGCGTTGTCCAGGTTTTCGCCTCCCTCGAAACTCTGCAGCATTTTCGGCAGACCGCGGAAATTGCTCTTCTCGCCGGCCACGAGCGATCCCGGCGATGTCGCGTCAAGCGGCACGTTTACAACTTCATCGATAGTTATATTGGCAACTTCGCGAATTGTTTCGGCCAGCGCCGCTGCGTCTTCAGCGCCAAGCGTCGCAGCGCCTGGACCAACGATATCCCTAATCGGTGGTGACACGCCGTTCCTGACGGACTCCAGTATCACCTGCTCGGGTTCCGGCGGCGGCTCGACACTGAATACCAGGTTGCCGCCATTGAACGGGTCCTGCGTAACGCCGCCGGCGAATTCACCGACCTTGATGCGGTAAGTTGTTCCAGCTTCAACCTCTACGATCAGTTCGTCCGTGAGGCCGAAATCCACGCAGGCAACCTCGACGAGCGCACCGCAGGCACCCGTGTACATCGCGTGCACGGTGTCCAGGGCATCACTACCGTCCGGCAGCGTGCTACCCGCGGTCGTGATATTGACAAGCCCGCTCGTGTCTGGCGTCCACTCGTACCAGACTGTGTTGTCTCCGTCACCAAGACCCGGGAAATTGCAGGACATCAGCGGATCGTTCGGATCCAGCGTTGCCGTCGTCGTGTCGACCAGGTCGGTAAATGCCGGGGTCGGTGCCGATGAAGGAACGACGGTCGCCGTGTCGCAGTTGTCGTTCGCGGGCTGCGCAAGCGCGGACCCCCCTGTAAACAGGAAAGCACCCAGCATCATCGGAAGCAGAGCGCGCCTGCCGTGCTGATTCAAAATACTTTTCAACATTATTGTTACCTCGCTCGTCGCAGTAGGGAATCGGGCTGACCTGCACCCGATCAGACTGGATCGTTCATTGAAATACCCGCAGAGATCCGCGGAATCGTATTGCCTGGGAAAGAAATGGAAGCGCCGGTTTCGCACGATACATCGACAGGCAGGAGCCCACCTGCTCGTTAAGGAACGTCGAATACCTGTAGTGATTCACTCTTAAGTTACGCTGCCGCGCGCTTATTATTATCTTCCGGCGCAATTAATCGCGCCGGAGGTACAGACCAGCACACCTGTTTCTGTGTTTGCCTGTTCTTGTGTACTGGTTTCCCCAGCAACAATATAGAACGACTGTTGATTTATGTCTATCGGGTTCAGCGACTTAACATAACCGTCATGGTGTCGTGACAGGACGATGTGTGCCGCCGAGCCGATTCTGCCGTCAGCTATCCTGCTGCAAGGTGTTGATCAACCGCACAAGAATGCGTCGTTGATGCTTCTCAGGAATCGCTCGCAGTCGCCGGCGTATCCTCGAGCAGCGTGACGACGGCTGCATGGCCGTATTGCCGGGCGCGATCGATGGCCGTTCTGCCATTCTTTTCGACTATATCCTTGTTCGCTCCGTGCTCCAGCAACAAGCGGACCAGCTCCTCTTCGCCACCTGATGCGGCGATCATCAAGGCCGTAAATCCACCCTTCTTGCTCTGAACGTCAACGTCCGCCCCATTTTCGAGCAGAAATTTCACCGTTTCCGGAAACAGGCCGCTGGTCGCATACATCAGCGCGGTCTGGCCATCGCTGTCTTTTGCATTGATCTCGGCGCCTTGCTGGAGCAGGAATTCGACCACCGGCGTGTGGCCGTTCGCAGCCGCCAGCATGAGCGCGGTGCGCCCCTTTGGCGCTGTCGCGTCAATGGTGGCTCCCTTTCTGACGAGAACCTGCACGTCGTCCAGGTTACCGATGAACGCGCTTTCGAGGAGCGCTTTGTCCCTCGGCGTCTGGGAATCCTGACCCTCGGCCGCGACTCCAACGCTCGCAATCATCAGGAAGGCAATTATTGTCATTAGTTGTTTCAATCCTGCGTCCTCTCAATTTGATTTCGGCAGATCATATTCAATAAGGCCGCGAATAGAAACTTCTGCTGAAAGCCCGGATCGCGAGCCCGCATGCGTCGGGTCTTATGTTGAATAATCGGGCTGGCCATGCCGCGGGCACACGAAGTAGCTTCGGATTGAGCAAAAAAGGAGCGCCCGGAAAGGGCGCTCCAGAATCAAAACCGACGCCAGTTTTCGATCTAGAAAACGGTGGAATCGTAAAGTGCCCCGTCATCTACCGGGACATCCTTCTTGTCGTGCGGTACGCCTACGTTGAGGAGTCCGCTGCAGCTTCCACCGAACGGATCCGTGGCGGTGAACCCGATGTGGTAGACGCGTCCGTTGCCGGGCACGTTCGGGTCGCCGCTGCGCTCGGCGCGAACTTCGGCGATTGCGGTGCCGATGCCCAGACCGTCCGGAGCGAATTCGCCGTCACCCAGGAAATCGACCGGTTCGTCCTGGAAGATGCTGTCGATCGTGATGACGACCGGATCGCCGTCCGGATCGGTGACGCCAAGCACCTCGACCGGCACGAACTTGTGATTCGGCGGCCAGATGGTGTCGATGCTCGGATAGGCCATCGAACAATCCGGATCGAGATTCCAGACAACCGTCAGGTCATAGAGGATCGGGCCGTCGAAGATGCCGTCGCCGTTCCCGTCGCTATTGGTGCTGCGCGTGAACTGAACGTTGATCTTCAGGTATTGCGCGTCCGGAACGGCCGGGTCGGCGCCGTTCGTAACGCCCACAAACGGTGTGAACGTGACGCCGTCGTCACTGCTCGCGACCGTCACGGTGAGCGAACCGTCACCCGGCACGTCTGCATTCCAGCTCACCGCCTTCCACGGCGCGCTGGGCACGCCGCTGTCGTACACGGCCTCCCAGGTACCGACATCCGGCGGTGCGGTCAGCGTAGAGCCGGTCATGTCGCTGTAGTTGTAGGGCGTTGCGCCGGAGCCGAGATCGACGGTCAGGTCGACCAAGTTTGTCGCCGGGTCGATACGCATGACATTGTTCGAGCTAAAGTTCGTAACCCAGACCTTGCCTGCCGCGTCGACCGCGACACCCGTCGGTGCGGAACCTACCGGGACAATAGCCTGAACAACTCCATTGTTGTCCAGACGAGAGACGTCGCTACCCAAGCTATTGGCAACCCAAACATTGTCGTCTGCTGTTACCGCGACGCCTCGGTCGCCGGAGGCGCCAAAGGTCGGCTTGGGGAATCCGGGCACGATGGTGCCAGCGGGATCGATCTTCATGATCTGATTGTTCGTCCACATGCTGTTCCAGATGGAGCCGCTGCTATCTATCCCGAGCCCATACGATTGCGGCACAAAGATGCACATGGCGCTTGGCCCGGCCGGATCGTAGCGTAGCAACAGGCTCTGGCTGATATTTGCCGACCAGAGGACTCCGTTGCCGTCTACCAGTCCGCCGTAGCCGCCACAAGCAGCGGGTAGCAGAGAGCCCGGGACGGCCAAGCCGTTAGAGTCATACAGCTCGTGAACTCGATTGCCGAAGCCGCCTGCCCAGACGTTGTTCGAACCGTCGACGGCGACTGTGCGCACAAACGTTCCCGCGGTGCGCACGTAATGGATGATGCACTCATCCTCGGCGGTCGAAACGCCGCCGTTCGAATCCGCGCCGCCGGCATTGGTCCACGGCAGGATATCGGTCAGCCCGGATGATGTCTCGATGGTGCCATTGCCGTTTCGATCGACGCACTGGCCGTTTTCCTCAAGGCCGATGTGCACGATCGAGCCTCGGCCGCTCGACCCTTCGTTGCGATTGCCGGCCCAGACGTTGCCATTGGCATCGACCGTGGTCCTGGATGGGTTGCGGCCCATGCCATCCGGCGAAGACAGGTACTCGCCCAGGATCGCGCCCGTTTCTGTGTCGATCTTCACGATCGTCCCGCGGCCGCTGGCAGCAACCCAGATGAAATTGAATGCTTCACCCTGGTCGATCAGCTGCAGCTGATCCGGCACTGTGTCGTGAGTAACGTTGATGAGAGTGCCTTCGTCGAAGTCCGCGTCCAGCGTATAGGTCCTGGAGCCACTATCGCCGAGAGCGGAGCTGACGGAAAATAACAGGATCGGAATTGCCGACATGACTGCGGCAATCCGAAGAACTTCTTTTCGAATTGATATGCCGATCATGAGTCTTTTACCTCCGAAGCATTAAATGAATGACTAACGTTCGGGAGCCGATCCACAATCGACTCGCATCTCGGAGATAATCGTCTGGAGAATGTGAGAGTTCGCCCGTCGCGAAGTCCCCCGGGGTGTCTGTCTTGGAGAATGCTGTAAAGCATTACTAAATCGACTCCCGGGTGTAATGTGGGGACGGGTTGTGGAAGTTACATACGTGTTTTCCGAGGGGTCGAGAGGTCTGCGCTCTTTTACTTCAACGACTCGTGCTTCACCCAGTCGACTTCCATGACCCATTCGCCTTCCATGGGCGCGTCATTGATCTTCGCGAAATTGAGGATGGCGAACATCGGTTCCGCGAATTCGTCGGCGCGGCCGGCGAGCCGGTAGACCTCGACCCCGTCACGGGCAAACACGAGGTCCTCGCCCTGCCATTCCACCGAGTACTCGTGGTACTCGGTGAGATCGGCCTTCAGCGCAATCTGGCTACTCTCCCAGTCGCCGCCGTCGCAATTGCCCAGGTTCTCGATGATCCGCGCGACGTAGTGCTCCGGCCCGCCGTCGCTGTGGTGTTCGAAGATGTCGATCTCCCCGGACCCCGGCATCGGCCAGCACACGTTCTCGTCTTCCTCCTCGACCGGCGGTTCGTTGTTGCGGGCGCCAAGCAGCCACCAGGCCGGGAACATGCCGTCCTGCCCGGGATCGAGCACGCGCAGCCTGGCCGTCCACCGGCCGCGCGAGAACTCCTTGCGGTTTTTCGACGCGATTCTTCCGGCGACATAGGGCGTGTCGGGATGCTGTTCGCCGGACTTGCTCATGTTGTCGCATGGGCGCGGTTCGCCAACGTTGATCACGCGCAGCTTGAGTGTGCCGTCGCTGACCTCGCGCGTGTTGAGCTCGCCGTCCGGCAGGTAACACTGGTCCTCGTTGTTGACCCACAGCAGCTGGTCCTGCCAGTTATCGTCGTTGAAGGAATCGAAATCGTCGAAGAAGTCCACCTGCCAGGTGGGTACGGTACTTTCGCCGCCGCCTCCACAGGCGCCGAGCAGCGGGAGAAGACAGAGGACGAGCGGTCGGGGCATTGATTTCACGATACTTACCTGGTTATTGATGACACCGCGTGATGCTAACAAATCGCGCAAGCAATAATGAGGCTCAACCGGCGAGCTTCCTCCAGGCGATCCAGATGAAAAACGCCAGCGTCGCCAACAGTGCCACGACGGTAGCTGGCCGATTGCGGAAGCGTTCGCCGACCCACTCGGCGCGGCCGTTGAGGATCAGCAGCGCCAGCGCCAGAAGCGGGACGAAGGTGGCGCCAATGATGGCATAGAGCTTCTGGATCTCCTGGAAGCGCCAGAACAGACCCGCCATCGGCACGATCGCCAGGGCGACGAGGTACCCACGATAGGCTGGCGAGCCGGTATCGATCACAGCGTGTGCTGGTGGTTTTCCGTCTTCGCGCAACAGGCCCAGCGTGTCCGCGAACAGGTAGGGCACGGCTTGCCACACGCCGAGCAGGCTGCTGAATACCGCGCCGAACGCGCCGATCAGGAACAGCCACTTGCCGGTCTGGCCCAGCGGCTCGACCAGTTGCTCGGACAGGCGCACGAGCAGGCTCGCGCCGCGGCCTTCGATCTCGATCGTGCTGCCGATGATGACCATCGCGATGCCGAACAGCGCGGTAATCGCATAGCCGGCGCCGAGGTCGATCCGGCAGGTCTTCAGGAAATCGCCCCCAGTGCGGCCTTCCTCGCGGATCCAGTAGCCGTAGCAGAGTATGGTCAGCGTGCCGCCGATACCGCCCATGAGCGCCACGGTCCAGCTCAGCCCCTGGCCGCCGGCGTCCGGTATGACGGGCACGACGAGACCTTTCAGGACCTGGCCGGTGCCGGGCCAGAGCAGCGCGGCCGTCACGATGACCGTGACGAACATGACGCCGATGCACACGCGCATGACCTTGTCGAACAGCTCGTAGCCGCCGAGCAGGACGAGGACGAGGCCGACGAGGCTCGCCAGCGCGCCGAACACGACCTTGCCATGCACCGGGTCGTCGAATAGCGGGATCATCGCGTGCAGGGTCACGCCGCAGGCACTCATCAGGGCCGAGGCGACGAAGAACGACCAGATAATGAGGTAGGGCAGGAAGAGCCACCCGACCGGACGCCCGATGCGCCGGACAAGGCCTTCGAGCAGGGTATCGCCGGTGGCGAGCTGCCAGCGCGCGAGGCCTTCCGTGACCACGTACTTCATGAACGCGCCGGCGACAGCCGCCCAGAGCACGGCGGTACCGAGGATGCTGCCCGTGAAGCTCGCGGTCGCGAGGTCGCCGGCGCCGATGCCCGTCGCCGCCACCAGCAGGCCCGGGCCGAGCGCCGCCCATAGGCCGGCGTTCTGTTTCTTGCTGTTCATCGACCCCCCGCTCGGACTGCCCCCGGGCAAGCATAGCGAATTTGTATCTAAGTCGCCGAAGACAGGGGCGCGATGCGTAACACTTTGTATCCAGCGGATGAACTTTCATGTCCGCGCGGTAGTCTTACGCACCGAATTTCCAACGGAGTGAATAATGACCATCGAATTCTCGGATCTGCCTTACGCGGCAGATGCGCTGGAGCCTCACATTTCGGCCCGGACCCTCGAGTTTCATCACGGCAAACACCACAGGGCCTATGTCGACAAGCTGAACGCGGCTATTGCCGTCACCGATTACGAAGGCCGTACGCTGGAGTCGATCATTGCCGTTTCACACGAGGCAGCAGATGCGAGCGTCTTCAATAACGCCGCGCAGGTCTGGAATCACACGTTCCTGTGGCACAGCATGTCGCCGACGGGCGGTGGTGAGCCCGAGGGCGCGCTGGCGGAAGCGATCAACGCCCGGTTCGGCGATCTCGCCGGGTTCCGCGACAAGTTCAAGGCCGCCGCACTCGGGCAGTTCGGCAGCGGCTGGACCTGGCTGGTACGCAATGGTGGCGTACTCGAGATCGTCAGCACCGGCAATGCGGAGACGCCGCTGACAGACGGCCTGGCGCCACTGCTGACGCTCGATGTCTGGGAACACGCGTATTACCTGGACTACCAGAACAAGCGCGATGCCTACGTCGACACGTTCCTCGACAAGCTCATCAACTGGGACTTTGCAGCGCAGAACTACGAGGCCGACCGGGCCGCGGCGTAAGTAGCGGCTCGCCGATACAGCGATGAGCGCCCCGAACGGTCATCGAGGGGGCTGTCTGCTTGCGCCAAAAGCAGACGGTAACCCGGAACGCAATGTCGCTCGGAATCCCCGTTTCGCGCCATAATCGGCGAATGGCGTCCCTCCTCAACGAACTCATACGCCGAAAAGTGTTTCGCACCGCGGTGCTCTACCTTGCGGCTGCCTGGCTGGTCCTGCAGGTCGCCGACCTCGTTCTCGATGCGTTTGATGCTTCGCCGGCGATAATGCGCATGCTGATCGTGGCGTTCACAGTGGGGTTCCCTGTATTGCTGCTGTCGTCCTGGTTCTACGAACTCAAAGGCGCGCGCCTCGTAAAGGACACCGGCACGTCCGCAAAGGCGCCACCACCTTGGTCGTCGCGAGCCGCCAACATCACGATCGCAATCCTGGTCGCACTCGGCGCCGGTATCTATTTCTACTCGAAGACCGCGGATATTCGCGAGCCAGTCCGCCTCGATGCTCCTCAGGCGTTGGATGCCGACACCGGGTCCGCTATCGCGGTCCTGCCATTTGCAAATATCAGCCGCGATCCCGCCGATGAATACCTGGCGGACGGGCTGACAGAAGAACTCCTAAACGTCCTGGCATCGGTCCCCCAGCTGCAGGTCACGGCGAGGGCATCGTCGTTTGCGCTCAAGGACACCGACATGGATGTTCGCGATATCGGCAGGCAACTGGGCGTCGATCACGTTATCGCGGGAAGCGTGAGAACAGATGCCGACCGGCTGCGCATTTCGGTCCAGCTCGACAGCACGACCACGGGGCGCACGCTGTGGGCGGCAAATTACGATCGCGAACTGACGGATATATTCGACGTACAGAGGGATATCGCGGAGCGTGTGTCGGGTACGCTGCAGCTGTCACTGTTCTCCGACCCGGTGCCGATCATTCGCCGAACCACCCCGGATGCCTATTCGGCCTACCTGCGTGCCCTGCAACTCTATCGAAGCGGCGGCAAAGACAGCTATGCGGAAGCGATCATCGATCTCGAATCGGCACTCGAGCTGGACGAGAGCTATGCTCCGGCCTGGTCGCTGCTAGGGTCGGTGCGGCAGAACCAGGCCAGCATCGGTGTAGTCGACTATGCCGAAGGCCACGAGTCAGCACGCGCTGCGATCGAACGCGCGCTGACAATCGATCCGAACTATGCCTACGCCATTTCGGCGCGGGCGTGGCTGGCCATGTCGTACGAACGTGATCTTGCTTCCGCCGCGCGGTATTTCCGGCGCGCGCTCGAGCTTGCGCCCAATGACGCCGTGATACTCGGCAACATGGCCGTACTTGCCCGTCTTCTCGGCAGGCCTGACCGGGCAATCGAGTTAACGAACCAGAGCATCGAACGGAATCCCTTGTCAGCTGCGGCCTTCATTAACCTGTCGGATCAGCTGTACCAGGGGCACCGGTTCGCGGACGCGATCGAAGCGGCCAGGCGCTCATTGCAACTCGCGCCCGCAAGACCCGCTGCCATTGTGAATCTCGCGGCTGCCCAGCTATTCACAGAAGAGCCCGAGGCTGCGCTGCAGTCGGCGGCGGCGTTCGAGATACCTTTCTACACCCTGTTCATCAGCGCGCTCGCCCAATTCGATCTTGGACAGCAGTCGGCCGCGGACGAAGCGCTGAAGACGCTGATCGACGAATTCGCAGGGCAACGCGCCGCCTATATCGCCGCAATCCATGCGTACCGGGGCGAAAAGGACACCGCCTTCCAATGGTTGCAGCGGGCTGTCGACGAGCGGCAGCGCACTCTTGCCATGCGCACGGAGCCTCTCTACGACAATCTGCGCGATGATCCGCGGTGGCAGCGCGTTCTCGAGCAAGTGGGATTGTCGGATCAGCAGGTAGCGGGTATCGAGATCTGATACCTACCATGTCAGTCGCAGCGTAACGTGAGGATGAAGAATTGAAACAGGATTACTTGCAGATGCGGGTGCTGGAGCTGGCGCCCCAGGTCTATGCCTCCGGGCAATTGTTCGAGTCAGACCTGCAGCTGCTCGCCAAACAGGGCGTCCGCAGCATCGTGCATACGCGGCCGGACAACGAGTCGGAAGGGCAGCCACCGGCGGCCGATCTTGCGAAGGCCGCGGAGGGATTTGGAATAACGCTCGTGCATTTCCCCGTCGATCCCGCATCGATGACCAAGGAAGTCGCCGACGAATTCCTGGGGGCTTGCGACGAACTTCACCGGCCTCTGATGGTCTGTGGCCGCTCCGGCGGCCAGTCGACGAAAATATGGGAGACGGCCGAGTCGTTCCAGGATTAGCCGCTCGAGACCACGTTCGATAAAAAGGTCGAGATTATTTCGTCCCTGCTGGCCCGAGCGGTCGATACGATTCCAAGGTGGGCCCAACCAGCGCTACCGGCATTTCGCCGGTGTCCGCTTCGCGGCTACAGTATGCGTTCGGTCCAGTGGCCGGCGAACTGGCGTTCGAGGAGTCTGCTTACAAAGCTGTCGCCACTGAGCTTGCTGATGCCGGCGAGTGAGTACGGTTCGCCGGTAACGATGGAGCGGGCCGCAAGCAATCCGCTCCGGACCGCGGGTCCGATGCCTTCACACATGTCACGGGTAGCGAGCCCGACGGCATCGCCGACGATGTAGGCGTTGCGGTCGCTAACGGCATCGACTTTGTCACGAATGTAGTAGCTATAGCCTTTGGGGTCGTAGTCGTCATGGCGCACGAGGCCCCGGCGCTTGAGTTTTCCGACGAAATCCCGCCAGTACTCACGCAGGTGTCCACCCTCCTGTTTCAGTTGCTCGGCCATGCCGCCCAGGCCGACGTTGATGTAGCCGTTGGCTTTGGGGACGTACCAGGCGTATCCCGGCAGTCCGGCGTCGAAGAACCACAGGTGGCAGCCCGGGTCTTTCCAGTCATAGGCGAATTCCTGTTCGTAGGTGGCCGTCTGCAGTCCGCTGCCGCGCGGGTGACTATCGCTGAAGAACGCCCGATAAACAGGGCAGCGCGTGCCGCCGGCACCGACGAGGTATTTGCTCCTGAACTCACCGTCGATGACGTAGTCATCGTTGTCGCGCCGGATCTCACGAACCTTGTGCTGCAGCACCCTGGCGCCGGCGCGGCGTAGCAGGAAGTCGTCGAACTCGTAGCGGCGTATCGAGTGCTGCCGCGTCGCGGGCTTCGCGGTGAACACTTTCCAATGCAGGTGGAGTTTGTCGAATGTGATGAAGCTGTGCGGATAGTCGCCCGGGTCGAGTTCGAGATCCTGCAGGGCTTCCGGCGTAACCCAGCCCGCGCACAGCTTGGTGCGTGGAAAGACTGCCCGGTCCAGGACCAGCACGTCGAGGCCCGCCTCACGAAGCTTCCAGGCGCAGGTCGAGCCGGCAGGCCCGCCGCCTACAACGATGGCGTCGGCCTTTTGCACCTTACCGCGTCTCCGCGACCCCCGGATACTGGTAGTGACGCGTCCACGGCACGTCGTTATTGCCGCGCGGTGCGAACAGGACCTGGTAGAGCTGCAGCGTGCCCGACTCGAAACCGGCCGACGATCCGGCCAGGTAGAGGCGCCACATCCGGACGAATTCCTCGTCATACATCTCCGTCACCTTGTCGGCCGTGGCTTCGAAGTTCTGCAACCAGGTTGCGCAGGTGCGTGCATAGTGCGGCCGCAGATTTTCGACGTCGAGAATCGAGAACTTCTGCGGTTCGAATACGGACATCATCTGACTGAGACTCGGAATATGCCCGCCCGGGAAGATGTGCTTGGTAATCCAGGAATCGGTCCTGTTCGGGAAGCTGCGACCGATCGTGTGGATGAGTCCGAAGCCGTCGGGCTTCAGGACGCGCTTGATAAGCTCACCGAGCGTCCGGAAGTTGGCCAGGCCCACATGTTCCAGCATGCCAACCGAAACGAATACATCGCAGCGTTGATCGATCGTGCGGTAGTCGTCCTCGATGAACGTCACACGGTCGTCCAGCTTCATTGCCGCTGCGCGTTCTTTCGCGTACGCGACCTGTTCCCTGGAGTTGTTGTAGGCGCGTACCTCGACGCCGTAATGCTCTGCCATGTGCAGGGCCAGCGCGCCCCAGCCGCAGCCTGCCTCGATGACTCTCTGCCCCGGCTTGAGCTGCAGCTTCCGGCACACGTGATCGAGCTTCGCGACCTGCGCCTCGTCCAGTGTGGCGGCCGGTGTGTCGTAGTAGGCGCAGGTGTACACCATGCGCTCATCCAGCCACAGCCTGTAGAAATCGTTGCCGAGGTCATAGTGGTGATGCACGTTGTGCCGCGAGCGGCTGAGCGAATTGGGCCGCATCGCGTGCAGCAGGGAACGTAGCTTGGACACGTAGTAACTGTTGTCGCGGTGCGATGCGATTGCTGCGGTGATTTCGTTGGCGAAGGCCAGGAAGTCGCCGTGGACATCGATCAGACCCCGGCTGTAACACTCTCCGAAGCCCACCGACGGAGACCGCAGGAGTTCGAACACGGCGCGGCGACTGCGAAATTCCATACAGGCGACGGGACGTTCCTCTGTCACACTGAATTCGTCGCCGTTCCAAAGCCGCACCGAGACGCGGGGATTGCCGACAGATTTCATGATCCAGCGGATCACGCTGTGATCGAAACTGCGCTCATCAAGAGCGTGACGGGTCTCGACACTCATGTGGTCACCTCTCTCCGGCAGCTTGAGCACCAGTCCTGCATCGACCACGGATCATCCCTGCCAGGTCTCTGCGAATTGCAGGAAAATCGGGTGCTTAGCTGCCTTTTTGTTCTAATTGACCCTATTCCAGTCT
>JAACFE010000044.1 GCA_009937525.1 Gammaproteobacteria bacterium
AAAAGACGCCGTCGAAGAAGAAGGTGAGCAGGAAACGGCCGGCGGCCAGGAAGAAGACCGCCCGCCCCGCCCGGTCTCGAGGCGACGTCCTTACCGGGCCCATACACGGTGTCAGCCCTTACCAGCCGAGACGCGGCGAGGACTACATGAGCGAGAAACAGCTCGATCATTTTCGCAAGATTCTGAGTGCCTGGAAGCGCGAATTGATGTTCGAAGTCGACCGAACGGTGCATCACATGCAGGACGAGGCCGCGAATTTCCCCGATCCCAACGACCGTGCGACCCAGGAGTCGGAATTCGGCCTGGAGCTGAGGACCCGCGACCGTGAGCGCAAGCTGCTGCGAAAGATCGACTCGGCGCTGGCGCGTATCGACGATGGCAGCTACGGCTACTGCGAGGAAACCGGCGAAGAAATCGGCCTGAAGCGGCTGGAGGCTCGCCCCGTCGCCACGCTGTGCCTGGAAGCACAGGAGCGGCGGGAGTTGGCCGAGCGCCAGTTCCGCGACCGGGACGATCGCTACCGCTAGGCCGTCATACGTGGGGCGCTTCGCGCCCTCACCCACCGGGCCACTTCATTTCGGTTCCCTGCTCGCCGCGACTGCGAGCTACCTGCAGGCACGCCGGCACGACGGCCGCTGGCTCGTACGCATCGAGGACATCGACCCGCCCAGGGAGCAGCCGGGGGCAACGGGGCGCATCCTCGAGGCACTCGAGCGCTACGGGTTCGAATGGGACGGGCCCGTCGTCTATCAAAGCCACAGCCAATCCGCCCACGAGGCGGCGCTTGCACGCTTGCTGGACTCCGGCCATGCCTACCGCTGCGGGTGCTCGCGAAACGACCTGGCCGACGCACCCCGGGGTCCCCTCGGCATTATTTACCCGGGAACCTGCCGCGCAGGCTGTCCGGCCGGCGACAGCGCGATCAGGGTCCGAACGGACGATTCAGCAGTGGCCTTCATCGATGGACTCCAGGGCCCGCAGGAACAGCACCTCGAATCCGAATCCGGCGATTTCGTCGTCTGGCGCCGTGACGGTCTCGTCGCCTACCATCTCGCGGTCGTCGTAGACGATCATGAACAGGGCATAACGGAGATTGTTCGCGGCATCGACCTTATGGATTCGACATGCCGGCAGATCTGGCTTCAGCGGCTGCTGGGCTTCCCGACGCCGAACTACCTGCACGTGCCGGTCGCGGCCCACGCCGACGGCCAGAAACTGAGCAAGCTGACCGGTGCCAGGGCGGTTCCGCTGGGCCGACCGGAGAAACTTCTCGTGCAGGTGCTGTCCGCGCTCGGGCAGCAACCGGCCGCCGACCTCGGAAAGGCCTCGCTACGGGAAATCTGGTCCTGGGCGCGGGAAAATTGGCGCATCGAGGCCCTCACTGGCAGGACACGGATTCTGGTCGACAGCAACGCTATGGCTGAAGGCAAAAATGGGCTATTGTAGTTGCCGCACGCAGATCGAGGCTTCGCATGAGCAACCCCCGCGTTATCAAGAAATACCCCAATCGCAGGCTGTACGACACCGAAGAGAGCCGCTACATAACTCTTGCGGACATCAAGGACCTTGTCATGAACAAGGTCGATTTCGAGGTGATCGACAAGAAGTCCGGCGAAGACATCACACGCACGATATTGCTGCAGGTCATCAGCGAGCAGGAGCAGCACGGCGACGCCATCATGACCGAGGACTTCCTGGCGCAGATCATTCGTGCCTACGGTTCCGTGGTCCCCGATTTCATGGCGAGGTACCTCGAACAAAGCATGAGCTTCTTCATGAAGCAGCAGAAGTTCCTGCAGGGGCAGGTAAAGAGCGTCGTGGGCACCGACCCGATCAGCGCGATGGCGGAACTGACCCAGAAGAATATCGCGAGACTGCAGTCGCTGCAGGAAGAGATGCTCAAGGGATTTTCCTCGGATAGCGATACGTCTTCCGCGGGCAATGATGCTGACTCCTCCGGCGATCACAAGCGTACCGGCTGAGTTCTTCGTACGAGCGCTCAAGTATCGTGCGGCGCCTTGACATCAAGGCGTTCAATGACCAATCTTGATAACTGCAACGGGGATTTGCTCCCCCGCCCCCCGTTGCAATGCCTGAAGGGTTTAATACTCAATGGCAGGCCCCCTGCGAAAGTGGGGGGCCATTTTTTTGTCCTGTCGACAACCCGGCAATGATGCCGAAATGCCTCCTGAGAGTACCGACAAGCGCATAGTGCGCAGCAAATTCCGACCCGCGCGATGGTTACGAAACCGGCACGCGCAGACGATCTACCCGTCCATCCCCTGGGCCTGGCGTGAGCGGCCGCAACTGCGACGTGAGGTCCTGAAGTTGCCGGATGGCGATGAGACGGCCGTGGACTGGGTCGTCGAAACCGAGGAAACGCCGAAAACGGCGCCTTTGTTGATCATCCTTCACGGGCTCGAGAGTTCGGCAGAGTCGGCGTACGCCCGCATGCTCATGCAGGCCGCCGCCGCGCGCCAGTGGCGCTGCTGCGTCCTGCACTTCAGGGACTGCGGCGACTACCGTAACGTCCTGCCCCGTCGCTATCACGCCGGGGAGACCAACGACGTTCGTTACTTCGTGGCCAAACTCGAGCGGGAAGGCCAGTTCGGACCCATGGTCGCCGCAGGCTACTCACTCGGTGGCAACGTGCTGTTGAAATACCTTGGCGAGAGTGGCGCCGGCTGCCCCCTCAAAGGCGCGGCCGCCGTCTGCGTTCCGCTCAATCTGCACGAATGTGCTCAAGCATTAAATAGCGGTATTTCAAAAGGTTACCAGCGCTATTTACTAAAACGCATGAAGCGTTCCGTGGCGCGGAAATTCGACCCGCACACGGCGGCCTTTGACTGGCAGAAGGCGATGCAGGCCGCGACGTTCGCGGAATTCGACGACGCCGTCACCGCCCCGCTGCACGGCTTCGAAAATAAGGATGATTACTACGACAAGTGCAGCTCGGTGCACTTCCTGAAACACATCGAACGGCCGACCCTGATCGTCAATGCGCTGGACGACCCGTTCATGACACCCGACGTCATCCCGGATGCCGGCTTGCTGTCCGCGCAGGTGACGCTCGAGGTCAGTGAAAACGGGGGGCACGTCGGCTTCATCGAGGGCGGCACGCCCTGGCGTCCCCGGTTTTACCTGCCGGAGAGACTGATCGGCTTCCTGGAACCTCTGACGGTGAGACCGGGCCTGTAGAGCGCGCCTGGCACCGCGTCGCGGTTCAAGAACCGCTCCTGCAGATGATCGATGACCTGCAGAGCGCGCCTGGCACCGCGTCGCGGTTCAAGAACCGCTCCTGCACATGATCGATGACCTGTAGGAGCGCGCCTCGGCGCGCGATTGCGGTTCGAGGACCGCCCCTGCAGCCAGCTACGACGAGATCAAGCGGCGTCGTCGACTTCCTTCATGGACAGGCGCACGCGACCCTGGCGATCCACCTCCAGCACCTTGACCTTCACGACATCGCCCTCGGCCAGCTTGTCGCTGACCTTCTCGACCCGCTCGTTCGAGATCTGCGAGATGTGAACGAGCCCGTCCTTGCCCGGCAGTATCGTCACGAAAGCACCGAAATCCATCAGGCGCGCCACGCGCCCTTCGTAGATTCGTCCTACCTCGACGTCCGCCGTGATCAGCTCGATGCGACGACGTGCCTCCTTGCCGGAAGCGCCGTCCACCGACGCGATGCGCACTGTACCGTCATTCTCGATGTCGACCGTGGCGCCCGTTTCTTCCGTAATTGCGCGGATCACGGCGCCGCCCTTGCCGATGACGTCTCGAATCTTGTCGGGGTCGATCTTCATGGTCATGATCGTCGGTGCCCATTCGGACATTTGCTCACGAGGCGCGCTGATGACCTTGCCCATCTCGCCGAGAATGTGCAGGCGCGCTTCACGGGCCTGGTCGAGTGCGGTGTTCATGATCTCGCGGGTAATCCCCTGGATCTTGATATCCATCTGCAGCGCCGTAACGCCTTCCTCGGTGCCGGCCACCTTGAAATCCATGTCGCCGAGGTGATCCTCGTCGCCCAGGATATCGGTCAGTACCGCGAACTCCTCGCCTTCCTTCACCAGGCCCATCGCGACGCCTGCCACCGGGGCCTTGATCGGCACACCGGCATCCATCAGCGACAGGCTGGTGCCGCAGACGGACGCCATGGAACTCGAACCGTTGGACTCGGTGATTTCCGAGACGACACGAATTACGTAGCCAAAATCGGCCAGGTCCGGCATCACCGCCTGGATACCGCGGCGGGCGAGCTTGCCGTGGCCGATTTCCCGGCGTTTCGGCGAACCGATGAAACCCGTCTCACCGACGCAGTACGGCGGGAAATTGTAGTGGAGCATGAAGGGCTCTTTGCGCTCACCCTCGATGGCGTCGATGATCTGTGCATCGCGACCGGTTCCGAGAGTCGTCACGACGATGGCCTGCGTCTCGCCACGCGTGAATACGGCCGAACCGTGGGCACGCGGCATTACGCCGACGTCCACGTGAATGGGCCGGACGGTGGCATGGTCGCGCCCGTCGATGCGCGGTTCACCCTTGATGACGCGCTGCCGGACAATGTTCTTTTCGAGCTTCGACAAGGACCCGGAGAGTTCTTCGGTGGACCAGCGGGCATCGCCGCCCTCGCCGCCGAGCGCGTCGATGGCTGCCGCCTTGACCTCAGCTACCGCGGCCTGGCGCTCCATCTTGTCGCTGATCTGGTATGCCTCCGTAAAACCGGCTGCTGCCTGCGTTGCCACGGCACTGGCCAGTTCCTGATCTTCTTCCGGTGCGTCCCATTCCCAGGCGGGTTTGCCCGCTTCAGCAGCGAGTTCGTTGATCGTATCGATCGCCGCCTGCATCTGCTCGTGGCCGTACATCACGGCACCGAGCATGACTTCCTCGGACAGCCCCTTCGCTTGCGACTCAACCATGAGTACCGCGTCACGCGTGCCGGCAACCACCAGTTCGAGGTCCGACTCCTGGAGCGCGGCGACGCCCGGGTTCAGGACATACTTGCCATGGACGTAGCCAACCTTTGCAGCACCGATCGGGCCGGCAAACGGCATACCCGAAAGCGCCAGCGCCGCGGAGGCGCCGATCAAGGCCGGGATGTCCGGATCGACGTCCGGGTTCAGCGACATTACCGTCGCGATGACCTGGACTTCATTCTTGAACCCCTTCGGGAACAGCGGACGGATCGGCCGGTCGATCAGGCGTGAGACCAGCGTCTCTTTCTCACTGGGCCGGCCTTCGCGCTTGAAGAAGCCGCCAGGGATCTTGCCCGCGGCGTAGGTCTTTTCCTGGTAATTGACGGTCAGCGGGAAGAAGTCCCGGCCTGGATCCGCTGTCTTGCGGCCCACCGCCGTTACGAGTACCACGGTTTCCGCCATATCTACGATAACGGCACCGTCGGCCTGGCGGGCAACGGCCCCGGTCTCCAGGGTGACCACGTGCTCGCCGTATTGGAACGATTTCTTGATTGAATTCACAGTATTTGCTCGATTGGTATAAATGACGACAACGGCAACCAACGAAGCACCCTGTCAGGGCACGTCTCGTCGATTCTTACATTGCCGGAAGATTGTCCGCTGGATCAGCGGCGCAGGCCGAGCTGTTTGATCAGCTCGCGGTACCGGTCCTGGTCCTTGGATTTCAGATAGTCGAGCAACTTGCGTCGCTTGTTGACCATCCGCAGAAGACCCTGGCGGCTATGGTGATCCTTCTTGTGATCGCCGAAGTGTTCGGTGAGTTCGGAGATTCTTGCAGATAGCAGCGCTACCTGGACTTCGGGTGACCCCGTATCGGCCTTTCCACGGCCGTATTCAGCAACAATGCTGGCTTTCGCTTCACTTGACAGTGACATCTTTTGGTTTCTCCAGTACTTCTTTCGTCTTTTGGCCCTTTTTTGCAGCGCGGTATTCTAGCGTCTGAAAGAGCCTATTAACAGCCCAAAATCAAATATCTACAGGGCGCCCTCCCGGACGCCCGAAGACCCTTCGTGGTGCGATCCTGCCGTCTCCGGACATTTCGCCCACGCCCAAAAAAACATGCTCCGCGCCGTAGACTCGCGCGAGCCCCGCGGTCTCGCGCTTGCCAGCCGAGACCGGCTGTCCGCCACAGAAACGCTCGGCCCCGGCCTCGTCCAGGTTCAC
Organism: Gammaproteobacteria bacterium; assembly: GCA_009937525.1. Classification (GTDB taxonomy): domain Bacteria; phylum Pseudomonadota; class Gammaproteobacteria; order Steroidobacterales; family Woeseiaceae; genus UBA1847. The sequence goes on from JAACFE010000044.1 coordinate 6,141, forward strand.
CTCCGGCAGTGCCGTCAGCGCCCTGTCGGGCGGCAGCAAGCGCTCGCGCAACGGGGTCGGCCCCTCGGCGGCGGTTTCCTCGACGGTTTTCAGGTCGAGCATCTCCTCCGCGCGGAAGTCGGCGACGGTCTCACGATGCAGCCGCGCCGTATGCGCAACGGTACCGACTGCCCGGGCGATATCCTCCACGAGGCTGCGTATATAGGTGCCCTTCGAGCACCGCACCCGAAACACCAGGCGTCTGCCTGCGGCTTCGAGCAAATCGATCGAGTCGATCCTGATCGGCCTGGGCTCCCGTTCCACGGTCTCGCCCTTGCGGGCAAGCTCGTAGAGCCGCTTGCCATCCTTCTTCAGCGCCGAGTACATCGGCGGGACCTGCAGCGACTCTCCGCGAAAGCCCTGCAGGACGGCGTCCCAGTCGTCGGCCGTCATCGGCGGCACATCGGCCGTTTCGACCACCGACCCGGTAGCGTCGCCCGTGTCCGTCGCGGTCCCCAGTTTCGCCGTCACCCTGTAGGTCTTGTCGGCGTCGAGCAGAAACGCACATACCTTTGTCGCTTCGCCGAAGCACAGCGGCAGCATTCCCGTCGCCGCCGGGTCGAGGCTGCCCGTGTGGCCCGCCTTGCGAGCATTCAGCAGCCGCTTCACGCGCTGCAGTGCCTGATTCGAGGTCAGGCCCGCAGGTTTGTTCAGGAGCAGCAGTCCATCGACCCGTTCCGATCGACTGCGCCGGTCACGACTCACCACACTACTCCTGGTCGTCGGCCGCGACGGCCTGGTCGATCAGTTCACTCAGCCTCACCGCCTCGGCGGCACTGTCGTCGTGGACGAACCGCAACTCCGGCACGTGCCGCGCCTTGATCGCCCTGCCCAGCTTGCCACGCAGGAACCCCGCCGCGCGCTCGAGACCCTCGAGCGCCTCCGCGGGATCCGCGTCGGGCTCGAGCAGGCTGAAATAGACACGCGCCACGCTCAGGTCCCGCGACAGGTCCACCGATGTCAGCGACACGTTCCGTACGCGCGGGTCCTTGACCTCGAACTGCAACAGTTCTGCGAGGGTCCGCTGCACCTGGTGCCCGAGGCGCTGATGCCTGGAAAATTCGCGTGGCATGATTCAACTACCGGCACACGCCCTAATCCAGGGTGCGCGCCACCTCGACCCGCTCGTAGCATTCGATCTGGTCGCCAACGCGGACGTCGGCGTAGTTCTTGACGCCGATGCCGCATTCCGTGCCCGAACGAACTTCGTTCACGTCGTCCTTGAAACGACGCAGCGATTCGAGTTCACCTTCGTAAATCACGACGTTGTCACGCAGGACGCGAATCGGATTGGATCGCTTCACGAAGCCCTCAGTCACGATACAGCCGGCGATATCACCAAACTTCGGCGAGGAGAACACTTCCTTGACCTCGGCCAAACCGACGATCTGCTCCCGGATCTCCGGCGACAGCATGCCGCTGAGCGCCGCCTTCACGTCGTCGATCGCCTCGTAAATGATGCTGTAATAGCGAACGTCGACGCCGGACTCCTTGATCGCCGAACGGGCGGCAGCATCCGCGCGCACATTGAAGCCGATGATCACCGCGTTCGACGCGGCGGCCAGCGTTGCGTCGGTCTCCGTGATGCCGCCGACGGCCGCACTCAGCACGTTAACCTTGACCTCGTCGGTGGACAGTTTCACGAGCGCATCGCGCAATGCTTCGGCACTGCCGTGTACGTCGGACTTGATGATGACCGAAATCGTATCCGCTGCGGCGTCCCTCATCTGGCTGAACATGTCCTCGAGCTTCGACGCCTGCTGTTGCGCGAGCTTCGTCTCACGCGTCTTGGAACGCCGGAACTCGGCCGCTTCACGGGCCTTGCGCTCGTTCTTGACGACCATGAAGTCATCACCGGCGTTTGGCGTCTTCGACAGGCCGAGCACGACCGCCGGACTCGAAGGACCGGCAGTGTCGATGGACTGCTGCGTCTCGTCGAACATGTTGCGAACCCGGCCGTATTCTTCGCCGGCGATGATCATGTCGCCCTGTTTCAGCGTGCCCGACTGCACCAGCAGGGTCGCGACGGCGCCGCGGCCCTTCTCGAGGCTGGATTCGATGACCAGGCCCTTCGCGGGACCGTCCTCGACTGCCTTCAGATCCATGACCTCGGCCTGCAGCAGGATCGCATCGAGCAGGTTGCCGATGCCGTCGCCGGTCTTCGCAGACACGTGCACAAACAGGTGCTCGCCACCCCAGTCTTCGGGGATGATCTCGTGCTGCGAGAGTTCGTGGCGTACGCGATCCGGATCGGCGTTCTCCCGGTCCATCTTGTTGACCGCCACAACGAGCGGCACGCCGGCCGCCTTCGAATGCTCTATGGCCTCGATCGTCTGCGGCATGACGCCGTCGTCCGCGGCCACGACCAGGACAACGATGTCGGTCGCCTGAGCACCGCGCGCGCGCATCGCCGTGAACGCGGCATGGCCGGGCGTATCGAGGAACGTGATACGGCCTTTATCCGTCTTCACGGAGTAAGCGCCGATATGCTGCGTAATGCCGCCGGCCTCGGCGTCGGCAACATGCGTGCGCCGGATATAGTCCAGCAGCGAGGTCTTGCCATGATCGACATGACCCATGATGGTAACGACTGGCGGGCGCGCCACTTCTTCGCCGGCCTCGACCTGCCCCTGTCCTTGGGCGAGAAGTATTTCGTCGACGGCCTTCGCCGAGATCGGCTTGGCAATGTGTCCGAGTTCCTCGACGACGAGCGTCGCCGTGTCCTGGTCGATCACCTGATTGATCGTGACCATGGCGCCCATGTTGAAGAGAATCTTGACGACCTCGTTGCCCTTGATCGCCATGCGCTGAGCGAGCTCGGAAACCGCGATGCTCTCCGGGATCTCGACCTCGCGCACGACCGGCGCGGTGGGCTTCTCGAAGCCGTGCTGCGACTCTCCACCTATGGATACCGGGCGGCGCCGCAGCGGCGCCTTGCGCTTGCGGCGGCCGCTCTTGTCGCCCGCCACGTGCAGTTCCTTGCGGCCGTAACGCGTCTCCGGTCGCTTTGCCTTGCCCTTGTCCTTCTCTTTTTCTTTTTCCTTTGCCCGGCGCGCACGCGCATCCTGCTCGGCCTTCTCGAGGCGAGCCTTCTCCTCGGCCTGCACAGCGGCGGCCTGCTCGGCGGCCTTGCGCGCCTCTTCCTCGGCGTCAATGCGCGCTTTCTCTTCCTGCTCGCGCTTTTGTTCCTCGAGGCGCTGGGCTTCCTCTTTCTCTGCCAGCAGACGCTCCTGTTCGCGCTTCTCCTCCTCGACGCGTTCTTCTTCCGCGCGGCGCTTGCGATCGAGCTCTTCCTGCTCCTTCTGCGCCTGCTTCTCGAGCACGTCGCGCTTGATGTACGTGCGCTTGCGCCGCACTTCGACATTCACGGTGCGCGAACGCCCCTGTGCGCCGGAGAGCCTGAGCTCCGACTGCGATTTGCGCTTCAGCGTAATCCGGCGCGGCGCAGCGTCGCCCGCGGGCGTTTCCGCCTGGCCGTGGCTGCGACGCAGATAGGTCAGCAGTTCGAGCTTCGCATCGTCGCTGATCGTGTCTTCCGAACTACTGACCTGAATACCGGCCTCGTCGAGCTGCGAGAGCAGCTTCTCGACCGGTACTTTCAATACTTCGGCGAATTGTGCAACTGTGACATCTGCCATACTTCACTCCGCGCGTATGCGCTCAGGCCTGCTGCTCCTCGGCGAACCAGTGTTCGCGCGCCTTCATGATCAGCGCGGCAGCCTGTTCTTCATCCATTTCATTAATCTCGAGCAGGTCGTCAGTCGCGAGTTCGGCCAGGTCCTCGCGGGTCACGACTCCCTTGCTGGCGAGCAGGTAGGCCAGCCCCTTGTCCATGCCCTCGAGTTCGAGCAGATCCTCGGCCGGCTCTGCCTCGTCGATCTTCTCTTCCTGAACGATCGCCTGGGTCAGCAGCACGTCACGCGCCCGGCTGCGCAGCTCCGCGACGATGTCCTCGTCGAACTCCTCGATCTCGACCAGTTCCGAGGCGGGCACGTATGCCACCTCTTCGATCGTCGAAAAGCCCTCCTGCACCAGGATCAGGCCGATCTCCTCGTCCACATCGAGCTGCTTCGAGAACATCTCGATGAGTTCCTTCATCTCGGATTCGCTCTTCTGTTCCGCGTCCGCAGCCGTCATGACGTTCAGCTCCCAGCCGGTCAGCTCGCTTGCGAGGCGGATATTCTGTCCCCCACGCCCGATCGCCTGCGACAGCTTGTCCTCTTCGACGGCGATATCCATGCTGTGCGAATCCTCGTCCATGACGATCGAAACCACTTCCGCGGGGGACATCGCATTCACGACGAACTGGGCGGGATTCTCGTCCCACAGGATGATGTCCACTCGCTCGCCGGCGAGTTCGTTCGACACGGCCTGCACGCGCGAACCACGCATGCCGACACACGCACCGACGGCATCGATACGGTTATCGTTGCTCTTCACGGCGATCTTCGCGCGCAACCCGGGATCGCGAGCCGCGGCGAGGATATCGATAAGGCCCTGTCCCACTTCGGGCACCTCGATCTTGAACAGTTCGATCAGGAACTCGGGCGACGTCCGCGTCATGAACAGCTGCGGACCACGGAGTTCCGAGCGCACCTCGGTCAGGAGCGCCTTGATGCGATCCTGCGGCCGGACGGGTTCGCGCGGGACCATCTGGTCGCGCGGCACGAAGCCCTCGGCATTGCCGCCGAGATCGATGTAAACGCCATTGCGGTCGACACGCTTGACGAGGCCAGAGAGCAGCTCGCCCTCGCGCTCCTGGTATTCCTCGACCACCTGCTCCCGCTCGGCTTCGCGCACCTTCTGCACGATCACCTGCTTCGCTGTCTGAGCCGCAATACGCCCGAATTCGACCGATTCCATCGGTACCTCGACATAGCCGCCGGGCTCCGCGTTCTCATCGACGTCGACCGCGTCGATCATCCGCAGCTCCCGATCCGGGAACTCGAGCTCGGTCGACTCGTCCTCGAACACCTTCCAGCACCGAAACGTGTCGTAATCGCCGGTATGGCGATCGATTGCAACCCGCACGTCGATGTCCTCGCCATGCTTCCTGCGCGTCGCGGACGCCAGTGCGGCTTCGATCGCCTCGAATATGATCTCTTTTTCGACGCCCTTCTCGTTCGAAACCGCGTCGACCACCATCAGGATCTCTTTGCTCATTACCTCAAACTCCGGTTTTGCCGGGCGCCCTCAAGAGCCGCCTGGCACGAGTCGGGCGGTGTCGATCGTCGCCACCGGCAGGGTGTGCGATACGCCATCCACTTCGACCACGATATTTGCGTCATCCGACGACACCAGGGTGCCGCGGAAGCGCCGCCGCCCCTCAATGGGGAAGCGCATCTGCACTTTCACGGTTTCTCCTGTAAACCTTTGAAAATGCTCAATTTTCGTTAACTTCCTGTCCAGCCCGGGCGACGAAACCTCGAGGTCGTAATGCCCGGGTAGCGGATCCTCGACATCGAGGAGTGCGCTGACCGCGAGGCTGACCTTTTCACAGTCATCCAGGCCTATTCCGTCCGCCTTGTCGATAAACAGGCGCAAGACGCCGTGCTTGCCACCCAGTTTCACTTCCAGGTCGGACAGTTCGTAACCCAGTCGTTCGATGGTCGGCTCGAGCAACTCTATCAACTCATCGCGCGTCACGTAACAACCTAACCATCTGTTTTACAACAAAAAAATGGGCGCAAGGCCCATTATCCATCAACGCGGTGCCCGATCCTCGGGCAACAAAAAACCCCTGAGCGGGGCTTTCTTTCTACCAAGACTTTGGTAGCGGTGCGTGTCAGGATTCGCATCCTTCCGGAAGGCTCCATTCCGGCCCCACCACCGCGATGGCGCGGGATTATACGGCAATCGCCGCGCCATGCGCAATGCCCACCAATGACCAACAAACTGCGGGCCAAGAGGCTTCCGCCGGGGAACTTCTGTCACTAGACTCTGCTCCCCGGCATCATCGATCCAGGTACCCGATGTACGATTTTGCAGTCATTGGCGGTGGCATCGTCGGACTGTCCGTCGCATGGCAGTTACGCCAGCGCCGGCCGTCCGGCAGCATTGTCGTCATCGAAAAAGAGCAGGCAGTGGCCCAACACCAGACGGGCCACAACAGCGGCGTCATTCACGCCGGCATCTACTACGAGCCGGGCAGCCTGAAGGCAGACCTTTGCCGCAAGGGAGTAGCGGCAACCCTGCGCTTCTGCAAGGACAACGGCATACGCTACGAGCAATGCGGCAAACTGATCGTTGCCACCAGCCCCGCGGAACACGAGCGTATGCTCGCCCTGCACGAGCGTGCGCTGCGGAACGGCATCGAGGTCGAACTGCTTGGCGAATCGCAGCTGCGAGATATCGAGCCGAGCGTTGCCGGCATCGGTGCGATCCTGTCGCCGACAACGGGCATCGTCGACTACACCGAAGTTGCCGGGGCTATGGCGCACAGGCTCGAGGAACTCGGCGGCGAGATCCTGACCGGCACGCCGGTTACCGCCCTCGAAGAGACCTCCGATGCGGTGATCCTGCATCGCGGTGATTTGCCGCCGATCGAAACCCGCAACCTGGTGGTCTGCGGCGGGCTCATGGCGGACCGGCTCGCGGCGATGATGAACCTCGAAATCGATTTTCGCGTCGTGCCGTACCGCGGCGAGTATTACCAGTTGCCCGCAGAGAAAAGCGAGATTGTCCGGCACCTTATCTACCCGGTACCGGACCCCGGCCTGCCGTTTCTCGGCGTTCACCTGACACGGATGATCGATGGCACGGTCACTGTCGGTCCGAATGCCGTCCAGGGCTGGAAGCGCGAGGGCTACGGGCGCGTAAATTTCAGTGCCCGAGACACGATGGAGATGCTGGGATTCCCTGGCTTCTGGCGCGTAACGGCCGACAACCTCGCCGTGGGACTCGCCGAGTTCTGGAATTCGATCTGGAAGCCCGGCTACCTGAAACAAGTGCAGAAATACTGCCCGTCCGTCCGACTCTCCGACCTGCAGCCCTACCCTGCGGGCATCCGCGCACAGGCCGTCATGCGCGATGGCACCCTCGTGCACGACTTCCTGTTCGCGGAGACGGCACGTAGCCTGCACGTGTGCAATGCGCCGTCGCCGGCGGCAACATCAGCTATCCCGATCGGTGAACTAATCTGCGACAAGGTGTTGGACAAGGTCCCGCAAAGCTGACCGGGCCACTCCCAATACAAAAGTGCCCCGCCAGAGGAACCCTGACGGGGCAACAAGCGCTCAGGCAATATAGGGGGGTTGCCGTAGGCTTGAACTGCTCTTGTTATGAGCAAACCGTAACTTCGGCACCCTGACCCGGCAATTGTGGTTAATACGGATAGGGCAAGAGCCGCGTGCGCTTCGTCAATCCACGCCTTTCGCAGAGTCGACCTTCCAGCGCCAGCCCTGGTCGCCGCCCATGTAGACGAGCTCATCGTTAACCTTGGCCGTTTCCGAAGGCGGGATGTGCGTCGTCTCCGTGTATGACTTGAGTCCGCGGGGATCGGGCTCGTCCCATACCGCGATTGTCACCTCGGTAATCGTGACGTTCTCGTTGAAATTCTCGAAAGTGAGCTTGTACTTGGTGGTGAACCCTCCGAACAGCGTCGCTTTCAGCTTGCCCAGTTCCTCCTTGGTCAACTCCCGGCTCTCGCCGGCCGCGACGTCATTATTCTTGTTCCTGGCGCAGTCGTACCGCCAGCCTTCAGCCCGATATTTCCATACGTTTGCAAGAATTCACGGGGTCCGGCATTTCGCGCGAGGGTCAGTCCGGCAATGCGTAGGCGATCACGTAGTCGCCGGACGTGGTGCCGATGCGCGCGTGGCCGCCCGCCGCGATGACGACGTACTGCTTGCCGGTTTCGTCCAGGTAGTAGGTCATCGGCGTGGCCTGCCCGCCCGCCGGCAGGCGTCCCTCCCACAAGGTCTCACCGTTTGCGAGATCGAACGCCCGCAGGTAGTCGTCCATGACGGTACCCATGAAGATCAGGCCGCCCGCGGTGACAACAGGACCGCCGAGACCGCCCATGCCGAGTTCCAGGTTCGGCACGATCGCCGGCGCGACGTCCTGTATGGAACCGACTTTTCGCTGCCAGTTGATCTTGCCTCCGCGCATATCCACGGAAGCCAGCCAACCCCACGGCGGAGGGGTGCATGGGGTGCCGAGCGGCGAATCGAGAAGGCTGCGGCGCAGGCCATACGGCGTCCCTTCCATGCGGGCGAAATCATAGCCTTCGAATTCACCCGATTCGTAGGTCGCTCGAAGGTCGTCGCGGGGAATAAGCGCGATAGCCATCGGCAGGTCCATGGAGAAGGTGACGACGGTCTGGGAATCCGGATCGAAAGCCAGTCCGCCCCAGTTGATGCCGCCGCCGTAGCCCGGCAGCTGGATGGTTCCTTCGAGGCTGGGGGGCGTGAAGATGCCTTCGGAACGCATACCCTCCATCTTCTTGCGGCAGGCGCGTTTGTCGAAGTACAGCATGCCCCAGGCGTCGCTTTCCGCAACCGCGTCGTGGCTCGCGACGGAAGGCGGTGCAACCGGGAATGGCTGCGTCGGGGACAGGTGTTCGCCCTCGACGCCGCCCTGGGGGACCGGACGTTCCTCGATGGCGAAGATCGGCTCGCCGGTCCTCCGGTCGAAACTGAATATGTGTCCCGTCTTGGTGCCCTGCAGAACGGCGGCAATCGTCTCCCCCTCGTGCTCGAGGTCGACGAGCGTTGGCTGCGCGGCCAGGTCGTAGTCCCAGACGTCGTGGTGCACCAGCTGCTGGTACCACGCGATCTCGCCGGAGTATGCATGCAGCGCCACGAGCGAGTTGGCGTAGAGATTGTCGCCCTCACGCTCACCACCGTAAAAGTCCGGACTCGCCGATCCGGTCGGAACGTAGACGAGCCCGAGTTCCGGGTCGGCGGCCAGTGGCGCCCACGCGTTGGCCGAACCGTTGCGGGCGGCCTCCTCGCTCTGCCACGTCGCATAGGCGGGATCATCGGCATCCCGGGGGATCGGGTCCCAGCGCCAGCGTTCCTCGCCGCTGCGGGCATCGATGCCACGCACGATCCCGAGTTCCGACTCCACCGCGCGGTTGTCGCCGATGGCCGATCCCACGACCACCACGTCGCCGACGGTTACCGGCGGCGAGGTGACCGTGTAATTGACCCACTCGCTCTCATCGTCGGCCCGCACGTCCCTGTTGAGCCAGATCTGCCCCTTTTCGCCGAAGTCCTCGCACGGCTTCCCGGTGGCGCCATCGAGCGCGATCAGGCGCGCGTCCAGGGTGCCTACGAAGATGCGGTGCCGGCAAGCGACGTCCGGCGCTGCGCCCGGATCGACCCAGGAGGTCACGCCGCGATTCGCGATTTCGGCGTGCGGTCTGCTGCGATCTATTTTCGGATCGTAGCGCCATATCTCTCTACCGGTCGCGGGGTCCAGCGCGAAGACAATCGCGCTGCCGGTTGGCAGATACAGTCGCCCTTCCACCAGTATCGGGTTCGCCTGGAACGCGAACGGCTCCCGGTGACCCTGACCGAGTTCGCCGGTACGAAACCGCCAGGCCTCCTCCAGCGAGCCGACGTTGTCCGTTGTGATTTGCGACAGGCTGGAGTACTGCATTCCATGGTCACCACCGCCATAGTGATCCCACTTCTGGAAGTCGTTGGTTTGCGCACACGCCGGGCTGATGCCCGTCAGCCATACGGCGACGATCAGTGGGGCAAGAATTCGTCGTACCAGGATTCGGGCAGCGTGCACAGCGTGATTATTGCAACGTGCTTTTGTTGTGTTGAATCCAAGGTCCGCAGTTCCGCCAACGACCATCGCAGCCTCATCACGCTCCTCGCCACGCATCAATACTAAAGCGAAATCGTTACCGGCGCAGCCAGCGTGGTTTCGATGATGGTCCCGCGCGGAAGATTGATAGAAGCGCCACGCGTCAATATTGACGCACCGACCCCAACTTGAGCGCCAGTTCTCGCACCGGAACTACCGCCAATGAGGCCGCCAATAGCAGCCGCTCGCGCCGTGCGACCGACCGTCCGCGCTGCTTCGTTGTCGGACTGAGCAGCGAGTTCTCCCGTTGAAATCGGCACGAGCACGTCGTCGACCATCAGGTCCGTGAATTCTATGGCTAGCTCCGAAGAGCCCACCATGCGGCCCGACTGACGAGCCTGGCTAATGCGTCCGTGTACGAACGTACCCCGGGGCGCAGCTGTAACGCCGTTGACGACCAGTGCGCCCTCGAGCTGACCGCGGAAGCGGTGACCGGCGGAATGACGGTTCGAGTCGATGGCGTCAGTCGTGCGGATAACCAGGCGGGTGCCGGCCGGAATGGTTACGCTGTTTGGGTTCTCCCGAGCCTGGGTTTCCGCCGTCGCGACGCCCGAGCTGAAGAAAATGCCGACGACCTGATCCTCGGGAAATGCCTCGATACCATCGCCGGTGTTAAACATTACGATGCCGTTGCTACTACCGACAAAGTCTCCTTCGAGCAGCGTGCCATCGGCGAGTTCGAGCGTATCTGCCAGGAGGGCACCAGAAACCAGTGAGCCAAGAAGAGCGACCACGAATATTGCGAACTTCTGCATTACTTATCCCCACAGCTGCCTTAGCGGATTGTTTTCAAATTACTTCGGAAATTGCGCAACCGGCACGCATGGCTGGCGCACGAGATGCAATGGCATTCTACATACTTGTCGGGACCACTTCAGGCGTACCGTGAAACCGGAGTTCAAGTATGATCTGAGCTTCGCGCGAAGTTGATAACGAATATAAGAATAAGCCGTAATCTACTAAGAATCCTCCTATTTATAACTTTGCTGGTACTCACTGGAGCCGGCTTCTATTGCTTCTATTTTGTTTCGACCGAGGCGGCCGTCCGGCACGCACCAAACGATCGCCGTGGTGAATTTCGCGGGAGCGACCGAATCCGGCACATCCACCATGAAGTTTTCAAAGGTGAATACGTGCCCTACCTGTACCATTTTGTGTTTCGACGCCCCGAACGCATCTTCCAGCACATGAACGTCACAACGCTGCACTGGCTTGGCTATTTCATTCAACGCCCCGAAAGCCACACCATTCACCACGGCAAGGGCCTGCACCGCTACAACTACTCGGATCTCCCCGTCTTCGACATCATCTTCGGCACGTTCCGCAACCCCGCCGGGTTCGAGATGGACACGGGGTACTACGACGGCGCGTCTGCCAGGGTGATGGACATGCTGTTGTGCAAGGACATCTCGTCGCAGGAGCAGATGCCGGCCGAGGCCATCCCCGTAAAGAAGGCAGCATAGAAAGGGGTGCCAGAACAAGTATCCCCAACGGGACGAGGCCAGATACCTTTATCTGGCTTCGCTTTTTCAACGGGAACCATTGCTGCCTGCAGGATCGCCTGTGCTTATTCTCCGCGACGATTCCGCTGGTCCCAGGCCTCTTTCTCGACGGGTGGCTCAGATGACTAACCGATACGCGCCAAATAGCCAGCCGCGTCGAACACCACAACGTACTTCACACCGCCTGGCTTGTCGTAAATCCACGTATCGCCCGCTCGAACCGTGGGCTCTCCACATTTTTTCAGCACTTCATACTTGCCGGGCCCATGTAGCCCACCAGTAGAAATAATGTGTGTCCCGCAGCGCATTGAACCGGCAAGAGCGGTTTGCATAAGTAGCATCGAGAGCAGAATAGTTGATGCGGCAATCCATTTTGACTTGCAAATCATTGCTTGTACCTCCGGTAGTCGAGTTGTGACTTCCCAGGATGTTCTCGTTTACGGGATGGAATATTCCAGATCCTTGATGACGGCCAAACCGGATGCAACTCGGAGTTCTGTACCAGCCGCAACGTCGGTGATAAGCGCACGCATGGGTGACCGTACTCGCAGGCTACCTGCGCCGGAAATGCCCGCAAATTTTCCCTCGCCATCGGTTAGCGTAAACGTTCCATTGCAGCTGCCGACCTCTCCATTGCAGGTCAGTTCCGCATACGCAACGTTTTCAGGGGAAGCCGAAATCTCACAGTGGCCGACCGCCTCGCTGTTATCGGTCTTCAGATTAACCTTCTGAATAATCGGACACATGACAAAAGCCTCGTGCATTTCACCTTCCGATGACTCTATATACATCACCCCTGTGAATGCACCGAGGAACATCATCGTACTCGTATCCAACTGGAATACACGACCGCTGGCCTCCCAGGGAATGATCGCGTGTACGGTATCTTTCTCGGCCGCGTGAACTGGTGGACAGATCGATAGCAATAATGCCGCTGCCGCTATCAGATAACTTCTCTTCACCGTCATCGTCTCGCCTCCTGTTATGGCAACAATTGAAACGGGTACATCGGCCAACCAAGCGTTCGTGAGCCGGCCAACCAGAGAAGGCCACATGCACCCAGTTTTCATCTTGCGAGATCACCCGCCGATAACAATTCGGGGGAATACCTACCGAAGCCGCCTACCTAACCCACCGAAGACGTTCGAGCCGAAAACCAGGGATGCGTGCCAAATGCGTTTTTCGGTGCGGGTTCATTACGAATTACGAACCACTCGACGCCTCTTACGACAGAGTCGAGGTACTTTCCGAGCAGCGGCCGGAGCCAAAAAAGATGTGGAAGCCACCGAACAACGACGGGAATGGATTGTAGGCCATGCGGACACACCGTTATTCGGAGCCGGCAGCCGCGATCGTCAACAGGCGTTATTCGCCATGACACCGACGACTGTCCGCCGCCCTTCCTGCCGATCTCGAGGTCATAGCCGGTTCCTTCGATCCACTCGCGAAAACGGCGCTCGAAGACCCAACCACTGAGATAGTGGACTTCATCACGGGAATCCGGCCCAGGCCAGACCTGGACCGGGTTTTTCGAGCAGAAAGGATGGCAATGCTCCAGGTTGCCGGGCCGGGAGATTGCTTCCCACACCTCGCCCGCCGGCGCTTCAATATACCTTTCGATGGATACCGGCCATCTGAACGTCACTCCGCCGTCACTCGCAGTCATCGTGCAAGCGACAATGCTTCGATACCGCTCTCCAGGGAAAAGGATGCACCGGTCGCGCCAACCACAGCAGTTGAACGATCAAGGTCGGCGAGTTCCCTGAGCCTGTAAACCGGCTCCAGGCCGGTACAGTGTGCACCAACGAGATTCCCGAGCTCCAGATCCACGAGCTTTGCAGCGGTCCACTCGAGATTCGCATCGCTGGCATGCAGCATGTGAAACCCGCCGATCGCCGCATGGATATTTTCCGTGCCCGTTATCTCTGTCGCATACTCGAGCGTATTGACCAGCCCGGCATGCCCGCACCCTGAAATGACAACGAGGCCTTTGTCCGTATTGATCACCATCGACATGCTTTCCGGGATATCGTCATCAACAAGGCCCACGGGCGAGCGCACTTGCCCTACCCGGTGTTGACCGTCGACCCAGGCGCCATAGTTCTTTTCCGGATGGGAGCGCGGCACCGGACCTGTTAGCCAGATTCCCGGGTGAATCTCGACCGCCTGTTCGTGCACGACGAAGCGCCCTCCGGCGGCTTCGAATTCCGCTTTCCTTGGAACCATTGCCCACGCTGGACTCGCACCAGGCCGCTCCCAGAATATCCCTCGTGCCACGTGGGCCGTTCCCATTGCATCATCATTCGCAGCGGCCAATTCCTTGCGTAGATGGACGAGGCCGCCCGTGTGGTCGCCGTGATTGTGAGACAGCACGATCTCTTCCACGTCGCTCAGGTCGATCTTCATCCTGCTGGCATTCAGTAGCACCGTATCCGGTCGCAGCCCGGTATCGAACAGGATGCGATGCCCGTCCGCCTCTATTAACGCCGAGAAGCCCCATTCGCCGATACCGACCTGGGTCATCATGGTCGAAAGTAGTGTGATCTTGAGATCCTTGACCCTGTGATGCTGAGGTTCGGCCGCGGTGACCGGTAATACCAGCGAAAGAAGAAGTAAGGACACGGCTGATTTGGTAATTGACATGTTGATCTCAAACTCCTGCCGAATTGAGAAGCGACATTAACGATTTGACTCAGCTAGGGCGTGTACCAGATCGGCGACGAATAGGCCCGTTCCTGGATGACCGACGCGTGACCCTCCGCCGCTTCCGGCGGCTCCTGCAACGCGATCGTGTCGAGGAGCGTGTGCCGCGGCGTTGGTATCTGGATCACTCGTACGTAGTACACGGCGCGCACAGCCGGATCGAAGTCCGGATCGACCCACACCGTCGTAAGCTCTGCTGCCCCGATACTATTGTCGTACCGCCCAGTGGTTAGCGACACCGTGTCGCCCACCGCTTGTAACCGCCCGTCATCATCCGGTTTCCTATCGCCGGACCAGGCGACGTCATAGATGCGCTCCTGTGCGCTGCCGTCCGCGGCGACCCAGCCCTTTACGACCTGAACGCGATCCAGGTTGCCATCGAGCGGATCCTTGACCGCCGAGATCAGGAAGGTCGGTGCCTTGCCGCGCGGCGCACTGGCCAGGTCACCACCCATCGGCACGCCCTTTCCGTAGCCTTGTGCCGCAAGATCTTTCGCCCGCGCGTCTCTTGCCTTGAAATCCCAGCCGCCGAAGAAACGCAGCCTGATCCTCGGACCCGTGGTCGCGTAGACCTCCTTGCGCCTGAATGCCTCCACGATGGCTTCACGCGTATTCTCGGTGGCCCATACTCCGGCGAAACCCATCGCGGAAGCATCCCAGCCGACCGACCCCGGCACCGTTTCTTTCGCTTTCGTCTCGGGAATGCTGTCCTGCGCGTACTTACCCAGGAATTTGCCCTCCTCGGCGGAGGCGAGACCGGTATGAGTGTCGGTCGCGCCGATCATGCCGAATTTGTAAGGGTTGACGCCGATCTCCCCTTCCAGCTGCAAGCCCCGTATCAGCGCGGACCGCGCGTAACTACCGGGCTTGTGTTCGAGTGCACCACCATCGAGGAGATGCCTGTAACGCTCGAAATCCGCAAACTCGTCGCTCGGTGCGAGCAACGGGTGCGTTTCCGAATCGCCCTTGTACTGCGTAATCTCCTCGACGGGCTCCCAACGTTCACGCAGCCGCGCATACTCGGCGTCGACCGGCCGCCCGTCCTCGTCGACGAGCGGAAAGAAACGGCCGTTCGACAGGTTCGAGTTATGGCCGATGGCCACGAAATCCGTGCCTAACTCGCTGGCGGTCTTTTCGAGCCAGTTCCAGAGATCGCGCGGCTTTTCGGAGTCGTTCAGGCTGAACGGCAGGTATTGCGCCGCCTTGTCCTTACCGTCCGGGGTGAAGATGATCCTGTGCAGATTCAGGCCATCCGGCGTCGATGTCCATTCCCAGCCGATGAACGCCGTGAACTTACCGGGCTTGTTGTGTCGGTCGGCCGATTCGGCAATTCGTTCCCATGCCGACCGAAACACCCTGTCGTCACTCAGGAATGCGATCGCTTCCGGGCTGACCGTGCCCAGCTGGACGACCTCGGTAAGCACTTCATTGAGCTTGCCCTCGGCCAGCATCTGGCGCCAGCGCTGGCCGCGTTCATTATCTGTGAGCAACGGATTGCCTGCGGCAAGTTCCGCCATGGCGCCCAGGCCCTCCGCATGATCGGTCACGACGAGGAAATCGAGCGGCCGGTCGATCCTCACCAGCGCACGGTGCCCGGGGTGAATGACGGGCAGCCCCTTCGCGAAGCGATACGCCGTATCGGGATCGGCCGTCGCGTTGCCGAGGGTGAACGCATCGAACGAATAGGAAGTATGCAAATGCGTATCACCCCAGAGCAGCCGGGTTTCATTGGCATGTACTGCAGAATTCGCCGCCAACAGGATGGCGAGGAAGAAGACGGATGCTCGTTCGAGACGCATAAAGCCCCCCCTGATACTCCGGAAATGTCTAAGAATTAACTTTAATGATATTTTATATTTTATTGTTTTTGCTCATTATTATTTTTGATTACTTCCTGCGCCTCGCCCAAAGCGAACCCGCGAAGCATTTTTCATGGGCGGGATGAACGAAAAGCTGCTGTTACCAATTAACCGCCAGTTAGCCGAGTAACGAGCTGATTCAATCCGAAATTGACTTTCTCATCAATGCCCATTATCAGGATCAGTGCGATTGCAATGGTTGCTACATAGCGGATAAGAACTCTCCAGAATTTGAACAGTCCATCACTCGTCCCACTTAGTTCGTTGCGCATGA
>JAACFE010000045.1 GCA_009937525.1 Gammaproteobacteria bacterium
GCGTAGGGTTCACTCATTGTCAGGTACCTTGTTCCATAGCCTTGAGTCTTCCGATCATCGCTTCCACGCGCGCCCGCACCTGCTCGTTCTTCTGTAGCAGATTGGCGCGTTCAGCAGTGAGTATGTCCTGCCGCTGCTTCAGCGACTTGTTCTCGTCCTGGAGCTGATCGCAGACGCGGACCAGCGCATCAACGCGCTTTTCGAGGCGCCTGAGCTCGTGCTCGAATGTCGTAGTATTGTTGTCAGCCATGGCAGTCAATATAGACACGCATCGGGGCAGAATCAATCTTCAATGCAACGTAATCGGCGCCGACATGGCCCGGCGGCGCCATACGTGGGATCATTGCGCAACGGTGTTGCCGACCGGGCATGCAAACATGAGGTCTGACCTTGATTACGACACTTTGAACGATGCGCTGCGCCGTTGCGGAGCCAGCTGGGATCCCGCTCAGGCGCACGGTCTGCTGTGCGGCCGGCTCGCGGTCGCGGGTGCCGACGCGGGCCTAGACTGGCTTCAACAAGTGCTGGAGGGAACGAACGAAACCGACGCGTTGCGCACCGAGTGTGCAGGATTGCTCAATACCCTCTACCAGGACACCCTGCGGCAATTGTCGGAGCGGTTGTCGGAGTTTGCGCCCTTGCTGCCCGACGAAAGTGACGCCGCGCCGGCGCGGACGGAGGCACTCGCTCACTGGTGCGAGGGGTTTCTGCACGGACTCGTATCGGTCGACCACGGCGAGGCGCTCAGGCAGCGGCTGGCGGAGGACCCCCTCGCCGATATCATCCGCGACATGCTGCAGCTGACCCGTGCGATAGTCGACGAAGACGGTGATGACGAGACGAATGAGGCGGCCTACGCCGAAATTGTCGAGTACGTCCGCGTGGCGGCACAACTGACCTACGAGGAGCTCGCGGAGCTCCGGGGCCAGGCGGACGCGTCGGTGGTCGAGGCCGACGAGACGCTGCACTGAGTCCCGGCGCAAAGTTGGATTAGAATAGCCCCGCGCATGTCCCGTCCAATATCTATTTGATGAATAGCAAGGAATTTTTCCGTCGTCGCAAGCAACTGATGAGCATGGTCGGCGCCGAGGGTATCGCCATTCTCCCCGCGGCGCCGGTTCGCACCCGCACGCGCGACGTCGAACACCGCTATCGGCAGGATAGCGACTTTTATTACCTGACCGGGTTTCCCGAGCCGGAGGCAGTCGCCGTGCTCGTGCCCGGTCGGGAAGCCGGTGAGTTCCTGCTGTTCTGCCGGGAGCGTGATCGTGACAAGGAGCGCTGGGACGGCTCGCGGATGGGCCCTGACGGCGCTATCGAGCTCTACGGCGCCGACGACGCGTTTCCCATCGACGATATCGACGATATCCTGCCCGGCATCATCGAGTCGTGTACGCGCGTTTACTACACCATGGGCATGTACTCCGACTTCGACGCACGCATTACGGGGTGGGTCAACTCGCTGCGTTCAAGGGTATCGAAGGGTGTGCACACGCCCCAGGAGTTCGTGGCGCTCGATCACCTGTTGCACGACATGCGGCTTTACAAGAGCCGCGCCGAAATATCGGCCATGCGGAAAGCGGCGAAGATTGCCGTCACGGCGCATACCCGCGCGATGCGCGCCGTGCGCCCCGGGATGTTCGAGTACGAGGTCGAGGCGGAATTCATTCATGAATTTCGACGCAACGACGCCCGGGCCTCCTACAGCCCAATCATCGGATCGGGACGGAACGCCTGCACGCTTCATTACGTCGACAATAGCGCCCGGCTCGAGGATGGGGACCTGCTACTGATTGATGCCGGCTGCGAGCTGGATTACTACGCGTCCGACGTAACGCGGACGATGCCGGTCAATGGCAGATTCACTCCGGAGCAACGTGCCGTCTACGAGATCGTGCTCGAGGCCCAGCTCGCGGCCATCGAGAAAACGCGTCGCGACAACCACTGGAACGACCCGCACGACGCCGCCGTGAAAGTCATCACGAAGGGGCTGAAGAAACTGGGGCTGCTTGACGGCACGCTGCCGAGACTCGTAAAGGATGGCGCCTACCGCGAGTTCTACATGCACCGTACCGGACACTGGCTGGGTATGGACGTTCATGACGTCGGCGACTACAAGGTCGGCGACGAGTGGCGGCTGTTGGAACCCGGTATGGCGATGACCGTCGAACCTGGTATCTACCTGCCGGGCAGCCGCAAGGTGCCGGCGCGTTTTCGCAACATCGGTATACGGATCGAGGACGACGTCGTCGTCACGAGCAATGGCGCCGACGTACTCAGCAAGGGTCTCGTAAAGGAGCCCGATGCCATCGAGGCGCTGATGCAGGGTTGAACATGAACGACTCGACGGACAAGCAGTACGACATCGTCATTGCCGGTGGCGGGATGATCGGTGCGAGCCTCGCGCTCGCCCTGTCACCGCTGGGGCTCCGTATTGCCGTCGTCGAGGCCGTGGCTCGTGGCGAGGCACAGCAGCCGAGTTTCGACGACCGTTCGACCGCGCTGTCCCGCAGCACCCAGCGGATGTTCGAGGCGATGGGCCTCTGGGATGACGTAATCTCCGCCGCGACGCCGATTCGCCGTATACATGTCTCGGACCGTGGCCGTTTCGGGTTCTCGCATATCGATGCGGCGGAGCAGGGTGTGGAGGCGCTCGGTTACGTCGTTATAAACCGAGTGCTCGGCGAGGTCCTGCAGTCTGCACTGGCGAAATCAGAGGCGGTGGACGTAATGTGCCCCGCACGCGTCGTGGATCTCGACGTCGGCGGTGATTTTGCAGTCGCAGGAATCGAAACGGATGCCGGCCGCCACGAGAAGCTCTGTGGTGAGTTGCTGGTAGCCGCGGACGGCGCCAATTCGGCCTTGCGTCCGATGATGGGTATCTGCGCTCGGAAGAGCGACTACGGCCAGCATGCGGTCATCGGCAACCTGCTGCCCGAAAAGCCGCTGGAAAATTGCGCGTATGAGCGCTTCACGGATCAGGGCCCGCTCGCACTCCTGCCGGTTGCGGACGACCGGGCGGCCTTCGTCTGGACGGTATCGAGCCACGACGCGGACCGGGTGCTCGGTCTGGACGACGAGACGTTCCTCACGGAACTGCAGGAGGCGTTCGGCTATCGCGTGGGGCGCTTTTCGCGTGTCGGCAAGCGAAGCGCCTATTCCTTGTCATTAAGCAAGGCGCTGCGGCTGACAGCGGAGCGTGGCGTTCTCGTCGGTAACTCCGCGCACGGTCTGCACCCGGTAGCGGCCCAGGGCTTCAATCTCGGCATGCGCGATGTCGCGGCCCTGTGCGACTGTATCGCCGATGCACGCAGTAGCAACCCGACTGCGGATCTCGGCGATCCCGACCTGCTCGGTCGCTATGCGCAATGGCGCCGGAATGACCAGGGAAAGCTGGTGCGCCTGACCGACGGGATCGTCCGCCTGTTCGGAAGTTCGAGTCCGCCTTTACGCGCCGCACGCAACATCGGCATGCTGGGCTTCGACATCATTCCCGGTGTTCGCTCCCTGTTCGCACGGCACATGATGGGGCTTGCCGGTCGACTGCCAAGGCTGTCCCGCGGCGTGCCGCTCAAATGAAACGGCGCTACGACATCGTTGTCGTCGGCGGCGGCATGACGGGCCTCACGGTCGCCTCGCTGCTGGCGCAAGGGCGCTCCGCGGATGCGTTGAAGCTGACGGTGGTAGACGCTGCGCCGCGGCCGCGTTTCGATCCGGACGAAGATATTGCGCTGCGCGTTTCGGCAATTGCGACCGGTTCGGCCGACATTCTCGACAGTATCGGTGCATGGCAAATGGTGGTCTCTGCACGTGCATGCCCGTACGAGCACATGCGCGTCTGGGACGGCGCCGACGATCCCGATGGGCCGTCGACGTTGAAGTTCGATGCCGACGAATTCGCCGTCGCGCAGCTCGGCTTTATCGTCGAGAACCTGTTGATCCAGGACGCCTTGTTGAAAGTGCTCGACCGGACGGACGTGAACCTGCGATTCGATACGCCGATAGCCGCAATCGTGCGCACAGAGAGCGGGCACTGCGTGCAGCTCGAGGACGGCCGCGAAATGGACGCCGACCTGCTCGTCGGGGCAGACGGCGCGCGTTCGCTCGTACGCGAGTCTGCGGGTATCGAAGTGACACGGCGGCCATATGCGCAGACCGCATTCGTCACCCATCTGCGTCCCCGGGAACAGCATGGCGCCACCGCGAGGCAGCGCTTCCTGAGCGACGGCCCCCTGGGGATGCTGCCGCTCGCGGACGGCCGCATCTCGGTGGTGTGGTCGACGACGGATGTGAACGCGCGCCGGGCGATGGCGGCCAGCGATGAAGAACTCGGGAGTATGCTGACCGAGGCCTCGGACGAAGTGCTGGGCGAGCTGTCGGTAGCGGGTCCTCGCGGTACCTTCCCGCTTTGCGCGCAGCACGCCAGGAATTATGTGCTGCCCCGTCTTGCCCTGATCGGCGATGCAGCGCATGCTGTACATCCACTGGCCGGGCAAGGAGCAAATCTCGGTCTGGCAGATGCCAGCACCTTGTCCAGGGTCGTAGAAGAAGCAATTAGAAAAGGCGAACACCCGGGGGACAGACCCGTACTGAGGCGTTACGAGCGGGCCCGCAAGGGTGCCAACGCGACGATGCTGCATCTGATGACGGGACTGAACCAGCTGTTCGCGGCGGGCTCACCGACCATCGGCGAGCTGCGCCGTGCCGGCATGCGGCTGTTTAATGTAAGCGGGCCGTTGCGCGAGCGCGCGGTCAAAGTCGCGCTGGGTGCGGGGCGGCGTTAGCCGGACCGGTGAGGTTGGAGGTCTTATGACGCAGCGATATGTGTACGTGCTTGCCGTGCTGCTGACAGTCGCCGGGTTCGCCATGTTCGTATACAAGTGGCAGGTTCTCGGCTTTCCGTTGTCTGAGAACCAGGAAACCCCGGTCTGGACCATCGAGTCCGCGATCAGCTTCGATTCCGGTCCCGGATCGATCAAAGTCAACCTGCATATCCCGACACTGACGCCCGGCTTCCGGACGCTCAACGAGAATTCCGTTTCGCGGGGCTACGGGTTCAGCCTCAACTACGGCAGCGGTGGCCGCGAAGCACAATGGGCGATTCGGCGCGCAGACGGCCGCGAGACGATCTACTATCGCATTTCGGTCTTCGAGGATGCCGGCAGCGAACAGGCCGATACCACGCCGCCATTCCCGCCGCCGCCGGCGATCAACGAGCCTTTCAAGACGGCCGTCGATGTCATCGTCGCCGAAGTGCGCGAGCACTCGGCGGATACCGCGTCGTTCACATCGGAGTTGTTGCGACGCCTGAACGATCCTTCACCTGATCCCAACGTCGAGCTGCTCTTGTCGGACGTCGACAGCGAAGAGGACTTCGTGGACGTCGCCACGATGATGCTTGCCTCGGCTCGCATACCGGCGCGCATGGTCCGCGGCTTCGAACTGAGCGGGCGGCAGCGGAGTGCGGACCTGGAACCGTGGCTGGAGATTCATGACGGCGACCGCTGGCTCTTTTTCAATCCAACGACGGGTGAAGAGAATCTCCCGGACCGCTTCTTCATCTGGTGGCGAGGCAACGAGCAGCTCATCAAGGTCGAGGGAGGCAGCAACGTCGAGGTCGACTTCGCAATCCAGGAGGCCCACCTCGACGCCGTTGCCATTGCGAAGTCGCAGTCGGCGAAGAGCGGTGCCACGCTGTTTGATTTTTCGTTATACAGCCTGCCGATCCAGACGCAGGCGGTTTACGCGGTGTTGCTCATGATCCCGATCGGTGCCCTCGTGATGGTCGTGATGCGCAATATCGTCGGGATCGATGCGTTCGGCACGTTCATGCCCGTCCTGATCGCGCTCGCCTTTCGAGAGACGAAACTGGTCTGGGGGATCGTGCTGTTCTCGGTCCTGATCGCGCTGGGCCTGAGTATCCGTTTCCTGCTGGAGCGACTGCGCCTGCTGCTCGTGCCGCGGCTGAGCGCCGTGCTGATCGTCGTCGTACTGTTGATGCTCCTGATCAGCCTCGTCTCCCACAAGATGGGCATGGAGACCGGGCTTTCCGTGGCGCTGTTCCCGATGGTCATCATCGCAATGACCATAGAGCGCATGTCGGTCGTTTGGGAAGAGCGCGGTGCCGCCGATGCCATGCGCGCGGGCGGCGGCAGCCTGCTCGTGGCGACGATCGCCTATATCTTCATGGGTCTGAGCTGGCTGGAGCACCTGGTGTTCACGTTCCCGGAACTCCTGCTGGTTGTCCTGGCACTCGTTCTGCTCGCGGGGCGTTATACTGGGTACCGACTTCTCGAACTCGGCCGCTTCAAGGCCCTGACCAATAGCTGATGTTTGCAACTGCGAGAAAACTGCGCGAGGCAGGCGTACTCGGCCTCAATGAGCGCAATGCGGAATTCATAATGCGCCTGAATCCCCGGCGCCTGTATCCGCGCGTCGACGACAAGGCGCTCACCAAGCAGCTGGCGCTCGAGGCCGGCATGGCCGTGCCCGATCTGTACGGCATCATCGACAACCAGGGCGACGTCCGTCGCTTCGCCAGCATCGTCGAGGACTACGACAGTTTCGTGGTCAAGCCCGCGCAGGGCAGTGGCGGCGACGGCATTCTCGTCATTACGGGCCGCAGTAGGCGCAAGCGGGACATGTTCAGGCGCTCGAGCGGACTGCTGATTTCAGAAGCGGAAATTCAACACCATCTTTCGAATATCGTCAGCGGCCAGTACAGCCTGAGCGGCAACCCGGACAAGGCGCTGATCGAGTACTGCGTGCATTTCGACCCGATTTTCGCGGAGGTAAGTTACCAGGGGGTGCCCGACATCCGGGTCATCGTCTATCGCGGATATCCTGCGATGGCCATGGTGCGCTTGCCGACACGTGCATCGGACGGCAAGGCGAACCTGCACCAGGGTGCCGTAGGCGCCGGCGTCGACATCGCACTGGGCGAGACCCTGACCGGCGTGCTGAAGAACGACGTCGTCGAGGACCATCCCGATACGGGGGCGTTGATCGCAAGACTCAAGATCCCGCAGTGGGACTTTATCCTGGAGTCGGCGGCGCGCGGTTACGAAGTCACCGGCCTCGGCTACCTTGGCGTGGACATGGTGATTGACCGCGATCGCGGGCCCTTGATGCTCGAGATGAACGCCCGGCCCGGCCTGAACATCCAGATTGCGAACGGCACAGGCCTGAGCAGACGCGTTCGACGCATCGACGAACTGTACGACAAGAAAGCGACGCCTGCCGAGCGTGCGGCAATTGCGCGGCGGGAGTTTTCCGTCGATCGGCAACTGCAGATGCTTTGACCGGTTTCGAGCGCGAGCCTCATGGCCAGGAAATCCCGCAGGAAGGAACTTCTTACGCTCGGGTGGCGTGAGTGGGTCGATCTCCCGGACCTGGGCCTAGAGCGCATCAAGGCGAAGGTCGATACCGGGGCACGCACCTCGGCTCTGCATGCCTTCGAAGTGCGCCAGTTCGACGAGGACGGACGGCGTCGTGTTGAATTCAAAATGCATCCCCGCCAGCGGGACGACGAGACGGTCGTGGTCTGCCGGGCGGACGTGATTGACGAACGCGTCGTGCGGGATTCGGGCGGCCACACGGAGAAGCGGTGGGTCATAGAGACGCCCGTAACCATCGGCGACGAGACCTGGTCAATAGAGATGACCCTGACCGCGAGGGACGATATGTTGTTTCGCATGTTGCTCGGCCGCACCGCAATCCGCCACCGGGCCGTCGTCGACCCCTCACGCTCCTACCTGGTCGGCAGGAAGCCGGAAGAGAGTTGATAGCGTGGCCAGGAATTCCGCGATAAGGGTGGGCGACACGGTCATAGGGCCGGGTGAACGGGCGACGGTGCGATTGCCGGTAGCCGACCTGTACACGGGCACGTCACTGGCGATGCCCGTGCACGTGGTCTGCGGTCGCCGCGAAGGGCCGGTGCTGTTCGTGTCGGCGGCCATCCATGGCGACGAACTGAACGGTGTGGAGATCATTCGGCGCCTTCTGAAGCGGAAGGCACTGTCGTCGATTCGCGGCACGCTGCTCGCCGTGCCGATCGTCAACGTCCACGGTTTCCTCGACCAGTCCCGTTATCTGCCGGATCGCCGCGATCTGAACCGGTCGTTTCCGGGCAGCCGCAAAGGCTCCGTTGCGGCACGCATGGCCTATACCTTCGTGCACGAGATCGTCGAAAAGGCCGATTTCGGCATCGACCTGCACACGGGCGCCATCAACCGCAGCAATCTGCCTCAGATACGCGGAAACCTGGACGATGAGGCAACCCTGCAGCTCGCAAGAGCTTTCGGCGCGCCGGTCATCGTGAACTCGAATGCGCGCGACGGATCCTTGCGCCAGTGCGCAGCGGACAAGGGAATGCCCGTCCTGATTTACGAGGCCGGAGAAGCGCTGCGATTCGATGAGCTGTCCATTCGCGCGGGGCTGCGCGGCACTATCAGTGCGATGCGCCACATCGGCATGTTACCGTCGGGCAGCAAAAAGGCGCCGGTTTCCCCGGTCGTCGCGGACTCGACCAGCTGGGTGAGGGCGCCGGACAGCGGTATCGTGACGCCCAAGGTCGAACTCGGTTCCCGCGTGAAGGCGGGGCAGGCATTGGCCGTGATTGGCGATCCCGTCGGCGATGAAGAGGTCTGGGTCAAGGCCCCGTTCGACGGGATCATCATCGGCCGAAGCAATCTGCCGCTGGCGCACGAAGGCGATGCGCTGTTCAATGTTGCTGCGTTCAAGAGCGTGTCACGCGCCGAGGACAGGGTGGAGGAGTTCGCGGCCGTCCATGGCGACTAATTGATTACGAACCTGAACGGAACTGGGAAATGAAGCTCGGAATTCTCTCGACCAATCGAAATCTCTATTCCACGCGGCGGCTCGTGGAAGCCGGTGAAGAACGCGGGCATGAGGTTCGCGTGATCAACCACAAGCGATGCTACATGAACATCGTGAGCCACAACCCGCAGATCCACTACAACGGTGAACCGATCAGGGGAATCGACGCGATCATTCCGAGGATCGGCGCGTCGGTTTCGTTCTACGGAACCGCCGTGGTCAGACAGTTCGAGATGATGGGCGTCTATTCGGTCAACGAGTCCGTCGCGATCACTCGGTCACGCGACAAGTTGCGCGCGTCTCAGCTTTTGTCGCGCAAGGGCATCGGTCTGCCGGTGACGGGTTTCGCCAGCGCACCCGGGGACACCGATGACCTGCTCGAACTCGTGGGCGGAGCGCCCGTGGTCATCAAGCTGCTGGAGGGCACGCAGGGTGTCGGCGTCGTACTGGCGGAAACCAAGAAGGCGGCAGAGAGCGTAATCGAGGCGTTTCGCGGCCTGAAGGCCAACTTCATGGTTCAGGAATTCATCAAGGAAGCCGGCGGTGCGGACCTGCGCTGCTTCGTGATCGGCGACAGGGTAGTGGCGTCCATGATGCGCCAGGGCAGGGAGGGCGAATTCCGCTCCAACCTGCATCGTGGCGGCACGGCGAAACTCGTCAAGATAACGCCGGAAGAGCGGTCGACGGCGGTCCGTTCCGCGAGGGTCATGGGGCTGAACGTTGCCGGCGTCGACCTGCTGCGTTCAAATCACGGTCCGGTCGTCATGGAGGTCAATTCCAGCCCGGGGCTCGAGGGCATCGAGTCGGCGACGGGTAAGGACGTCGCCGGCATGATCATCGAATTCATCGAAAAGAACGCCCGGCACGGCAAGACCCGCACCCGTGGTCGCGGATAGACGAACTTTATTTGACTAGTGGTCTACGCCGATGCCGGCATAGGAATCGAATTCCCTTTCGTCGTACTCGTCGTAATCCCCGTAGTCTTCGTACTCGTCGTACTCGTCGAAGTCGTCGTACTCGTCCTCGTCGTCGTCGAATGGCCGCTTGTGTTTCGGACCATGGGACTTGCGGCTGGCGAAACGCGATTCCTCGAGCCGGTGTTCGCGCAACAGGCGCGCGACGGAAGGGCTATCATCGAAGTCGAACTCGTCGAAATCTTCGAATAACGGACGCATGGCAAACTCCTCGTCACCAAAGATTCTTCCCAGATTGAGTATGTGTGATTTTTATTCGATGTCAAGTATCTTTATATCAAAATAATAAGCCGGATAGCGGGATGAAAAAAGACATAGTTGACAAAATACTGGACCAATGGTCGGGAGAGCGGCCGGACCTCGACACGACAAGCCTCGGGGTGGTTATCCGCATGATGACCCTGTACCGCTCGTTTTTGCGGCAGGCGACCAGGGCCCTCGAGCCCCTGGAGTTGGAACTCTGGGAATACGATGTGCTGTCAGCGCTGCGCAGGCAGGGAAAGCCCTACATGTTGCCCGCGACCCGGCTGGCGCGCGAGACCGACCTCAGCAGCGGGGCGATGACGAATCGTATCGACCGCCTGGAAACGCGTGGCCTGGTGAGACGCAGGCCGGACCCTAAAGACCGCCGCGGCGTCAACGTGTCACTGACGGCGAAAGGCAGGAAGCTGATCGACAAGGGAATTCAGCACCGCCTGGACTCGGCCAGGGAGAGCCTGCAGGCCCTGAGCGCCGCGCAGCAGCGCCAACTCGCGCAGCTGTTACGTATCGCAGTGCTGACGGCGCCGGACGAGGACTAGTCAGGACCGGTTCGCGATTTGCTCCGCGAGCCAGGCGTCCATGCGCTGCTGCAGTATGTCGAGCGGCAACGCGCCGGCGCCGAGCAACACGTCATGAAACTCCCGGACGTCGAAGTCATCGCCGAGGGTCGCTTCGGCATGAGCGCGCAATGACAGTATCTTGAGTTGCCCGATCTTGTAGGCCAGGGCCTGTCCGGGCATCACGATGTATCGGTCGATCTCGTTGACGATGTCGTGCTCGGTCTTGGCGGCATTGTCCCTGAAAAACTCGATCGCCTGCTGCCGCGACCATCCCTTGTAGTGGATTCCCGTGTCCACGACGAGGCGTACGGCCCGCCACATGTCATAGGTCAGGGCGCCGAAGCGCGAGTAGGGGTCCTTGTACAGGCCGAGGTCGTAGCCCAGGCTTTCACTGTACAGCCCCCAGCCTTCAACGAACGCGGTGAAACCCGAGTAGCGGCGGAAGTCCGGCATGTCGCCCAGCTCCTGCTGGATGGCGAGCTGCAGATGATGGCCGGGCATGGCCTCGTGGACGGACAACACCTCGATCTCGTATTTGGGCCGGACCTCGGGCATGTAGAGGTTGACCCAGTAGATCCCGGCGCGACTGCCGTCGGCCGCGGGACGCGAGTAGTAAGCCGTCGTCGTGTCGGGCGCAATCGCGTCGGGGATCGGCTTAACGCCGTAGGGCATGCGCGGGAGCGTACCGAACAGCTTGACGAGCTCGGGATCGATGCGCTTGCTGGTCGCAAGATAGGCCTCGTACAGATCATCGGGGTTGTCGTAGTAGAACTGTGGGTCGGTCCGGAGGAACGTCAGGAAGTCCTGGAATTCGCCCTCGAATCCCAGTTCGTCGATGATCATCTGCATTTCCCGGCGGATGCGCTTGACCTCTTCGAGCCCCGTGCGGTGGATTTCATCGGGGCTCATCCGGGTGGTCGTGTATCGACGCGCAAGGAACTCGTACCAGGCACTGCCGTTCGGCAGGCTGGAGAGCCCGACGCTTTCCCGTGTCGCGGGGAGATAGGTCTTCTCGAAATAGCGTGCGAGCTTCCGGTACGCGGGGACGACCTTGGCCTCGATCGTTTTCACCGCAGCGGCACGCAGGCGCTCCTGGTCCTTTGCGGCGATTGCCTCCGGCATGGACTCGAACGTGCGGTAGAAAGGGCTGTCCTCTCCGTCTTCGACAAGCTGGACCGCGATCTGGTCGGGGATGCGTTCCATAAGGACCCGCGGCAGCACGATCGCTTTCTCGATGCCGCGGTCGGCGACCTCGATCGTCTGGTCGACGACAGTGCCTATCTTGTCGAGGCGCGCCAGCCAGTCCTCGAAGTCCTGCACCGTCTCGAAGCGCAGGTAGCTCGCCTGGCCGTCGAGGTTCTGGACGCCACCGCGCTGGCTGAAGGGCATCAGGAAGTCCTGGAACTGGTGTTGATCCACGCGTCGTTGCAGGTCGCGCCGGAACAGCTCGTAATTGAGCTGATCGGCTTCCGAGAGAGCAGTCTTGTCGATCGCGTAAGTGCGGCGCAGGAAATCGCGCCGCCGCAGGTGTCGCACTTCGATGGCGGCAAGGCTGCGGTCGCGCCACTCGGTGTTGTAGCGCCGGTCGCCCGCCCGAGACGCGACCATCGGGTTCTGCTCGAGGTACCACTCCCACGACTCGTCAAGGAGCGCATGAAAATCTTCCCCGGCGTCCGCGAGGGCGCCCTGCGACGCCAGCAGGCCTGCGGTGATGGCCAACAAAACCGATCTCTTCATATTCGTCTCCGGCAATGGCACGCCCATGGTACCGACGCCAGCGGCGCTGGCAACCGGCACCGCCATTGGCTATGATCGTGGACACTAATCGATAGCGTCCGCAGAAGAGACCCCGCCTTGAACGGGGCGCCGAAGGCGCAACACGCCCGGAAACGCTCAGGCAAAAGGACTGTGACCGCTGATTAGCTCTGGAGAGCGGCTAAACAAGCCCACCGAAGGGGTAAGTGACTGAAAAGTCAACGATCTCTCAGGTTTTCGAGGACAGAGGGGCGGCAGGCCGCGTGGCCTGCCGCCCCGTTTTTTTTCACTCTGGAGCCGAAATGACAAAGAAGACGCCTCTCTTTGATCAGCACGTCGCCGCAGGCGCGCGCATCGTCGATTTCGGCGGCTGGGACATGCCGCTGCACTATGGTTCGCAAAAGGAAGAGCATTACGCCGTCAGGCAGCATGCCGGCGTGTTTGACGTCTCGCACATGACCATCGTGGACCTCGCCGGCGAGCGGGCTCGTGATTTCCTGCGTTACCTCCTGGCCAACGACGTGGCCAAGCTGACAGCGAGCGGCAAGGCACTCTATACCTGCATGCTGAACGAGCAGGGTGGCGTGATTGACGACCTGATCGTCTACTTTGTCGACAACACGCATTACCGGCTCGTGGTCAATGCCGCCACCCGTGAAAAGGACCTCGCCTGGCTGCGAAAACAGGCCGGGGAGTTCGACGTCAAGGTCAGCGAGCGCGCGGAGCTGGCGATGCTGGCCGTGCAGGGGCCAAGGGCTCGCGAGATTGCAGCACCCTGCATCGAATCGGAGTTTCGGGACGCAGCACTCGGTCTCAAGCCGTTCCACGGCATGGATGCGGGGGATTGGTTCGTGGCTCGCACCGGCTACACCGGTGAAGACGGCTGGGAAGTTGTCCTGCCTGCCGCGGAGGCACCGAAGCTCTGGGACCGCTTGCTCGCCGCCGGCGTACGGCCCTGCGGACTGGGCGCACGGGACACCTTGCGCCTCGAGGCCGCCATGAACCTGTACGGCAACGACATGGACGAAACGGTGTCGCCACTCGAATCCGGTCTCGGCTGGACCGTTGCGTGGGAGCCGGCAGACCGTGACTTTATTGGACGCACAGCCCTCGAGAAGCAGCGAGCAGAGGGCGATACGCGACGTTTCGTGGGCCTGCTGCTGGAGGACAAAGGCGTGCTGCGCGACCACCAGCGCGTCGTCGTGGATGGCGTCGGCGAGGGCGAGATTACATCGGGCGGATTTTCGCCCACCATCGGCCGATCCATCGCGCTTGCGCGGGTGCCGGCGGGGGATTACGGCAGTGCGCAGGTGGATATTCGCGGGAAACTGCTGAACGTCCGCATCGTGAAGGTGCCGTTCGTTCGGAATGGAGAGATTCGCATCGACGTTTGAGGTCGATGCACCTGAAGACAGAGGCGAACAACAGGGGAGAATGAGTGATGAGCGAATTGCCCGGAGATCTGCAGTACACCAGTGATCATGAATGGCTGCGGCGTGAAGACGACGGTAGCGTGACGGTGGGAATCACGGATCACGCTCAGTCCGCGCTGGGCGACCTCGTCTACGTCGAACTGCCGGAGGTCAACCAGGAGGTCGAGGCCGGCGGAGACATGGCCGTCGTCGAATCCGTCAAGGCTGCGTCCGACGTGTATGCGCCAATCGGCGGCACGGTGGTGGCCGTCAATGAGGCCCTGTCAGATGACCCCGAGGCCATCAACAACGATCCGTACGGCGATGGCTGGATCGTAAAACTGGAACCGGGCGGTGACGAAGGTGAGCTGCTGTCACCTGACGCCTACCAGGCACTGCTCGACGATATCGATAGCTAACAAGGTAAGGTCATGCCTTTTATACCTCACACCGACGACGACACGCGGGAAATGCTCGAGGCCATCGGCGCGGAGAGCATCGACGATCTATTCGACGAGATCCCGGCGGAACTGTTGATCGATGCGCTCGACGGCGTCCCTGATGCCATGAGTGAAATGGAGATCGTGCGCCTGATGCGCGAACGGGCGGCCATGGACGGGGCACCGCTGTGTTTCATCGGCGCCGGCGCCTACGAGCACCATATCCCGCAGCCGGTGTGGGATATTGCGACGCGCGGCGAGTACTACAGCGCCTACACGCCGTACCAGGCCGAGGCCAGCCAGGGAACACTGCAGACGATCTACGAGTACCAGTCGATGATCACCGAATTGACGGGGCTCGACGTGAGCAACGCATCGCTATACGACGGTGCGTCAGGACTGGCCGAAGCGGCCCTTATGGCGGTGCGCAGCAACCGCAAGGCGAAGTCGCGGCAGGTGCTGCTGGCACCCGGGGTCCACCCGACTTACGCCAAGGTAGCGACGGCGATCGCGGGGAGCCAGGGACTCACGTTCGATTTCCTGCCGATGGACACGTCGACCGGCAACCTGGACTTCGATGCACTCGACGACGGCGCCGAACCGGTCACCGTCGTTATCCAGCAGCCGACCTTCCTCGGTACGCTGGAAGACGTCGATCGGGTTACGGACTGGGCTCATGCGCGCGGGGCGTTGGTCATTGCAATTGCCAATCCCACCTCGCTCGCGGTGCTGAAAGCGCCGGGGCACTGGGGCGAGCAAGGCGCCGACATCGCCTGCGGCGACGGGCAACCGCTCGGTGTACCGTTGTCGTCCGGTGGTCCTTATTTCGGCTTCATGACCTGCAAACAACAGCACGTACGGCAGATGCCGGGCCGCATCATCGGCCGCACCATCGACCTGGAGGGCAAGCCGGGGTTCACGCTGACCTTGCAGGCGCGAGAGCAGCACATACGCCGTTCGAAAGCTACCTCGAACATCTGCACGAACCAGGGACTGATGGTCACCGCCGCCACGATTTACATGTCGTTGCTGGGCAGCGACGGGTTGGCGGCAGTCGCCAGGCAGTCCGCCGGCAATACCGCGCGCCTGCTGAGTGGTCTCACGTCCGTCGATGGTATCGAGCGCCTGTTCGACGGGCCGTTTTTCCACGAAGTTGCGCTGCAGTTCGACCGCCCGGTTGCCCCGGTGCTCGAAGCCCTCGCGGCACGAGGCATCCAGGGCGGATACGACCTGAGCGACGACTTTCCCGATCTCGGTAACGCGCTGCTGGTCTGTGCGACGGAGACCAAGACGGAGGCCGATATCGATACCTATGTGGACGCGATGCGCGAAATCTTTGCATCGTCGCTCGCGCAGTCGGCCTGAGCGGAGTGGAGTAGTCCGTGGCGACAATCACTTACGAGAACTCCACCTATCGGACGCGCGGGGAATTGCCGGTCGTCGGCAGCTCTGCGCCCGAGATCAGGCTCGTCGACACGCGGCTGAAGAACACGACGCTCTCCGACTGGCTCGGCAAGCGCAAGATCATGAATATTTTCGTCAGCATAGACACGCCCGTGTGCGCGAAGTCGGTTATCGAGTTCGATCGCCTCGTCGCAGACCACGAGGACGTTGCCGCGCTCATGATCTCCTACGACCTGCCGTTTGCACACGCGCGATTCAAGAAAGAAAACGGGCTGGAACACATTGCCGGACTCTCGGCAATCCGGCATGCGGGCTTCGGTGAGAATTACGGCGTCGAGATCGTCGATGGCCCGCTGGCGGGCATGTTCTGTCGGGCGATCGTCGTGATCGACGAGAACAACACGGTCGTTCATACGCAGCAACTCAACGACATTGCGACCGAACCCGATTACGAAGCCGCTTTCCGCGCGCTGGGCATCAACGTGTCCGAAGACTGAGGAAGATGAGACACATGGACAACTACCTGGACAAGCTGATCTTCGAGAAATCCCGTGAAGGGCGACGCGCGTATGCGCAGGCTCCCGATACCGGCGCGGAGCCGGATATCCCCGAGGCTTTCCTCCGGTCGGACCGGCCGCGGCTACCGGAAGTGTCGGAACTGCAGGTCGTGCGTCATTTCACGCGCCTGTCGCAGAAGAACTTCTCCATCGACACGCAGTTCTATCCGCTCGGTTCCTGCACGATGAAGTACAACCCGCGAGTCTGCAATTCGATCGCCCTGTTGCCGGGTTTTGCAGGGCGCCACCCGCTCGGTCCCGTAAGCCACGGCCAGGGTTTCCTGAGCTGCATGTACGAACTGCAGGAAATGCTAAAGGAGGTCACCGGCATGCAGGGTGTGTCTCTCACACCGATGGCGGGTGCCCAGGGAGAACTCACGGGACTCGCGATGATCATGGCGTATCACAAGGCGCGCGGCGACCTGGAACGCAATGAAATCATCGTGCCGGATGCAGCTCACGGCACGAACCCGGCCACTGCGACCATGCTTGGCTGTGTCGCGAAGGAAATCCCGACGGGGTCGGATGGCGATATCGATATCGAAGCGCTCAAGGCCGAGGTCAGCGAGAAGACGGCGGGCATCATGCTCACGAACCCATCGACACTCGGTGTGTTCGAGCGCGACATCATCGAGGTCGATGACATCGTCAGAGACGCCGGTGGCCTGCTGTACTACGACGGCGCGAACCTCAATGCGATTCTCGGCAAGGTACGGCCGGGCGACATGGGCTTCGACGTCATCCACATGAACCTGCACAAGACGTTCTCGACGCCGCACGGCGGCGGCGGCCCGGGCTCGGGCGCCGTGGGCGTGGCCGAGCGGCTACTGCCGTTCATGCCGGTGCCCGTCGTCGGCAGGAAGGAGATAGACGGCGGAACCGTCTACGACTGGCTGACCGAAAAAGACCTGCCGCAGACGATCGGCCGGCTCTCCGGTTTCATGGGTAATGCCGGCGTGCTGCTGCGTGCGTACGTCTACATGCGGCTCGTCGGCCGCGACGGCATGCGGCGTATTGCCGGATACGCAACCCTGAACGCCAACTACCTGCAGGCCCGACTCCGCGACGCGGGTTTCGAACTGGCGTTCCCGAACCGGCGTGCGAGCCACGAGTTCATCGTCACGCTCAGGCACGAAGCCAAGGAGTACCAGCTCACCGCGATGGATATCGCGAAGGCGTTGCTCGACTACAACTTCCATGCCCCGACGACGTATTTCCCGTTGCTGGTGCCGGAATGCCTGCTGATCGAACCGACGGAAACCGAGAGCAAGGAGACGCTCGATAATTTCGTGAACGCGATGGCTGACATCGTGAAGCGGGCGCGCGACGACGGCGAGTCGTTCAAGGAAGCGCCGTTCAATACGCCGGTGCGGCGACTCGACGACGTCAGGGCGGCGCGCCAGCTGGACGTGCGCTACGATCCTGAGGGTGGCGCGGACGCCTGACAGCGCGGGCATCGGCGTATTCCTCTCCGTCATGGCTCGCTGCGCATTGCGCAGCTACGCTTTACTTCCGTCGAGGAACACGCCGATGCCCGCGCTGAACAACGGCGGCGATACGCTGGGGGCGCCATACTGTGGAACCGGTCGGCGCCGGCCGGGTCTTTTATACTCTACAATTCGAGCTCGAATCAGGAGCCCTATGAACGCATTCAGAACCCTGGCGGCGCTGCTGGCTGTCGCTTTCTCTTTGCCTGCGATGGCGGCAGAGGACACCGCCTGGTTGAGCACATTGGAGCGGATCTCGACCGGCGTCGTGTCGATACGTGTCGACAGTACCCGTGCATTCGATACCGAATGGAATTCCTCGTCGCATGCCACCGGCTTTGTCGTGGATGCCGAGCGTGGCCTGATCCTCACGAACCGCCATGTCGTTACGCCCGGCCCGGTCGTCGCCGAAGCCGTCTTCCGCAACAACGAGGAAGTCCGGCTGACCCCGGTTTACCGCGACCCTGTGCACGATTTCGGGTTCTTCCGTTACGACCCCGACGAGCTGCGTTACATCGAGCCGGCCGAACTGCCGCTTCGCTCCGACGGTGCAGGCATAGGGCGGGAGATCCGCGTCGTCGGCAACGATGCCGGCGAACAGCTGTCGATTCTCGCGGGGACAATCGCACGCCTGGACCGCAAGGCCCCGGATTACGGCCGCGGCAAGTACAACGACTTCAACACCTTCTATCTGCAAGCGGCCTCCGGTACGTCGGGCGGTTCGTCGGGCTCGCCCGTCGTCAATATCGACGGCGAAGTCGTGGCCCTGAACGCGGGCGCCAACAACTCGGCGGCGAGCAGCTTCTTCCTCCCGCTCGACCGTATCGAGCGCGCGCTGTCGCTGATCCAGCAAGGGGAGCCCGTGACGCGCGGCACTCTGCAGACCATGTTCCAGAGCAAGGCTTACGACGAACTCGCCCGTCTCGGTCTCTCAGAGGAGTCGGAGCGCCTCGTGCGTTCAACGTTCCCGGACCAGACCGGAATGCTGGTCGTCGAGCAGGTGATTCCCGATTCGCCAGCCGACGGCAAGCTCGAGCCGGGCGACATCCTGCTGCGCATCAACGGCGAACTGATCACGGAGTTCGTGCCGCTTGCGGCGGTGCTCGACGACAATGTCGGCGGGGACATAGAGGTGGAGCTGGAGCGCGGCGGCAAAGCCGTCCGACACACGCTGACCGTCACCGACCTGCACGCGATTACGCCGGCGGAGTTCATCGAGTTCGGAGACGCTATCGTCAATAACCTGTCCTACCAGCAGTCGCGCCACTACAACCTGCCGGTGCGCGGCGTGTATGTCGCCAACCCGGGATACCTGTTGTCCAAGGCGGCGGTACCTCGTGGCGCCGTGATAACGCAGCTCGGCAGCGACGACATTGCCAGTCTCGATGACCTTGAGGTGGCGCTCGACAAGCTCGCCACCGGTGACAGCGCGCCGCTCCGGTACGTGACGATCGACAATCCCCGCAATATCGTGGTGCGTAACTTCGACATGGACCGGGTCTGGTTCCCGGTGCAGCGCTGCAAGCGTGACGACGCCACGGGCGTCTGGCCGTGTCGTGACCTGTCGGAGGGGCCGCCGCCGAAGTCACCGATGGCCGGCAGTACGCGCTTCAATCGCTACGACGACCCGCGCGCCCGAGCGATCGCCCCGTCCCTGGTCGTCGTAACCTTCGATCTGCCTTACACGGTGTCGGGCGTTTCGGATCGCCACTATTACGGCACCGGTCTCGTGGTCGATACGGAGCGCGGTTACGTCGTGGTCGACCGCAACACCGTGCCGGTGGCGATCGGCGACGTCTCGGTGACGTTCGCGGGCTCGCTCGAAGTCGACGCAAAGGTCGTGCAGCTGCATCCGCTGCACAATCTCGCCATCGTCGCCTACGATCCGGCGACCATCGGCGACACGCCGGTCAAGGCCGCTACATTCAATACCAAACCATTGCGGCCCGGCGATCCCGTGTGGGTAGTCGGCATGAAGGCGGATCACCAGCTCGTCCACCAGGAAAGCACCGTTGCCTCGGTCGATCCGCTGGTACTCCCGCTGTCACGCACTCTGCAATTCAGGGACACCAACATCGAAGGCATCAACCTCGTCAACGCACCCAGAGAGCTGGACGGCGTACTCGTCGACAAGCGCGGTCGCGTCGCGGCGATGTGGTCTACGTTCCCGCTCCCTTCCGGTGGCGATGCCGCCCAATTCAATAGCGGCGTTGGCGCCGACCTCGTTGCCGAGTTCGTCGACATCGTCCGTGCGGGCCGGCCTTTCTATTCGCTCGAGGCGGAGTTCGTGTATGCGCCCCTGTTTGCGGCCCGCAACATGGGGGTCGATGAGAGCTGGCTCAGGCGGCTGGAAGCAAACAATCCGCTGCACCGGCGCGCCCTGTCCGTTACGCGGCTGGTTGCCGGTTCCCCCGCGGCGAGGCAGCTACAGAATGGCGACATGATCCTCGCCGTCGACAACGAGGTGGTGACTTCGTTCCGCGCGCTCGAGAAGGCCGTGCAGAAACCGCAAGTCACGGTGACCGTATGGCGGAACGGTAAAGCCGTCGATGTCGACGTCGCAACTGCTGCGCTGGACGGCCTGGGTATCGACCGTGCGGTCTCCTGGGCGGGCGCGCTCCTGCAGGACCCGCACCGGCCGATGGCGGCGCAGCGCGGGATCGATCCCGACGGCGTGTACGTGGCATTCTTCAGCTACGGGTCGCCGGCGACGCGTTACGGCCTGTGGGCCGGCCGTCGGGTCGTCGAAATCGACGAAACACCGACGCCCGATCTGGACACCTTCGTGAGCGTCATTGCCGACAAGAAGGACCACGAATCGATACGCGTAAAGACGGTTACCTGGAACGGTGCCGTCGAAGTCATTACGCTCAAGCTCGATAACCAGTATTGGCCTGCTTATGAAATACGGCGTACTGAAGATGGCTGGGTGCGTTCCGATATCGGGTAAATCGCGCCGACGCCTGACATGTATCGTGCTGCTTGGCTGCGTCCTTGCCGGTGCGGCTTCCGCGCAGGCGCTCTACAAGTATCGGGGCGACGATGGCGAATGGATCTACTCGGATCGCCCCCCGGACGACGGTCAGAGCATCGCGGAGATCCGCAGCCTGACGCCGACATCGCCGAAGTCGGGCGTCAGCATCGCGTATGAAGTCAACGGCAACGCGATCCGGCTCGTCGCGACCAACGAGTACTTTGCACCGGTCGAGCTGGCATTGAGGTTCGAGACGATCCGCGGCCTCGAGTTTCCGCACCCGGACGATCCGCTGCGCTGGCTGCTGCCGCCGCGCAGTGCGATGCCGCTCGTGAATCTCGGGCGGCTCGCCGGGGCGGTGCAGCCTGCGCTGGAGTATCGCCACGAGTACCTGATCGGTGACCCCCAGGCGCGGCATCGTCCCGCGCAGCCGTACCGGGTGCCGTTCGCCATCGCCAGCGATCACCCGATCAGCCAGGCGTATCCGGATGTCGTGACCCACAATACGCCGGATTCGCAGTACGCCGTCGACATCGCCATGCCCGTCGGAACGGACGTATTTGCCGCGCGCGGCGGCGTCGTCTTCGATGTAACGGCCGGGAACTTCAAGGGTGGCGCCGATGCCGCGAACATGTCGCTGGCGAATGTCGTGCGCATACTGCACGATGACGGCACGTACGCGATCTATGCACACCTGAACTGGAATTCGATCCGCGTGCGCGTCGGCGACGTGGTCGAACGCGGCGAGTACATCGCCGATTCCGGAAACACCGGGTATTCGAGCGGTCCGCACCTGCACTTTGCCGTGGTCAGGAACGTGGGTATGGCGATGCAATCCGTGCCGGTGACGTTCGCGGGCGCGAATTCGACCGCAATCGCTCCGGCGACCGGGCAGATCGTTACCGCCTACTGACGTCTGTCAGTCCGGAAAGAATGCCGCGACGGTCAGGATGACAAGAACGACGGCACCGATGATCATCTTCGCCGTCGTGCCGAAGAAACGACCGATCGCCGCGCCGCGGCCGGCTTCCACGCTCTGTTCCACGGGACGACCGGCCATGCGGTCGCCGAGGAGAGAGCCCGCGAAAGCGCCGGCAGACGCCCCGATCAGCGTGCCCAGTACCGGTATCGGCAACGCCGTACCGAGGATCGCGCCGATCACGCCGCCGACGATAGCCAGTGCCGCGCCGCGCTTCGAACCGCCAGCCTGGCGCGCGCCGGCGGCACCCATCATGAATTCGAGGATTTCCGCGAGGAGCGCTAAACCGGCGCTGACATACAGCGTCGCACGGCTGAACATGAAGACCTCCGGCTGCAGCCAGTCGATCAGGGCCGCCGTCAATACCATCAGCCATATGCCGGGCATGCCGAAAAGGATGCTTGCCCAGAAGGCGAGATTCAGGAGCGTGATGAGCGTTGCGTACAGGTAGATCATCTGGCTGTGTAGCCTACAATCAGAAGCCAGCGTATGGAATCCGAAAATCCACGGGGTGATCGCCGGTCAGCGCCCGACAAGCAGGCCAGCGAGAGCGAGCACCGTGAAGCCTGCAAATGGAGCGAAACATGACTCAATCATCCAAGACCTGGTACGAAGGTGGCTGTCAT
>JAACFE010000127.1 GCA_009937525.1 Gammaproteobacteria bacterium
ATATTGAACGCGATGGGTGAGAGCTGGACGTTCCGCACCGACGGCTTCGAGGCAACCAACTTCGGGCTCTTGTCCGGCAACCTCGAGCTCCAGAGGAAGAACAGCATGAGAGTCATCGAAACGGCCATAAAGGTCGGCGCGAAGCTCGTGCTCCTGCCCGAGTGCGGCCATGCCTACATGGCGCTGCGCTGGATGGGCGCGAACATCTACGGCAAGCCGCTGCCGTTCAAGGTGCAGCACGTATCCGAGTACCTCGCCGACGCGCTGAACTCCGGCAAGCTGAAGGTCAGGAAAGTCGACAAGTCAGTGACGTTCCACGACCCATGCCAGGTATCTCGTCGCGGCGGCGCCACGCAGGCGCCGCGCGACGTTATGAAGCATCTCGGCGTGGAATTTCGCGAGATGGAGAACGGAGGCGACTACAACTGGTGCTGCGGCGGAGGCGGCGGCGTCGTGACGATCCATCGCGCCGACGAACTGCGCTACAAGGTTTTCAAACTGAAGATGGACCAGGTGGAAGCAACCGAGGCCGATGCCTTGCTATCGAGCTGCGCCAACTGCCGGCAGAGTTTCGACGACGCCCAGAACCACTACAACTGGAAGTACACGGCGGAGAGTCTCCTCGAGCTTGTCGCCGAGAACCTGGAGGATGAGGCATGAATGCAAGAGTCGTTGTCGATCCGATCACACGTATCGAAGGCCACCTGCGAATCGAAGCGCAAATGGATGGCGACCGGATCGCTCAGGCCTATTCGTCCGGGACCATGGTGAGAGGCATCGAGATCATCCTGAGGGACCGGGATCCCCGCGATGCGTGGGCGTTTACGCAGCGCATCTGTGGCGTATGCACATTGGTACACGGCATCGCGTCAGTGCGCGCCGTCGAGAACGCAATCGGCGCAACTGTGCCGCGCAACGCCGAACTGATTCGCAACCTGATGATCGGCGCGCAGTACATCCACGACCACGTGATGCATTTCTACCACTTACATGCGCTCGACTGGGTGGATGTCGTGTCTGCATTATCCGCCGATCCGGCGAAGACGGCGGAGCTTGCGCAATCGCTGGGCAGCTACCCCCGCTCATCCACGGGCTACTTCCGGGACGTACAGAAAAAGGTCGCCGGCTTCGTCGAGTCGGGGCAGCTGGGCATTTTCGCGAAAGCCTACTGGGGACACCCCGAATACCGGCTGCCGCCTGAGGCGAACCTGATGGCGGTCGCACACTACCTGGACGCGCTCGTCTGGCAGCGCGATGTTGCGAGACTGCACGCAATCTTCGGCGGCAAGAACCCGCATCCGAACTTCCTCGTGGGCGGCGTACCCTCGCCCATCGACCTGAACTCGGATTCAGCTATCAACAGCAAGCGTTTGTCGCAGGTCCAGGAAATTATCGACAGCATGAAGACCTTCGTGAACCAGGTCTACGTACCCGACACGCTCGCAATCGCCGGCTTCTACAAGGATTGGTTCTTCCGCGGCGAAGGCCTGGGCAACTTCCTGTGCGTCGGCGATCTGCCGGCGAGCAGCATGGACGAACCCGATTCGTTCCTGTTTCCGCGCGGCGTTATCCTGAATCGTGACCTGTCCACGGTCCACGATCTCGAGCTCGGCGACCCGCAGGGCATCCAGGAATTCGTTGCGCACTCCTGGTACGACTACTCAAGCGGCAAGGCGTCGGGCCTGCATCCCTGGAGTGGCGAAACGACTCTCAACTACACGGGTCCGGAACCGCCTTACGAGCACCTGGACATCGATCACTCCTATTCGTGGCTGAAGTCGCCGCGCTGGAACGGCAATGCAATGGAAGTCGGGCCGCTTGCGCGCGTCCTGCTCCTGTATGCCAAGGGCCATGAACAAACGCAGGCGCTGGTCAATCATGCATTGACCACGCTGGACGCACCGGTCGAAGCGCTGTTCTCGACGCTCGGCCGGACAGCGGCTCGTACGCTCGAAACGGCGATCCTCGCCGACGCGATGCAGGGCTGGCTCGACGCGCTGATTGCGAACATCAAAGCTGACGAAACCCGGACATTCGACGAGTCGCTCTGGGAACCATCCACCTGGCCGAAAACCTGCGAGGGCGTCGGCGTCATGGAAGCACCGCGCGGGGCGCTCTCGCACTGGATAGTTATCGAGAACAAGAAGATCGCCAATTACCAGGCTATCGTACCGAGCACCTGGAACGCCGGACCCCGGGATGGGAACGGCCAACCCGGCGCTTATGAGGCCGCACTGCAGGACCGGCATTCGATGGTGGATCCGGAGCAGCCGCTCGAGATCCTGCGCACGATCCACAGCTTCGACCCGTGCATCGCGTGCGCGGTACACGTGACCGACCCGGACGGTGAGGAACTGGTGCAGGTAAAGGTCAGCTGATACGTACTTTCACCAGCTTGCGAAAGCAGCTGATGGCCTCATATCCGACGCCATATTATGGACGGCGGCATGTGAGGTGTGTGCTATGAAAGCCAGTAGAGCCAGATCGCTCCTGTTCTTTGTTCTTCTCTTCGCCGTTGCCGCGCTGGCCCTGGATGCCTCGTACGGCCAGGGCCGCGGATCCGGTGGCGACCAGGAGAAACAGCAGGCGCCACAGGGCCAGGTGCACAAGGATACGCATCACAAGGCCCACATGAGCCAGCACCAGACGCATGTCCGCGAGCATATGCCGGACCATGGCATTTATGGCCACCAGATGATGACGGTTGAGGAGCGGGAACACTATCGCCAGCAGCTGGCCAACGCGCAGGACGACCGTGAGTGGTCCCGGATGCGCGCCGAGCACCAGCGTGAGATGCAGGCCCGGGCCAAAGCCCAGGGCAAGCAACTGGATCCGCCGATATTCGGCCAGCACATGATGACGGTGGAAGAGCAGAACCGCTACACGGAGAGGATGCGGGCCGCGGCAACAGCTGCGGAAAAAGCGCGGATTCGGGAAGAGCACCAGCAAATGATGATGCAACGCGCTCGCGAACTCGGCATCGGCGAAATGCTTGCCCAACAATAACAACCGGCCGACACGGACGGAGGGGCCCCTTCGGGGGCCCCTTTTCTGCTCCGGCACTATGTGAAGCCCGACGAATAATTGCGGCCATTCGTGGCAGAATAATTCGCAATTACAACTAGAAAGGACGGATTTCTTCCGATGTCTTCCCGGCTGCTGATCAGATTGGTCGTTGCGGCGATGTACCTTTGCGCCTCGACTGCAACGGCGGGCCCACCGATGGTGACCGATGATACCGGCACCTCGGCGCCGGGCGTGCTCGAGATTATCGCGTTTGCGGCCGGCGAATCCCGCGATGCGGGCAAGAGCGTGCAGGGACCTGCCCTGGACCTGGCCTACGGATTGAACGACACGGTTGAGATCAGCCTCACGATTCCGAGGCAGCGGGTCAAGGACGCGGGCGAGGCCACGATCAGAGGCTGGGGTGAGGCGTCGGTGGGCCTGAAATGGCGATTCTTCGAAGGCGACGGCTCCGCCGTGGCACTGGCGCCTTCGTTGTCGATGCCGTTGTCGAGTTCGTCGACGATTATCGGCCTCGTGGAAGACACCACGGTATTCACGCTGCCCGTGCTCGCCTCCGTCAGCCTGGGTCCCTGGGAGTTGACAGGCAATCTCGGTTACAGCATCGGCTCGAGGAATCTCGACGCGGTAAGCGTGGGCGCATCGGCAGGCTACGCGCTCACCCCCGGCATTCGGTTGTTGGGCGAAACATGGGGCATCGATTTCGTCAACGATGGCGCAGGCGAGGGTTTTCTCAACTGGCGACTGGGCATGGAGTGGGGTCTGAACGAAAAACTCACGCTGCTGGCCGCTTACGGCGGCAGCGTGTGGTCGCAACTCGACGCGGCCGACGAACTCAACGAGGACTATTTCTTCGGGCTGCAGTACGCGCTAGGCGACTAATGCGTTCTTCATCCAGGTCGGGTCTCGTCGACTGCGCCTGCGCCGACTCGCTTATGTCCCTGAGATAGGCCCGGACCTCGTCGCGAACAGTGTCGTACTCGGCCTCCCTGCGGCGCAGCGCGTCCCGGACTCGTTCATCGGCGACAATATCGGCATACACAGGCTGAGAATACTCCTCACGCCATAGCAGATCGCGGGTCACGGGTTGCGACAAGACCTGCTCGAGCGCGAGCTGCACAGCGGCCTCCGTCTCGCCTCTCAATGCGTAGACGCCGAGTCTGTGCGACGGATTCTTTAGCGGGTCGATGCCGAACTCGTGGGCTTCATTCAGCAAGTCGTCGAGGCGTCGCAGCAGCTCCTCCCGTGGCAGGGATGCGAACCAGGCGTCGAGCGCCGCGATCTGAGCCGAGCGGTACTTGTGTGGCAACGCATCCGCCTTGATGTCGAAAATGCCCGGCGCGTGTTCCTCGAGGTAGGCCGTGGTCTCTTCAATCGTCCCACTGGCCACCGCAACCCTCATCAGCTGCTGTACCGCCTCGGCATATGTTCCCTTACGATCCTCCACATCATCCTCGATAATGCGCCGCGCGGCCGCCGCGCTCGCCGTGACATCACCCATACTGATCGCTCGTCGCAATTCCAGCAGGTACGCGATCTCACTGGTCGGGGCCACGGCATTCACCAGGTTGCGAAAATCGTCGCCCTCCTCGACCAGGCCCAGTCCGTAAAGAAACAACGCTATGCCTGCCGGTAGCTCGTGATCTCTGGGATCGATCTCGAACGCCCTGAGAAAGTGCTTGACCGTGCCGACGCCGTCACCGAGTTGCGAGCTGACCAGCGCCAGCTTGGCGTATGCATTCGGCTGACGCGACTCCAGCTCCAGCGATCGTTCCAGCGCCGTCCGGGCGTCGGCAGGCCGATCGAGCAACAGGTAAAGAGCGCCGAGTTCGAAGTGCACGCGTGGGTTGTAAGGTTCCTGCTGCAATGCTTCCAGGTGCACTACGAGGGCACGATCGTACCTCTGCACGCGCTGCAGAGCCTGACCCAACAGCATTCGGATCTGATAGACGCCCGGATTTTCAGCGACAAGGCGTTCCAGCTGGTCTATCGCATCATAGAACTGGCCAGGGTCTGCGGCTTCGGTATTGCCGGCTATTCCGACATATATGCGCAGCGCG
This sequence comes from Gammaproteobacteria bacterium, assembly GCA_009937525.1. GTDB lineage: Bacteria > Pseudomonadota > Gammaproteobacteria > Steroidobacterales > Woeseiaceae > UBA1847. The sequence goes on from JAACFE010000127.1 coordinate 5,085, forward strand.
TTCGCCATCGGATCGTCCGGTCGCGTGGCAAGTACCTGCCGCGTCATTGCAGAGCAGTTCGTCATTGCTTCGTCGCGCCCGATCAGTCCTGTCTCGAACTGGTTCAGGTAGTTGAAAGCCAGTTCCGTCTTCGCTTCCAGGAACTCCGGGTCCGTTGCCAGCGCTCCCTTTAGCAGATCCTCGGCCGCCTGCAGTCCCCCGTAAGAAAAGGTCGTCCGCGCAGCCAATGCCTGCAGATACAGGTCGTAAGCGTCGGGGTTCCTCGTGTCGAAACCGGAAATGCTCGGCGCCTGCTCACTTCCCAGCAGGGATTCGGACAGCGCACTGCCGACCTTTTTCGCGATTTCGTCCTGGATCGCGAAGATGTCGTCGAAATCTCTCTCAAAGTTGTTCGACCACACGTGGAAGCCGTCTTCTGCACGAATCAATTGTGCCGTTATGCGAACACGGTTATCGGAAAGCTGTACGCTGCCCTCGAGCACATGGGCGACCGAGAGGGCCTGTGCGATCTCCCCGATCGTCTTGCTCTGCCCCTTGAACGCGAAGCTCGAGGTCCGTGCAGCAACCCGCAGGTCGGGTATCTGCGCAAGCATGTGGAGCAGCGTCTCTGTAAGACCGTCGGAAAAGTAATCGTTACTGGCATCGCCTGTCATGTTCACGAAAGGCAAGACGGCGACCGATGCGGGGCTCAGCTCCGTAACCTCCGGCATCGCCTCGTCGATGCTGGTGCGCGCCCCGAGGATCGCGATCACCACTATCAAGATCGTCGCTGATATGATCGCGACGTAGTCGAATGTGTGGCTCTTGCCTCTCCGCGCGTCTCCACGTGCGATATCCGACTCGCGCATGATGCCGTCCGGCGTCAGTTCGTAGAGCCACGGCAGAACCGCCGCGGGAATAAAGCCGAGGGCAAATACCAGGATTACCATGCGCGACGCCCACGGCGGCGCTCCCAGCTCCGGCAGGATCGTCGTGAGGACCTCGGTCAGCAGCCAGCCGACGACGAGGTAGGTGAACACTACCTTCAATACGTTCCGGCGCTTGAGTTCATCGACGAGAGCCATGGGGGATAGAGTACAACAGGTCGAGGATATTAGATTGGATGCCGGGGCCGCAGACTTGGTTTGGGAATTGCATCCAGCCCTCCCTCGGCCAGATAAGCAAAAGGCCCCATGAAGGGGCCGGTAATACTTGCGAAACAGAGGGATGGGCGCTCCGCGCCCTCACTGGCGCCTGCGGCGCTGCGTGAGTCGAACAGGGCTCTGCATCCAGCCCTCCCTCGGCCAGATAAGCAAAAGGCCCCATGAAGGGGCCTTTTGCTTATCTGGCGGAGAGAGAGGGATTCGAACCCTCGAAGGGCTTTTAACCCTTACTCCCTTAGCAGGGGAGCGCTTTCGACCACTCAGCCATCTCTCC
>JAACFE010000128.1 GCA_009937525.1 Gammaproteobacteria bacterium
AACCCGGCCGATGGTGACGGCGGTTGGCGGCTCTCCCGATGCCTCGTCGGTATCCGCTTCCTCGATTACCGGTTCACTGTCACTCTCCGTGCCGTCGCCCTTGCGCACGCGGCCGAGATTGATGCTGCCATCCTCGGCGATCAGGATGTCGCCGTAAGGCTCCCTGAAACGCACTTCGGATATCTCGAGCGTGTTCCCCGCCGCCGAGTAGGCGAGGTTCTCCGCCCGCAGACTGGCCCAGCTGCCGAGCCGCGTGTCCTGGTCCGATTCCGTAATGAGAAAATCGACGATCTCGACATCGCCCGAGACCCTGAGTGGTTCGTCCGACGAACGGTGCAATTTCGCCTCTATATTAAGTGCGCCCGATTCGAGGTGCACGTCGGCACGCTGCTTCACGTAGGGATCCGCCATGCCGAATTCCAGTACATCGACGACGAGATCGAAGTCGAACGACGGTTGTGGCAGGACGGTCAACTGCCCGTCGACCGATATCGAGCCACCATCGAGTGCCTCGAGCCTGAGCGTCGTGGGAAACGCGGCCGCCGGCTCGTTGCTGATGTTGCGAACATCGATATCGAGAGAACGCCAGCCAACGTTCGCGGCCGGTTCCAGACTCTGGTCCTCGAGATTCAATGCAAGCCGGTTGATGGCGAACTGCGAGAGCGACAGGCGCCAGGGGTCGCCGGCAGGCGTTCCCGAGTCCGGTTCCACCGCCTCTTCGTCCCCAGCCGCATCAACATCCTCGACGGGCAATACATTGAGTGCCCCGTCCGCGCCCCGGATCAGGCTGATGACGCCGTCTTCCATCGAAAATTCGCTTGCCGAAGCAGTCTTCTCCGGCCATTCAACGGCACCGCCGGACAGGCGGACCAAAGGCAGCTTCAGGACCTCCTGGTCGGGACCGTCGCGCCCGAGCCCTTCATTGAAGGTTCGTACCCGAAGGTCATTGATCGACATCTCGAAATTACTGATGCTCGCTTCGATCACACCGTCGGGGCGCGTGTCGACGCGGTAATCCAGTTCGACGTCGACGCTGCCCTCGTCGACGTCGAAACCGATCTCGTGTTTCAGGTACGCGGACGTGAGCGGAAAGTGCGAACCCTTGATCGCCGCGTGGCCTGCCGATCGCAAGGGATTGAGTTCGAGGCTGCCGTTCCAGCTCAGCGTGCCCTGAGTTTCCGTCGTGATCACGACGTCCTGGGAGCCGGCGCGATCGGGGAGCGTGTTCAGTTCGGAGATTGCGATATTGATGGGCCCGAGACGGGTATTGACCGGCTCCGGCGGCACATCGTCTTTCCAATCGATAACGCTATTGGTGATGGCAAAGTCCTGGATGAGCAGGCGAGGCGGGCCGGAATCCGGTTCCGGTTCAGTCTCTGCCGGTTCGGCGGGCTGCTGCGCGAGGAAGCCGAAATTGAATTCCCCGTCGCCCGTGCGCGCGAGGCGGATCTGCGGCGAATTGATATGAAACTCGCGGAAGGTCAGCGCCCAGCGAAACAGGGAACTCAGCTGGAAGTTGATGAAGAGCCGCTCGATCGTGAGAAACGGGTCTCCGCCGGGCTCGTCCAGCTCGAGGCTGTCGATCTGCAGGCTCAGGACGAACGGATTGACGGAGACTTTCCGCAGACTGAGCTCTACGCCCAGGTTGTCCCGGACGGCGTTTGTCGCCGCGTTGTTGATCAGCCAGGGCGCAAGCAAGAACCCGAGGAGGGCATAAACGATGATTGCGCCCGTTATGCCGATAAACGGCTTTCGATAGGTCTGCAGATTCATCCGGTCAAATACTCAGGAGGTCAATAGCCGTTAAGACGGGTTCTTCTTGTAATCGCTAAGCCCGATGCTAGCCAGAATTAAGTAAAAATTGCGACCGTGCCGACCGTTTCCACGCGTGGTTGTTTCCGAAATTCGTGCGCTCAGGGTAGCGAAATTCTCTGATTATGTTGAATCAATGTAACGAAATTGCAAACTGACATGCGGAGTAGTACCGTCAACGTTGCTCAAAAAGTAGCTGAGCAGGATCGCCTATCCCCAGACAAAACAACAATAGTGCTAACTGCGAGCGATTATCAAATTAAAGAGTGCCGGTCAGTCTTTCTGCGGCCCCGCGCAGCCCCTTGCGTGCAGGTCGGAGAACGGCCGCGCGAGAATAATAGCCACAAACAAACAGCCTCATAAGAAATCCATAAGGAGAGCCATAATGAAAGGTGGATCAAGAGTGACCTCGGTTGCTGCAGGTCTTACGATGCTCGTCGGTTCGACGCTCGTAATGCCTGCCTACGCAGCCGATCGTGTATCCATGCGCTCGACGGCCGAACTACCGGCCGGGGTCGCGCAGATGCGCTTGGAGGAGCCGCTTGCTGCAGCGGTCGACCGCAGCGTAATCGATGCGGCGCTTGAACGGGCTGACGGACGTCAGCAGGTACTCGTTCGCCTGCGCACGCCCTCGGTCGCGAAGTCGAAAGCGAAAAACCCCGCGGCCCAGCAGCAGCACAAGGCGCAGCTGCAGAATGAACAGTCGGCCTTCTTCAAGCGTGCCTCGAAACAGGCGAAGGGCGCCAAGATGCTGGCAAGTACGCAGATGGTGCTGAACAGCGTCGTCCTCGAAGTCGACGCCGGTGACATTGCGAAGCTGGCGGCCGACAGAGACGTCATGCGTATCAGTCGGGTCCGCGACTACGAGATGGACCTGTCCGACACCGTGCCGTATATCGGTGCCGCCGCAGTACAGGCTGCCGGAACGGACGGTACTGGCGTCAGCGTCGCCGTGCTCGACAGCGGTATCGACTACACTCACGCAAGGTTCGGCGGTGCCGGCACCGTCGAGGCGTACATCGACGCCTGGGGTACGGACTTCTCCGATCCGCGAAACACGACGACGGACGGGCTGTTCCCGACGGCCAGGGTCGTCGGCGGTTACGACTTCGTCGGCGAATTATGGCCGTTCGGTCCCCTGCTCCCCGATCCCGATCCCATCGATGCACCGGACTTTACAGGCCCGGCAGGACACGGTACGCACGTCGCGGCGATTATCGGTGGCGACAATGGCGTCGCGCCGGCCGTCGACCTGTACGCGGTCAAGGTCTGTTCGGCCCAGTCGTCGGCGTGCAGTGGCGTTGCGCTCATCCAGGGCATGGAATTCTCCGTCGATCCCAATGGTGACGGCAAAACGAAGGACGCCGTCGACATCATCAACATGTCCCTGGGATCGAACTGGGGTCAGCCTTTCGACGACGACCTGTCGGCAGCGGTCGATGGCGCCACGGAACTCGGCGTACTCACCGTATCTTCAGCGGGCAATGGCGGCGACCGGCCTTACGTGACCGGCACCCCCTCGTCCGCGCCCACCGCGCTCGCGGTTGCGCAGACCTCGATGCCGTCGAGTTTCCTGCAGCTGATCACGGTTGGGGGCCTCGATTATCCTGCCGTATTCCAGAGTTGGTCCACACCGCCCGGCGGTGTGCTGGTAGGCGAAGTGCAATACGGTGATGGTGCAGGCGGAGCACTCAATGGCTGTTCCACGGGTCCCGATCCGAATGCGCCTTCCGGCTTTTCGCCGTATCCTCCGGGCTCGCTGGCCGGAAAGATCGTGCTCGTCGACAGGGGAGCCTGCTTCTTCAGCACGAAGATTCAAAACATCGACGCCGGCGGCGGCTTGGTCGGTATCATCGGCCTGATCGCACCAGGGGCACCATTCGATGGTGGTTTCGGTGCGGGATCGCCTCCCGGGATTCCCGGCTACATGATCAGCCAGGCAGACTCGAATGCCATCAAGGCGTCACTGCCCGCCATCGGCACGGTCGATCCGAACAATGTCGTGTCCCTGGCGGGCCAGATGGTCGGTAGCTCGTCCCGCGGTCCGCAGCACGAGAACACGACACTGATCAAGCCGGAAGTCGGCGCTCCAGGCGCTTCGGTCTCTGCGGCGTCCGGCACGGGCAACGGTGAGACGGGCTTCGGCGGTACGTCGGGCGCGTCTCCGATGGCGGCCGGTGCGGCGGCACTGCTGCTGGACGGCTTCGACACCAACGGCAAGGGCCAAGGCAATGGAAAAGCCAAAGGGCTGGCGCTGTCGCCGCTCGAGGCCAAGGCTTTGCTGATGAACACCGGCGAGACGAACATCCTGACCGATCCGTTTACCGGTCTCGCACCGATCACCCGTATCGGTGGCGGTGAAGTGCGAGTCGATGCCGCGATGGGCGCCCCTGCGGCGGCCTGGGAAGCTGGCGGCACGAGCGGTGGCCTTAGCTTCGGCTTTGTCGACGTAGCCGATGCCAGCATGAGTCTCACGAAGAGCGTGCAGGTGCACAACTACTCCAACGAGTGGCGCGACTACACGGTTGCTCCATCGTTCCGCTTCGGCGACGATGCGGCGAGCGGCGCCATCAGTCCGTCGGCGCCGGGAACCGTTTCGGTGAACCCGGGCTTCGGCAACGACACCGTGTTCGACGTCACGCTCGACATCGATGGCACGGCGCTCCCCGGAAACTTCATGAATTCCGGAAGCTTTGGTGCGAACCCGGCCGGGCTCACGATCAACGAGTATGACGGTTACCTGACGCTCGACGACGGCGAGCACACGATGAGCCTGCCGTGGCATATCCTGCCGCGCAAGGCAGCGCGAGTCGTGCCCGATCAGTCGACGATCGTGCCGGGTTCGTTCCCGCAGGTTATCGGCCTCGACAACACGGGCGTCGGTCCTGCGCAGAACGATGCCTACGCGTTGCTGGCGACGAGCCCGAACCAGGCCGAAGGGCCGAAGGGCGGACAGGCACCGACCCCGGACCTCAGGGCTGTCGGCGTCAATACCTTCAGGGTTCCGGCAGGATTCTGCAGCGCTGAGCCGTCATTCATCTGGGCGTTCGCCATCAACACGTGGGAGCGCCAGGAGCACCTGCTTCCCGTGATCCACTCGGTCGAACTGGATACCGATCAGGACGGCATTGCGGACTATGCGGTCCTCAACAGCGACCTGACCGGTCCGTTCGGATTCGGTGACGGCCGCCAGGTGACCTGGGCAGTGGATCTCGCAACGGGAGGCGCCTCGGCCTTCTTCTTCACCGAGCACGGGATGAACACGGGCAATACAGCCCTTTACATCTGCGGTGAGCAAGTGGGCCTCACGGGCACCGACATGCTGGCGACCAATGTAGATATGAACGTGTTTACGCTCGATTTCTACTATGGCGGCCCCGGTGACAGCATCGAAGGCCTCACCGTCACGCCGCTCGGCGAACGGTTCTTCGGGCTGCCCAATGACGTGCCCGGTAACGCCAACGATCCGGCCGGACTGCTGGTGTTCGACTTCGGGGTGTTCCCCGGCAATTCGCCGGAACTCGGCGTCCTGATGTTCACGAACGGCGATCGCGGTTCGGGAGCGCGAGGCGGTGCTACGCAGGAGACGGAAGCCCTGCTGTTTACCACCGAGTAATCCCGCGGCCAGGAAGCCGTAAAAGGCAAAAAAGGGCCCCTCCCTCGGGAGGGGCCTTTTTCATTGTTTCTGGAGATTTTCCGGGCGCCGCGGCAGGGTCGGCAACTCGCACAGGAAGAAATAGCCGCGCTCGGTCGCCCGGTAGTCGTACTGGCGGTCTCCATGCTCGAGGATTATGCGATAGCCCGGTTCCAGGGCCTGTGTGTAAACCTGCCCCGGTCGGGGACAGCCGAGCGAGCCGTCATTCCAGACGACCGATGCGGCTTCCCGGACGCCGATCGATTCGGCAGCGACGTCGAGCTTCGCGGCCAGGTCCTCCTTGGCGGCGGACAAAATCGAATCGGGAACCTCGCCCACTATGGGCACGCGTGGTTCGTCAGGAACCTGCGCCGGCAGCTTGTTGCCCAGCTCGCGGCGCACTTCCATCCGGCGCTCGAGTTCCTGTTCCCGGTCGAAACCGGCGTCGGATTTCTCTGCCTCGACGGGCTCTCCATTACCCGCGCAGCCAGCCAGGGCCGTAAGGGATATCAGAGCGATTGCTGCCGAAAGACGCATGTTCAGATCCTGTTGACTGATTGCCTGGCGCACAGCGCGCGCCGCGTGGACGGCGAAGCTTATCGCCGCGTTCCGACGAATACCAGAGTTGGCGCCGCAAGAGAACGCCGGATCACGGCTAGTCAGGATCGGCGTAAACCTGCACCCAGTAGATGTCCCGCCCGTCGCCGGGGTTGAGTGCGTAGCCGATACCGGTCTCCGAGTATTTCGCATCCATCAGGTTCGCACAGTGCCCGGCACTGTCGAGCCAGGTTGCCGCGATGTCGTCCGCCGAGGTCTGTCCGGATGCGACGTTCTCGGCGATGGTGTGCCAGTCGTAGCCCGCGCGTGCGGCCCGCTCGCCGGGGTTGCTGCCATCGGAGCCGGTGTGTGCGAGGAAACTCTTGCGCGCCATGTCCTCGGCGTGAGCGCGAGCGGCCTGGTCCAGCAACGGCGAGCGCGTCAGCGGCGGGCCCGGCGGATAGTCCATCCCGCCGCAACGGCCGCCTGCGGCACGGATCTCGTTCAGGTGCGC
>JAACFE010000129.1 GCA_009937525.1 Gammaproteobacteria bacterium
CCCTTCTGGATGTTCCAGTTGACGATGCTGATATTGCCGGAGTCGAGCGCCCGCGATGCCATGTTGCGGTCGCTGTCGAGGTCTGCAATACAGGCCGCCGTATCCGGGGCGGGCTCCGCCGCCACGCGCACCGGGGCCGCCGGCTGCGTGGAGCAGCTCGCAAGTACGAGCAATGTGCTGCAGGCGGCCAGGTTGCGGACAAACGACGGCATTACGATCCTCTCGAACAGGCGGGTCGCCGGATTCTACCGGGAAATTCTAGGCGCGTGCGGTGAAATGGCCCGTATCCTGAAGGGTCAACCGCTGGTCAATCGGCCTCATTCTCCCGCGGGGAAACGTCCCCGGGGCGGGATATTGACCGTCGAATTGGCGAAATGCTCCCGCGGCAGCGCAAAATCGCTGAAATTCATCATAACCCGGCCGGTTTTGCGGCTAGCACGCCCTGCAGGGACGGTAATTCGTAGATATCCTGATGCCTGCCGGGCGCGGGGCGCCTATTATCGCAGTTAATCATGAGTAACTCCGATCTGACACAGCGCGCCGACCTGACGCGCCACGATAAAGGTACAGGCGCGCTGCGCAGCCAGCGGCCCGAGTACGTCGATTTCCTGCCGCCCTGCAACCATGCCTGCCCGGCCGGCGAGAATATCCAGGCGTGGCTGGCGCTGGCGCAGGCCGGCGACTTCGAAGGCGCCTGGCGCGAACTCGTGCGGAACAATCCGCTGCCCTCGATCCACGGCCGGGTCTGCTATCACCCCTGCGAGGACGTGTGCAATCGCGCCTTCACGGACAGTGCTGTCAGCATCCACGCGGTCGAACGTTACCTGGGCGACCTCGCCCTGGAAAAGGGCTGGCAGTTCGAAAAGCCGGAAAAGACCAGCGGCAGGAAAATTCTCGTCATCGGTGCCGGCCCCAGCGGGCTGTCGGCCGCCTACCACCTGGCCAGGCTCGGTCACGAAGTGGAGATACGCGAGGCAGGCCCGGTCGCGGGCGGCATGATCCATTTCGGCATCCCGGCGTACCGCATGCCGCGCAAGGAACTCCAGGCCGAGATCGAGCGCATCGAGAACATGGGTGTAAAGATCACCCTCAATCATCGCGTCGAAGACGTGATTGCGGAAAAGGAGGAAGGCAGCTTCGACGCCGTCTTCGTCGCGGTCGGCGCGCACATCAGCAAGAAGATCGACATCCCGAGCCGCGAGGCCGGCAAGATCCTCGACGCCGTCAGTTTTCTCTCCAGCACCAAGCAGGGCGAAGCACCGAAACTCGGCCGCCGCGTCGCCATCTACGGCGGCGGCAATACCGCGATGGACGCGGCACGCACGGCCAAGCGTCTCGGCGTGGAAGAGGCGATGATCATCTACCGCCGCGACCGCAGCAGCATGCCCGCGCACGACTTCGAGGCGGACGAGGCGCTGGAGGAAGGCGTGGTCATCAACTGGCTGCGCACGATCAAGGAGATCGACCGCTCGACGTTCAAGGTCGAGATCATGGAACTCGACGAAACCGGGAGGCCGCAGCCGACCGGCAAGTTCGAGGAACTGGAAGCGGACTCGCTGATCCTCGCGCTGGGCCAGGACACCGACACGGCATTCCTGGAGAAGGTGCCGGGCATCGCCTTCGAGTGGGACCACACGGTCATCGTCGACGACAACATGATGACCGGTCACGACGGCATCTTTGCCGGCGGTGACATGGTGCCGAGCGAGCGCTCGGTAACGATCGCGGTCGGCCACGGCAAGCATGCCGCAAGACACATAGACGCGTATCTGCGCGGTACGAAATACCGGCGCGGGACCCGCAACCCGGTCATCGGTCACGAACGGCTGCATCTCTGGTACCGCACCCATGCGCCCAAGGTCGAACAGGAACGCCTGCCGGTCGTAAATCGGCAGACCAATTTCGACGAGATCATGCAGAACCTCTCGGAAACGGACGCCCTGTTCGAATCGCAGCGATGCCTGTCCTGCGGCAATTGCTTCGAATGCGACGGCTGCTACGGCGCCTGCCCCGAGGGCGCGGTGATCAAGCTGGGGCCCGGCCGACGCTACCGTTTCGACTACGCGCTGTGCACGGGCTGCGCCGTGTGTTTTGAACAGTGCCCCTGCCATGCCATCGAGATGATCGACGAGCAGCAGGTCGGCGGGGTGTCCGCGATATGACCGAGTTGCGCGCACTCGAGGGCAACGAGGCGGTCGCCCGCATCGCCTACGCTGTCAGCGAAATCTGCTCCATCTACCCGATCACGCCGTCGTCGCCGATGGCGGAAATGGCCGACATATGGTCCGCCGCCGAAAAGCCCAACATCTGGGGCCAGGTGCCGGACATCATCGAGATGCAGAGTGAGGGCGGCGCTGCCGGAACTGCCCACGGGGCGCTGCAGACCGGCGCCCTGACGACGACGTTCACTGCGTCTCAGGGCCTGATGCTGATGTTGCCCAACATGTACAAGATCGCGGGCGAACTGACGCCGGCCGTATTCCACGTGGCATCGCGTTCCCTCGCGGCGCAGGCCCTGTCGATCTTCGGCGACCACCAGGACGTGATGGCGGCACGCACGACCGGCTTCGGCCTGCTGGCCGCGTCGTCCGTGCAGGCGGCACAGGACCTCGCGCTGATCGCTCATGCGGCCACGCTGGAAGCCCGCCTTCCTTTCATCCACTTCTTCGACGGCTTCCGCACCTCGCACGAAGTCAGCAAGATCGAGCTGGTATCGGAAGAGCAGATGCGCGCGATGATGGACGACGACCTCATCTACGAACATCGCAACCGCGCCCTCAACCCGGACAATCCCTTCATTCGCGGCACGGCGCAGAATCCCGACGTGTATTTCCAGGGTCGCGAAACGGTCAACCGCTATTACGACGCGACGCCCGGGATCATGCAGAAGGTGATGGAACGTTTTGCTGACGTCACGGGCCGCCGCTACGGATTGTTCGACTACCACGGCGACCCGCAGGCGACGCGAGTCATCATCCTCATGGGCTCCGGCGCCGACACCGTGACGCAGACGATCGACGCACTGCTTCCCGAGGGTGTCGGTGTCGTGAACGTACGGCTGTACCGACCGTTCTCGGCCGAACACCTGCTGGCGGCGGTGCCCGATAGCGTGAAGACGATTGCCGTGCTGGACCGAACCAAGGAATCCGGCGCGAGCGGTGAGCCGCTGTATCAGGACGTGGTCACTGCGTTCGCCGAAGCGGTGGGTCGCGGCACACGCAAATCCATGCCGCGCATCATCGGCGGCCGCTACGGCCTGTCGTCGAAGGAATTCACCCCGGCGATGGTCATGGCCGTGTTCGGCGAGATGGAGAAGGCCGAGCCCAAGCAGCATTTTACGATCGGCATTTACGACGATGTCACCCATACGAGCCTCGACTACGACATGCAGCTGCACATCGAAGACGAGAGTGCGACGCGCGCGCTCTTCTACGGCATGGGTTCCGACGGCACCGTGGGTGCCAACAAGAACAGCATCAAGATCATCGGGGAGAACACGGATCTCTGGGCGCAGGGCTACTTCGTGTATGACTCCAAGAAATCAGGGTCGCGTACCATCTCCCACCTGCGCTTCGGCCCCGAGCCGATCCACGCGCCCTACCTGATCCAGAGCGCGAACTTCATCGCGTGTCACAAGTTCGATCTCGTGAACAAGATCGAACTGCTCGCCAATGCCGGAGAGGGTGCCGTGTTCCTGCTGAACAGCCCTTATCCCCCCGACGAGGTCTGGGACAGGCTGCCGCGCCCGGTGCAGGACATCATCGTCGAACGCGGCATCCACCTGCACGTCATCGACGCCTCGCGCGTGGCGCGCAACGCGGGCATGGGCAAGCGCATCAACACCGTCATGCAGGCGTGCTTCTTCGCCCTGTCGGGCGTGCTGCCGCGCGACGAAGCAATACGTCAGATCAAGGGCGCCATCGAGAAGACCTACAAGTCGAAAGGTCAGGCCATCATCGACAAGAACTATGCGGCCGTCGATGCGGCGCTCGATCACCTGCACGAGGTCGAGATTCCGAAACAAAGGCGCAGCGAGCGCGACATGGACGCCGTCGTGCCGGACTTCGCACCCGACTTCGTGCGCGAGGTCACCGCGCACATGATGCGCGGCCACGGCGACGAGTTACCGGTGAGCAAGCTGCCTGCCGACGGCACCTACCCGAGCGGCACCACGCGGTGGGAGAAATCCAATGTTTCCGATACCGTCCCGCTGTGGCGCGAGGACCTGTGTATCCAGTGCGGCAACTGCAGCTTCGTCTGCCCGCACAGCGTCATCCGCGCGAAATTCTTCCACGAGAGCGCATTGAAGGATGCGCCCGCGAGCTTCCCTTCGGCGCCGATCAGTGCCCGCGGTTTCCCGGAGACGCGTTATACGCTGCAGGTCTATTTGGAGGACTGCACGGGCTGCAAGCTCTGCGTCGAGGCCTGCCCGGTGAAAAGCCCCGGCGAACCGGGCGTTCGCGCGATCAACATGACGGATAAAGCGCCGATATTCGAGGAAGGGCGCGCAAACATCGAGTTCTTCGAGTCACTGCCCTTCACCGATCGCGCCAAGGTGGATTTTTCCTCGGTGCGCGGCTCGCAGTTCCTCGAACCGCTGTTCGAGTTCGCCGGCGCCTGCGCCGGCTGCGGCGAGACACCTTATATAAAATTACTGTCGCAACTCTTCGGGCCGCGGCTCATGGTGGCCAATGCCACCGGCTGCTCGTCGATCTATGGCGGCAACCTGCCGACGACCCCGTGGGCGAAAAACGAGGAAGGCAGCGGCCCGGCCTGGTCGAATTCATTGTTCGAAGACAATGCCGAGTTCGGTCTCGGCATGCGTATCGCGGCCGACCACCATATGTCTCTCGCCAAAGGACTGGTCACCGATCTCGCGTCAAAAATCGGCGAGGAACTCGCCGACGAACTCGTTAATTCGCGCCAGCGTGTCGGCAACCAGATACGCGCGCAACGTCGGCGAGTGTCGATACTGAAGGACAAGCTGCGAAAGCTGCGCGACGACGAGGGCGACGAAAAGGCGGCTGCCCTGCTGTCGATCGTGGACCACCTGATCCGGCGCAGCATCTGGCTCGTCGGCGGCGACGGCTGGGCCTACGACATCGGCTCGGGCGGCCTCGATCACGTGCTCGCGAGCGGCCGTAACGTCAACGTGCTGGTGCTCGACACGGAGGTGTATTCGAATACCGGCGGGCAGATGTCCAAGGCGACGCCGCTGGGTGCATCGGCGCGCTTCGCATCAGCCGGCAAGCGCATCGGCAAGAAGGACCTGGCACTGCAGGCCGTGTCCTACGGCAACGTGTACGTGGCCCAGGTCGCGATGGGTGCGAATCCGCAGCAAACGCTGCTCGCGATGCGCGAGGCCGAGGAATACAGCGGTCCATCGCTGATACTCGCGTACAGCCACTGCATCGCGCACGGCTACGACCTGTCGGATGGACTGAAGCAGCAGAAGCTGGCGACCCAGAGCGGTTACTGGCCGCTGATCCGCTTCAACCCGGCGCTACGTGACATCGGCAAGAAACCGTTCGTACTCGATTCGCCGCGGCCCACGATCCCGCTCAAGGATTACGCCTACAACGAGATGCGTTACCGCTCGCTCCTGAAGTCGCACCCGGAAGCCGCGGAGAAGCTGATGAAGAGCGCCCAGGAACTCGTGGACATGCGCTGGGCGACCTACGAACACATGGCCAACCAGAAACCGGCGAAGTTCCAGCTGCAGGTCCGCGCCGACCCGAGGCGAAACTAGCCGATGCCTATACGCCGATCCTGTCGGCGAGTTCTCCCAGGCTGGTTACCGTCACCGTCGGCTCGATGCCCCAGGGGTCGAATATCGATTCTTCCGAGCGTCGTACCCACGCACCTCGCATGCCGGCCGAGATCGCCCCGATGACGTCGAAGGGGTTGCCGGAGATCAGCCATGAATCGCTACCCGTTGCCCCGGCTGCCCTCAGGAAATGCGCGTACACGGCCGGGTTCGGCTTGAAGGAACGGACATCATCACAGCTCACGACGCCCTCGAAGTAGCTGCTTATGCCCGCAGACGAGAGCAGGGTTTCCACGGCTTCAGCACTGCCGTTCGAGAATGCGAACAGCCGGCAATCCCTGCCCTGCAGATCCGTTAGTGCATGCTCGACATCGTCGAACGCCGGCAGCTCCCGGTAGATACCGAGAAGCGCCTGTTTCTGATCGGGAGTGAACTGCACGGCATAACGATCGCAGGTGAAGTCGAGCGCATCCCGCGTGCAGACGGCGAAGTTTTCGTAGTTTTGCATCAGCCCGCGGCGGAAAGAATATTCCAGCTGCTTGTCGCGCCAGGTCGACGAGAAGTCCCGTGCCCGGTCACCGACAAGTTCTTCCAGTTTCGCGACCACACCGTGCGTGTCGATCAGCGTCCCGTAAACATCGAATGCAAGTGTAATCGCCACTGGATACTCCCGGTTCGCAGTTCCCTGCAGCCCGTCGACCGTCGTGTTACGGTTCCACGG
>JAACFE010000046.1 GCA_009937525.1 Gammaproteobacteria bacterium
CGGCTTCCCCGCCGAACGTGCCGCTGGATCCAATGCCGGCGAACAGGCCGCCGGTTGCCGATGCGGGCGGACCGTATACCGGTGAAGCCGGCACGACCCTGATCCAGTTCGATGGCTCCGGATCGAGGGACCAGGATGGCGACACGCTCTCCTTCGAATGGGAATTCGGCGATGGCGCCACCGCGACCGACATGATGCCGACCCATACCTACGCAGCCGCCGGTAATTACGAGGTCAGGCTGGTCGTCGGCGATGGCCGGGCAAGCAATGCTGCCGTCACCTCGGCCGCCATCTCGGCACCACCGATCAATATCGCGCCGGTTGCCGATCCGGGCGGGCCGTACGCAGGTCAGCCCGGCCAGCCGCTCACCTTTGACGGTTCCCGGTCGGCAGACCCGAACGGCGACCGGTTGAACTACAGCTGGTCCTTCGGCGACAGCGCCACCGGCAGCGACGTCAATCCCACGCACACCTACACGGCGGCGGGAAATTACACCGTCACGTTGACGGTCGACGACGGTCAGCTCGGTAGCGAGCCGGTTACGACGACGGCAGAGATCGCGATACCGCCTGCAAACCGGGCGCCCACGGCCAACCCCGGTGGCCCGTACAGCGGCGACACGGGAGCGGCTATCCGTTTCGACGGCAGCGGTTCCGGTGACCCGGATGGTGATGCGCTGACGTATCTGTGGGATTTCGGCGACGAAACGACGGGCACCGGCGCGACGCCGACGCACGACTATGCGATCGCGGGTGTCTACGAAGTATCGCTGGTCGTCAACGACGGTGAGTTCGACAGCGCGGCGGCCACAACGCGGGTCGAGGTCGTCGATCGTGTAGCCGATCAGCCGGGAGGTGCGGCACTTTATGATTCGAATTGCGGCGCATGCCACGGCGATCCGTGGGACGGGCAGGCTGTCGAAGACATGCTGCCGGGACTCCGGCGCGTCGCCGGCGCACGCAGCTGCAATATCGACGGTTCGATTTTCGGCACCAGCGTGTTCCCGAACGGCGTCCCCGAAATGCAGTTCCTGCAGGGTCTTGCGGAAGCCGACATCGAAGCGATCGCGGAATACCTGAACTCCCGCGATGCCAGCGGCGAGCAGCGCTATGTCACGACCTGCGCCGGCTGCCACGGCGACAACGGTGCGGGTGGCCGCGTCGACGAGGACGTCCACGGCGATTCCGCGGAAGAGACCTGGGAGGCCATCTACGACGAAGACGAGATGGCGTACCTCGCCTGCATGCCGCGCGAGGACATCGATGCGATCGCAGACTTCCTCGGCGGCTACGATGACGACTACGATGATGACGGCATCGACGACGACGAGGACAGGGACGACGATGGTGACGGCATCGATGACGACGCCGATCACGACGACGACAACGACGGCCGCAGTGATGACGACGAGCGCGAAGACGGCACGGATCCGCGCGACCACGACACGGACGACGACGGCGTCAACGACGGTGACGAGCACGAGCACGGCACGAATCCGCGCGACAAGGACACCGACGACGATGATCTCGACGACGGTGAAGAACGTGATTACGGCACCGACCCGAAGGACCCGGACACGGACGATGACGGCAAATCGGACGGTGAGGAAGTCAAGGTACTTGGCACCAATCCGCTGGTTGCCGAATCCGCGGACACGGGTGACAGTTCGGGCGGCGGTTCGACCGGACTGCCGTTGCTGCTGACGCTCCTCGCGGTTCTGCGCCGCAGACTGCTCAGTTAATCGCGTCTCCGGACGGGGGGTGGGCCGCATCGCGGTCCACCCCTTTTTCATTGAGTTCCCGGGAGCGAAGCTGCTAATTTAGGCTGATTCGCGGATCGCGCGCCGAGGCGCGCTCCTACAGGTCCGGCAGCAGCGATCCTGTAGGAGCGGTTCTCGAACCGCGACCAGTCTTGAGAGGCGCGATGAATCCGTAGGAGCGGTTCTCGAACCGCGAGCAGTCTTGAGAGGCGCGATGAATCCGTAGGAGCGGTTCTCGAACCGCGACCAGTCTTGAGAGGTGCGATGAATCCGTAGGAGCGGTTCTCGAACCGCGACCACACCCCGGTGGCAATAAGGTGAAGATCAAACGCGAACATTCCCTCGGCATCGAGGAAGCACGGCGGCGTGTCGATCTCGTTGCCGAGGAACTTGGCGGCAAGCTGAGACTCACCTCGGAGTGGGAAGGCGACCACCTGCGCGTGCACGGCAAGGGCATTTCGGGTCGCATCCTCGTCTTCGAGGACAGCGTCGAGGTTCACGTGCACGTCGGGCTCGCGATGATGATGCTGCGCGAGCCCATCCGTTCCGCGATCGAGAGCTCGATCGACGAATACATCGCTTGATCGACTAGGACGCGATCTTCATCACCGGCGCTTTGGCGGCGGCGGTCTTCTTCCTGCGCTTCACCTTCTTCCGCGCGGGCGGCTTGCCGAGTGTCGCCTGCTTCAGCTCGTCGAACGAGGCCTCGAGGCACTCGGCGTAGAAACCCGGGTCCGGCAACGCGTCGCGGCACGCCGTGAAGGCGATGGACAACTCGCCCCCGTAGGAGACGACCGTGTGGAATGCACCCCACTGGTCGAAAGGCGGTGCAGTCCCCATGACCTTGACGAGCTTCGCACCCGCAAAGTACAGGGGTCCATGCTCGATCGCGACGTTACTGATCAGGGAGTTGAACAGCAGCGTCTTCGACTGCACGCCGAGCGTGACGAGCAGTGGATAGAGGTTCTTCGCGACCGGTGCCGGCAGGTTCATGGGGATGCGCGTCAGCGTCGTCTTGCCCAATGTCGCCGTCGTCATCTTCGCACCGAGCGTGTCGTCGCGGGTCACGCGCAGTCGCTCGACGGGATCCCTGATGTCGGTGTGCAGTGACGGCGTCATGATCGTCAACAGGTTCGGCCTGCCCCGGGGCTCTTCCATCGAGCCGCCGACGTGGATCGGGCACCCCGCGACGAGTGGGACGTCGGGCAGGTCTTCACGTGCCTCGAGGTAGTAGCGTATGCCGCCCGCTATGACGGTCAGGGCGACGTCGTTGACGGTCGCACCCCGGCAGGTCGAGCGGATCGCCCGGAAGTCCTCGAGGTTGAAAAAGCGGCCGTCGATCGAACGGTTGGGCGACACGCGGGCCGGGTTGAGAACCGTCAACGGCACCCGGGATTTCGGCGTCTTGTCCCGGACGAGGATCATCCTCAGAGCGCCCGGCAGCGCGAAGAACAGGCCGAGGCCCAGCTTCGTCGACCGCAGCGCCGTGTTGAGCGGCGCCCTCGCCAGCAGGTTCCAGGCGCCCGGCGCGCCGTCGTTGCCCGGGCCGATCGACGGGCGGTAGGACCCGGCATCGGCCTGGAGCGGTTCCCGGTCGTGCATCACGGCCTGGAGGTCCTGGCCGGCGGTGCCATCGATCGCGGCGTGGTGGAATTTCATGAAGACGGCGAACGCGCCTTTGGGAAGACCCGGGATGTTTCCGAGGCCCCCGATGACGTGCGCCATCCACAGCGGCCTAGAGTGGTCGAGCTGCCTGGCCTGCAGGCGCGCGACCTGGGCCATGAGCTGTTCCCAGTCGCCGGGCTTCGGCAGCGAGATGTGGCGCACGTGATACTCGAGATCGAAGTCCCTGTCTTCGGTCCAGTACGGGTAGTCGAGTGAGAACGGCACCTCCACCAGCTTCTGACGAAACAGCTCGACGCGATCGAGGCGCGCCTGGAACGTTGCCAGGATCTCCTTGAAGCGCACCTCGCCTTTTGGCGATGTCGATGGATCGTAGATTTGCAGGCACCCGACCTCGAGTGGCGCGCGGTGGTTCTCGGTGTAGAGGAAGAGGGAGTCCATTCCTGACAATTGTTTAAGCATCGGTCTGTCCCGTTCAGCGCGACCAGCTCAGCAGGCGGTCGAGCGCATACATGTTGAAGGGCCGCCAGTCGTCTTCGGGTTGTGAAAGGCGATCGGCGATGATTAACAACACCATCGGGTTGACGACCATGCCCAGGTGGCTGGACGTCACGCGGATGTTTTCGATGTTCGGTGAGACGAGGTCCTGCGCGATATCCGCGGACACGATCCCGTCCGAATTGCTGTAGATACAGATACAACGTACGTCCGGGAGCGGCGAGGCGACCTCGCGCATCATGCTCATGAGCTCGTTGGTGATTTCTTCCGACGAGGTGCGGCGGAAGATCCGGAACAGCGTCGTTGCTTCCGGCGCATCGGCGAGCGGACTGCCGAGCACGATGATCTGCCGCACGAGTTCGGGCCGCTGCTTCGCAATCTCGCGCGCAATAACCCCGCCCTGGCTCCAGCCGATCATCGTTGCAGGCTCACCGTGTTTTTCGACGACTTTTTCGAGCTTCTCGAGCATGCGCTTTTCGTAGTCGATGCGCTGGTAGCCGATGCCGAGGTTGGCGCCGAGACCCCAGGGATAGGGCACGTATCCCCAGCGCTCGAGATACCGCCGCATCGCGAGCATGGCCGTATCGTCGCTACGGTAACCGGGGAGCGTTATAACCGGGTGACCGTCACCATGGGGCGCCCGTTTCAGAAGCAGGTGGCCGGGAATCAGGCTCACGAGTTCCAGCAGGGCCCTGAACGGCTCCGCAATCGCGTAGCCGAGCGCAGGCGGCTTCGCCCGGGTCCCGGGCCTGTCGTCTTCGGTTGCCATTCAGCCTGTCCGGCGACGGTCGTTCACATGTACATTTTACGCTTCGGTAACGCAGCGATGAGGCAGGGACAGTACGTATTGAATGCGGGATCTGCCTGGGTCATCGTAGATTCGCGGCCGTGACGGCCGCCGAAGCGGCACGCGGAGACCGCCCAGTGGAACCCTATGAACACTTTACCCGGGACATTGCCGCCGGCATGCGCGGCAAGACGACCGGGGCCTTCTTCGATTTCGACGGCACCGTCATAGCGACCCACTCGATCCGGGACATGTTCCTCGAACGCCTGAGGAACGGCGACATTACCAGCCAGGAACTCTTCGACCTGGGTGACATGGTGACTCGTTACCTGCTGAACGTCGGCGGTTTCGAGGACGCGCTTGCGTCGTCCGTACGCAATCTCAAAGGCATGTCCGAGCGGGAACTGATCGAACTCGGCGAAAAAGTCGCGCGCGAGCATCTCGCCGCGGAGATCTTCCCGGAGGTTCGTGCAATGATCGCGGCGCACGAACACCAGGGCCATACCGTCGTGATCGTGAGTTCGGCGACGCGCTACCAGATCGAGCCTGTCGCGAAGATCCTCGGCATCGACCACATCCTGTGCACCGAACTCGAGGTGGAGGACGGGCGGCTTACCGGCAGGCTGAAAGGTCAGCCGTGCTTCGGTGAGAACAAGCTGCTTGCGGCACAGGATTTCGCGAGAGACAAGCGCGTCAGGCTGGGCAAGAGCTACTTTTATGCGAATGGCATCGAGGACCTTGCGCTGCTCGAGGCGGTCGGGCATCCCGTTGCGATCAACCCGGACGGCAAGCTCGCTTCTCTCGCTCGCAGGAATGGCTGGCGCGCGGTGCACCTGGAAAGCCGCGGCATGCCGGGCGTCGGTGACGTGCTGCGCAGCGTGCTCGTCTACGGCACGGCGCTGCCCCTGCTGGCCGCCGGCCTGCCGATACGCGCGCTCGGTGCCTCGGAGCGTGAAGCGACGAATATTTCGCTGAGCGCCTGGACGAGCGTCGCCTCGGCGATCGCCAGGCTGAAACTGCTGGTCGACGGCGAAAAACATCTCTGGTCTGATCGGCCGGCCGTCTTCATCTTCAACCACCAGAGCGCCGTGGACGTGCTCATTACCGCGCGCATGCTCCGGGAGGACGTCATCGGCGTTGCGAAAAAAGAGATCAAGCACCAGCTGCCGATGGGGATCGCGTTTACCTACACGGGTGCGGTGTTCATCGACCGGGAACACGTTGGCGATCCGCGGTTGGCGCTGAAGCCGGCCGTCGACGCGCTCAGGTCGGGCCGCTCCGTCGTGATCGCGCCCGAGGGCACGCGCAGTCGCGACGGCACGCTCGGGCCGTTCAAGCTCGGCGCGTTCCACATGGCAAGGCAGGCCGGTGTCCCGGTCGTGCCCATCGTCATTCATAACGCGCAGGATGCCTTGCCGTACAAGGGCGTCCTGGTGCACCCGGCAGAGGTCAAGGTCACGGTGTTGCCGCCGCAGCCCACGAGCGACTGGGGGCTTGCCGACGTGGAGCCCCAGGCAAGCCGTATCCGCGGTATGTATCTCGACGCGCTCGGCCAGCGCAGGCAGGCCGTCAGTGCATAACATGGGAGCATGGCAGTGAAGGGCGAGCCTTCCCGCGTTGCAGTCATCGATGAGCGAGAGGTTTTCAGGGATGTGCGCTTCCTTGCCGCACTGCGGGCACTCGCCGAACGGCAGGAGCGCAGTTACTCGGAGGTCGAAAAGGAAGCACGCGACTGCCTCGACGAGCTGGCGGTGCGCCCGGCCGACCGCTACCTGGACTGGGTGGCGGCGCTTGCAAGATTCATGTACACGCGCAGCTTCGAGCCCGCATTCGACGTAAACACGGAGGCACTGGACGAACTCAGGGAACTGTCGCGGACGCACCCGATGGTGTTCCTGTGGTCTCACAAGTCGCACCTCGACGGCTTCGTGTTCACGCGCACGCTGTATGACGCCGGCTTCCGGCCGCAACCGCTGATCTTCGCGGGCGTCAACATGAACTTCGCCGGCTTCGGTGCCCTGGCCCGTCACTCCGGTGCCATATTCCTGCGCCGGAGTTTCAAGGACGACGAGGTCTACAAAGTCGTCCTCAAATATTTCATCGACTACCTGGCTTCACAGCGCGTGCCGCTGTCGTGGTCGATCGAAGGCACGCGTTCGCGCACCGGCAAGCTGCTGCGGCCGAAGCTCGGGCTGATCCACTGGGTCATGGATGCCTACAAGCGGGCGTCCATCGAGGACGCGCTGTTCGTTCCCGTTGCCATCAGTTTCGACCAGATCCCGGAGATGGACGACTACATCGCGATGCAGCACGGCGTGCCCAAGCGCAAGGAATCGCTGAAGTGGTTCCTCGACTATATCGCCGGCATGAAGGCCAGCTACGGCAAGGTGTATGTGCGGTTCGCCGAACCGATCGCGCTCTCCGACGTCGTGCCCGCTGCGGGTGACGTTGCGGAAGGCACGCAGGTGCAGAAGCTGGCTTTCGAGATCTGCAGCCGCATCGAGCGCTCCATTCCGATCACGCTCACGGATCTCGTGACCCTGGTTCTGCTGGCGGCGAACGGCCGCGCGCTGGATGCCGGGCAGATCTGGCACCAGGCCGGCGACATCGTCCGGCTCATCGAGCGCTGGCGCCTGCCGAAGGTCGACAATCTGCGGCTGGGAGGCGTCGAGGACCTGCGGCAGACGCTGCAGTCGCTCTCGGAAACCGGCCTGCTGCAGTGCTTTGCGGAAGGCGCGTCGCCGGTCTACGTGATAACGCCCGGCCGGCAGCTGGCGGCAGCCTACTATCGCAACACCATCGTGCACTATTTCCTCGAAGGCGCGCTGGCGGAGGTCGCGCTCGCGGCATCCGTGGGCGACGGTGCAAAAGACGGGTTCGAGCTGGAACTGATGCGGCTGCGGGATCTGCTCAAGTTCGAGTTCTCCTTCAAGTCCAAGGGTGAGTTCCTCGACAACGCGATCGGCTATCTCGACGAGCGCTACCCGGACTGGCGGACTTGTCCCGGGGTTCTTCCCGAGGGTGCGGCACCGCTGTTCGGGCAAAGCATCCTGCGTTCGTTCATCGAGGCTTACTGGATCCTGGCCGGCATGCTGGTCAGGCGCGGCTGGCGGCCCGTGACGGCCGATGAAGAGACGGCGCTGATCGATGGCGCGCTCGCACTCGGCAGGGAAATGCTGCTGCGGCAGGAGATCAGCACCGAAGCCGCACTGTCCCGCCCGCTGTTCGCGAGCGCCATGCGGCTCGCACGGCATCGACGGCTGCTGGATGCCGGCGATGCGGCAATCAGGCTGCGTCGCGAGGCATTCGCAGCCGACGTGCGGCGAACGCTCGCAGCGATCAACGTCCTGCAGGACATCTACGACGGCCCGCTGGACGGGTTTCCAATGCCGGAGCCCGGCGACTCCCGGTCGATCGCGTGAGAGGCAACGATGCGCCAGCTTAGTGGGTCAGACGCTTTCTTCCTGTATTCCGACAAGCCGGGGCGCCACCAGCACCTGTCGACGATCTATCTTTACGACCCGTCCTCCGCGCCCGGGGGCGCCGTGG
Organism: Gammaproteobacteria bacterium; assembly: GCA_009937525.1. GTDB lineage: Bacteria > Pseudomonadota > Gammaproteobacteria > Steroidobacterales > Woeseiaceae > UBA1847. The sequence continues at coordinate 8,218 of JAACFE010000046.1, forward strand.
ACTTCCGGACGATTCTCGAGCACGTTCGGGATCGCATCGGGACGTCGAGGATCTTTCGGCAGCGGCTCGTCGAGGTTCCGCTGAACGCCGACTACCCGTACTGGATCCACGACGAGCACTTCGACCTCGAGTTTCACGTGCGTCACATCGCCTTGCCGGAACCGGGCGACTGGCGACAGTTCTGTATTCTCGCCTCGCGGCTACACGCGCGGCCGGTGGACATGCACCGGCCGGTCTGGGAGATGTACGTCATCGACGGGCTCGACAATGTTTCGTGGCTGCCCGAGGGCGCGTTCGCCGTACTGGTCAAGGTCCACCACGCGGCGCTGGACGACGTGACCGAAGACGATTTCACGATCGCGCTGCACGATCTCGAGGCCGTTCCAGAGGCGACCGAAGCACAGCGGCGCTGGTTCTCGGAGAAGGAGCCCGGCGCCGTGCAGCTGCTCGCGCTCGCCTGGTTCAATAACACGATCAAGCTGGTCGAGACCGGCCAGTCGCTGTTCGACAGGATCCCGGGCATCGGCGCAAACCCCATCAGGTCCGACGACGTGCGGCAATTCGGCCGGGAAAGCGCGCCGCCGACGCGCTTCGACGATCGCGTTTCTCCGCACCGCGTACTCGCGCCATTTACCTTCGAACTATCGGATCTGCCGCACATCAACGCCGCCATCTCGGACGCGACGCTGAACGACGTGATCTTCGCGATCTGCAGCGGCGCGCTGCGACGCTATCTCATCGACAAGAACGAACTGCCCGAACGGTCGCTGTACGCACTCGTTCCGCTGCACGTTCACGGCCGGGACGATGAAGGCGTGCCGGGCCACCGTGTGCAGCTGATACGCATCAGGCTGATGACGCAGGTTAACGATCCGCTGGAGCGGCTGGCCATGATTCGCGAGGAGATGCAGGAGGCGCGTGCGTTGAAACCGATAAGCGCGCGCGAACTGGCCGAGATGCAGGACGTGTTGCCATCCGCGGCGATGACGCTTGCGGCCCGCGCCGTCAGCGCAGAGTTCGGCCCGGGCAGACGCTACCGCGAGAATCACAACACCGTCATTTCGGTCCACCCCGGGCCGTCGCGGCCACTGTTCCTGTGCGGGGCGAGGCTCGTGGGCTACACGAGCATGGGCGCCCTGATGGACAACCTCGGGCTCAACCACACGGCGACGATCTACGACGGCAAGGTCACGATCGCTCCGGTCTGCGACCGGCAGATGATGCCGGACCCGGCGTTCTACTATGAATGCCTGCGCGCGTCATTCGACGAGCTGTTGGTGGCGTCACGATATGCGGTCACCAGGAAGCGTGCCGCGAGTTCGACGGCCGCTACCGTCCTCAGCGAGTAGTAGATATCAAAGGCATGCTCGGCGCCGGGGAACTCGGCGTAGCCCACCGTATGTTGCGAGTGCTCGCGAAGGCGCCGGACGAATTCACGCGCTTCGGGCGCCGGCGTCAGGCTGTCGCGATCGCCCTGCAGGATGAGCCAGGGTATCGACGCCCGTTCGACGTGATCCATCGGCGACGCGGCGTGAAACCGTTCCGGCTCGGTATCGAAGAACGCCTTCAGGACGTGCGGTTCGATCAGCCGCTCGCGGAACGCGCGGCCGTGTACGCCGAGGCGGTTGGTGAGGTCGTAGACGCCGTAAAAGGTGACGATGGCCTGCACCGAGTCGCTGCCGAGCGCGGTCATCGCGGCGATGTGTCCGCCCGCCGAGTTGCCCGCGATCGCAATGAAATCCGGATCCAGGCCGTACTCGTCGGCGTGTTCGCGCAGCCATGAAACCGCGTTGCTCGCGTCGACGACGTGGTCCGGGTAGGTCGCCCCGGGACTCAGCCGGTAATTGGCGTTGGCGCAGACCCACCCGAGCGTGGCGAGATGATTGCACAGCGGCAGACCCTGTTCGCGCTTGTCGCCCAGGCACCAGGCGCCCCCGTGCACGAACACGAGGCCCGGCCGCTTAAGGTCCCGGTCGGGCCCCCGATAGATGTCCATCCTGAGGACGCGCCCGGCCCGCCGGGAGAACGGCACATTGCGAACCACCGACACGCCTTCGCGAACCCGGGGAATCGGCCTCAACAGCAATCGTCTCGGTACGGGCTCGACCTCATCGAGGCCGAGTTCGGCCGCGATGTCATCCGCGACCGACGCGGCGCGCAGGCTGGGCAGCCAGAGGACGAACAGGACGGCGCTGGAACCCAGCGTGAGCAGCAGCGCCAGTTTGCCCGGCAGGGCGCCGAGCGCACCGGCCAGTGCGAACCCGCAGGCGATCGCGAGTGCCAGGACGATGTGAAACGGGGCGAGGTCCAGGGTCAGGAACGCCAGCAGCCAGCTCGGCACGAGCGATATCGGCCCCCTCCGCGGCTTTGCCGCATTGACGACGATCGCCGTGCCGACGAGGGCAATCAACAGGAACAGCCAGCCTGCCATGGACCTACCAGGTATTCGTTTCCGGGTGCATCGATTGTGGGCGCAGTGGCCCGTCCACATCAAGCAGTGCGAGGCAAGCTGTCAGGACCCGTGCTGGCGCTGCCACATCGCCACGAAGGTCGCTCCCGAGGGGGAGAGGCGAACATTTTCGTAGCCGTCCGTCGAGCCGATGACGGTATCCAGCATCCTGCTCTGGCGCAGCTTGTCGATGCTGCGCTGAACCTGGGAAGGGCGCAGCTTGAATTTCTCCGCGATCTCCGGCGCCGACATCGCGAGACCCGGTCCGCACGCGGCGGCGGAGCGCAGGACGGCAAGATCGAGATCGTCGAAGTCGATCTCCGGCACGGCATCGATGCCGTCGTCCCGTCGCCGCGGCACGAATTCGCGCAGCCCGCACACCAGCCGGGTCTTCAGGCTCCCGGCCGCCTGCCAGCCCCGGTACCGGATCGTGTGAAACACGGCGATGAGGTTGCGCAACAGGCTCTGGCAATAGCGGTAAAGGCGCCAGGCGATGATCGCCATCAGCAACCAGAACAGACCGGACATGACGGCGGCCAGTGCGGTCGAATCGACGCCGGAGGTGATGCCCCAGTTCGCGGCGGTCACCGGCGCGAGCTCGGCGAACTTCGACAGCACGAAGTCCCCGGGCGCGAGGTAGATCTCGCGTAAGAGGTCGCCGAATTCCCGCAAGGTAGTGAGCCAGTTATTGATCATGTCCCTGTCACCGAAACTATGTGTCGATCACCGTTATCACACAGTGACGCGATTCACATTCTTATTACTAAGCGTTCGCCAAGGGAGTCGGGGCGCAGCCGGGACAGCAAGGATTTGCGGGTCAGTTCACAGATAAACCCACCCATTTACTAAACACTAGCGACTGTCCGTGACCGTGGCGCAGATGCGCACGATAGCGGCAATTGCATACGGATTATGTAATACAAAAAGGGACTTGAACGATGTCGAGACTTATCCGCACGTTGATGTTGCTCCTGCTCGCCGGCGGCCCGTTCGCGACGAGTGTGGCGCAGGACATATCCGGGGACGATATGCGCAGTCTGGATGGCCAGGTCCAGGAAATTAAATCCGACGTCCTCAGCATCGCCTCCGAACTCAACAACCTCGAGGAGCGCCTGCTGTATCCGTCGAACACGCAGGTCGCATTGTTCGTGGCTATCGAGGATGACGAAGACTTTCGCCTCGATGCCGTGAAGATCGAGATCGACGGAGAGCTCGCGACGCACCATATCTACAGCTACAAGGAACTCGAAGCCCTGCAGAAGGGCGGCGTGCAGCGGATCTACACGGGTAACGTGCCGACCGGCGACCACCAGCTCAGCGTCACGATGATCGGCATGCTGAAGAACGGCACGGAGTTCAACAAGACAGACCAGTTTTCCTTCGCCAAGGGCGTCGAGCCGAAAGCGCTCGGCATCACGCTGGCCGGACCGGGTCTCGGCAAGAGCGGCATTCAGGTCGGAGACTGGTAGTCCATGTTTCGAGCACCGTTCTCAGGGATCGGGCTCCTGCTGATCGCCAGTCTGGCAACGAGTCCAAGTCATAGCGACGAGCTGAAGGATCTCTACTTCGGCGAGGCGCTCTATTACGCGCACCAGGGCTACTATTTCGAGGCGCTGGAGCGGCTCGATGCCGAGGTCGACCAGCACGCGGGGCTCGACGAGCCCGAGCTGGACACCCTGTTCTATCACATCGACGATGCGGAATTTTCGCTCGGCGATTTCGAGCTGCGTTACCGAATGCACCATCGCGCAGGCCGCGCGATAAGGGCCGTACTCGAAGGCGCCGTCGACGAGGTCGTGCGTAACGACGCGGCGTATCGTCTCGCGAGGATCCATTTCCAGAAGGGGCAGATGGACGCTGCGCTGCGTGCGCTCGATCGCATAGACGGCAAGATCCCCGAGGGCATCCGAGACGACATCGAATTCCTGCGCGCCAACGTCTACCTGGCGCAGGAGAAGCCGGCGGAGTCCTTCGAAGTCCTCAAGCGTCTGCAGGGGTCGGACAGTTACGGCGGCTTTGCCGCGTACAACCTCGGCATCGCTTACCTGCAGGACGGTCAGCGCCAGGCGGCGATCGAGCAGCTCGATCGTGCCGGCCAGATCGAAAACAATGATCCGGCAGAGCTCGCGATACGGGACAAGGCCAACCTCGTCCTCGGCACGATCCTGCTCGAGGATGGTGAATACGAGCGGGCAATGCCGTACCTGAACCGCGTCCGTCTCGACGGGCCGTTCTCGAACCAGGCGCTGCTGAGCGCCGGCTGGGCGAGCCTGTCGGTCGAAAACTACGAACGCGCAGTCGTTCCGTGGAGCATCCTCGCCGAACGCGAGGTAACCGACGGCGCGACTCAGGAGGCCATGCTGGCGCTCCCCTATGCCTACGGCAAGCTGGACATTCACGGGCGTGCCGCGATCTTCTACGGCCGGGCGCTCGACGCCTTCGGCGCGGAGGTCGACAAGCTCAACGAGTCCATCGAGACCATCCGCGAGGGCAAGTTCCTGGATGCCCTGGTGCGGGAGGAAATACGCAAGGACAAGGACTGGGTCATCCGCCTGCGTTCGCTGCCGGAAACGCCCGAGACCTATTACCTGATGGAGCTGCTCGCAACGCACGATTTCCAGACGGGCCTGCAGAACTACCTCGACCTCGCGGACCTGCGCAAGAAGCTCGTCAGCTGGCAATCCAGTTTCGACTCCTTCGACGACATGGTCACGATACGCCACGACCACTACGAGCCGCTGTTGCCGGACGTGGACACGACGTTCCGCGAGCTGGATTCGCGCCTGCGTCTCCGCAGGGAACAGCACAAGATGCTCGTGAGGCGCCGTGACGATCTGCTCACGACGCCGCGGCCGGAGTTCCTCGCAACCCGCGAAGAACAGGCCGTTCTCGCCCGGATCGAACTGATCGAAGAAAAGCTCAAGGACGCATCGACGCCGTTCGAGGGGGCGCTCGTGCAACGCATGCGGCGTCTGAAGGGCCTGCTCACCTGGACGCTCGAAACCGAATACCACGACCGCCTGACGCAGTTCGACCAGAACCTGCGCACACTCGACGAGGCCATGGTCGTCGCGCAGACGCAATACGACGAGTTCGTGCGCTCGCGCCAGGCCGCCACCCACAGTTTCGAAGGTTACGAGACGCCGATCAGCCGGCTTCGCGGCCGAGTCAGCGAGGCGATCCAGAAGGTCGACCTGCTGATGAAGCGCCAGGGCCGCCAGCTCGAGATCGTCGCGATCGACGAACTCATGGCACGCCGCGGCAGGCTCGAGAGCTATCGTGACAAGGCGCGCTTCGCGCTCGCCGACAGCTATGACCGGGCCACACAGGCGCAGGCGAGGAGCGAGGTGCAGTGATCAGGCGCATCCATCTTCTCCTCGGTGCCGTGACGGTGGGCCTCGCCGGCTGCACGACGGTGACTGAGCAGGGCACGCTTGCCGAACTGGAGAGCGTGCAGCCCGACGTCGATGAGGTTTACCTCGAAGACGGGCTCGAGCGGGCCGCGGAGAGTTATCGGCGCTACCTCGAGGAGACACCCGAGACCGCGCGGACACCGGAAGCCATGCGCCGCCTTGCCGACCTGCAGATCGAGCAGGTCTACGGTGTGATCGGCACGGGCGATATCGTCGAAGTCTCGGCGGCGGCCGCCGGCTCGAAGCCGGTGGAGGCCGTGAAGTTGGCGAAACCGGAGGCCGCCGACATGCCTGCGCCCGCGAGCGCGGCGCCGCTGCAGAGGGCCGAAGCGGGCGCCACCGTATCGGCGCCCGCAGGGTCGGCCGAGTCCGAGCAGGAATTCGAGCAGCGCGCGTCGCAGCGGCAGGAGCTGCTCAGCGACGCGACGGGAGACGACGACCTCCTCACGGGCGCCGGCGGCGAGCCGATCCCGACCGGTCCCCGCGAGGCCATCGAGACCTACCGTAAGATTCTCGAGACCTACCCGAATTACGAACGCAACGACCAGGTGCTCTACCAGATGTCGCGGGCCTACGACGAGATCGGCCAGCCCGACGAAGCAATGAAGGTGATGGATCGTCTGGTGGCCGAGTATCCCTACTCGAAGTACATCGACGAAGTGCACTTCCGCCGCGGCGAGTATTTCTTCGTGAGGAAGAAATACTTCGACGCGGAAAGCGCCTACGGCTCGATCATCACCATGGGCAGTACCTCGTCGTACTACGAGCTGGCCTTGTACAAGCTCGGCTGGGCGCTGTACAAGCAGGATCTCTACGAAGAGGCACTGCACCGGTACATGGCGATGCTCGATCATCGCCAGTCGATCGGCTACGACTTCGATGCAACCCACGAGGAGAATGAAGAGCACCGCGTCGCCGACACCTTCCGCGTCATCAGCCTGAGCTTCTCGAACCTCGGCGGGCCGGACGTGGTCGACGAGTACTTTTCCGAGCACGGGCACCGCATCTATGCCGACAAGATCTACGGCAACCTCGGTGAATTCTATTTCAGCAAGCTGCGTTACGAGGACGCGGCTTCGGTCTACAAATCCTTCATCAACCTGAGTCCCTACCACCGCATCTCGCCACACTTCAGCATGCGCGTGGTCGAGATCTACGCCGAGGCGAACTTCCCGAAACTCGTCGTGGAAGCGAAGAAGGAGTTCGCGACGCGTTACGCGGTGGACGCCGAGTACTGGCATCGCTTCGACATCGCGGACGCTCCGGAGGTCGTCGGCTTCCTGAAGACGAATCTGACCGACCTCGCCAATCACTACCATGCGCTCTACCAGGAGCCGGTGTTCGAGGACGAGAAGCCGCAGAATTTTGGCGAGGCCTCGCGCTGGTACCGCCAGTTCCTGTATTCGTTCCCGTCGGACGAGGAGACTCCACAGGTCAACTACCAGCTCGCCGACCTGCTGCTCGAGAACGAGAATTTCGGCGAGGCGGCCCTCGAGTATGAACGCACGGCCTACGAATACGCGGCGCACGAGCAGGCCTCGGCGGCCGGTTACGCGGCCATCTATGCGCATCGTGAAGACCTGAAGATCGCCACCGGCGCGCGCACGCTCGAGGTCAAGAAGGCGACGGTGGCAAGTTCACTCCGGTTTGCCGAGACCTTCCCCGAACACGAGCAGGCACCGGTCGTCCTCGGTGCTGCGGCCGACGACCTGTACGAGATGAAGGACTTCCTGGTCGCCATCGATTCGGCACAGAAGCTCATCGACCGCTATCCGGATGCCGACAGCGAACTGCTGCGCTCCGCGTGGGCGGTCATCGCGCACTCGTCGATCGACCTGGCCGAGTATCCGAACGCGGAGAACGCGTACAAGAACGTGCTCGCGCTGACGCCGGCCGACCACGAATCGCGGCCGGCCGTGATCGACGGACTTGCCGCGTCGATCTACAAGCAGGCCGAGCAGGCCAACCTGCTCGAGGACTACCGCACGGCGGCCAACCATTTCCTCAGGATCAAGGTGCTGGCGCCGACCTCCGACATCCGCAGCGTCGCCGAATACGATGCGGCGGCCGCGCTGATGAAACTCGAGGACTGGACGATGGCGTCCGGCGTGCTCGAGGAATTCCGCAGCACGCATCCCGACCACGAACTCAATGCCGAAGCGACCAAGCAGCTCGCCTACATCTATCGCGAGGACGGCCAGACGGCGCGCTCGGCGGCCGAGCACGAACGCATCTCGGCCGAGGCGACGGACCCGGTGTTGGCCCGCGAAGCGCTGCTGACGGCGGCCGAACTGTATGACGAAGTCAATGTGCTCGACGATGCGATGCGCGTCTACGAACAATACGTGGTGGACTACCCGCGCCCGCTCGATTTCGCGATGGAGGCACGCAACCGGCTCTCCGAGATCTTCAAGGCGGAGTCCGATTACGAGCGCTACTACACGCAGCTGAACGACATCATCGACGCCGACAGGGAGGCGGGCCCGGATCGTACCGACCGCAGCCGCTACCTCGCCGCGAAGGCCGCGCTGGTGCTGGCGGAGCAGAGCTACAAGCGCTTCGCCGACCTGGAGCTGGTGCAGCCCTTCGAAGAGAGCCTCGCGGAGAAGCAACTGCGCATGGACGTGGCGATGGCGGCATTCGAGGCGCTGGTCGATTACGAGGTGGCCGAGGTGACGGCCGCTGCGACCTTCTACCTCGCGGAGATCTATTTCGACTTCAGCGTCGCGCTGCTCGAGTCCGAGCGGCCGGACGGGCTCAGCGAGGCGGAGAAAGTCGACTACGAGATGGTGATCGAGGAGGAGGCCTATCCCTTCGAGGAACGCGCGATCACCGTTCATGAAGAGAATTTCGAATTGCTGGCGATCGGTGTCTACAACCCCTGGGTGCAGAAGAGTCTCGACAAGCTCGCGGACCTGATGCCGGGGCGCTACGCGAAGAGCGAAATCAGCGGCGGTTTCGTCGGCTCCATTGACCGCTATGCCTACCGCATGCCGATTGCGCCGAAGATCGACATCGACGCAGAGGGCGACGGCGAGATGCCGGGCGCGGACAAGGATGAAGATGCGGTGGAAGCGACCGCGCAGATGACCGACGGTCCGGTACCGGCAAAGGATTGAGTTGTGAACACACGAGACATGAAGATCCTGCTGGTGGCGCTCTCTGCATCGCTGCTCGGCGCCTGCGCGACGACGCAGCCCGAGGCTCCGCCATCGCGCATCGAGATACAGGAAGAGGTCGGCTTCACGATTACCGAAGAGGCGCGCATCGGCGGCGACGTGCGTGCCGATTACGAGACGGCGCTGTCCTACCTGCAGCAGGGCCGGCACGACGAAGGCATCGAACTGCTCGAGCAGGTCGCCGCGGCGGCGCCCGAGCTGAGCGCGCCGCGCATCGATCTCGGCATCGCCCGGCATCGTGCGGGTGACCTCGAAGCGGCGGAAAGCAGCCTGCTGCTCGCGCTCGAGTCGAACCCGGAACAACCGGTCGCGCACAACGAACTCGGCATCATCTACCGCAAGACCGGCCGCTTCGATGAGGCTCGCAAGAGCTACGAAGCGGCACTGGCCATCTATCCCGGATTTCACTTTGCACGCCGCAACCTCGCAATACTCTGCGATCTCTACCTCGCGGACCCCGAGTGCGCACTCGAGAACTACGAGGCCTACATGAAGACGGTGCCGAGTGACGAGGAAGCGTCGATGTGGATCGCCGATATCCGTTACCGGCTGGACCAGTAGGAGGCGACATGAAGAGAGTACTGCCGATAGTTGCTGCCGCGCTCTGCATGAGCGTGTCCGCGTTCGCCGAAGAGCCCGAGGAGGCCGAAGAGGCGGTCGCGGAAGAGGAAGCACCCGCCGAGAAGACGGGCGACGGCATCAATCAGCCGAAGGCCATGTCCGGCATGTCCATCCTGGGCAACGAGGAGGCGCCCAAGTCGCTCGTCATCGTGCCGTGGAAGTCGTCCGAGCTGGGCGACAACATCAGCCTGTCGGACACGCTCGACGACCGCGCGCGCCCCGTGGACAAGGAAGTGTTCCTGCGGCAGCTCCACTTCTACGAGATTCGCTCCGGCAAGGCACCGGACCAGGGTTGAGCGGCCGGCTGCGCCCGCAGTGTGACGGCCTTCAAAGATTCCCGTAAGGCAGCAAACATAATGCCCGAACGTGCGCTGCGTCACATTCAATCGGGTGACCGAAAACTATTCTAGAGCCTGTCCTGGGACGGACCCGGGACGTTCTGTCAAATGAGGGTTTGGAAATGGACTTTTTCTATTCGATTGTAGGTTTCTTCTCGTCGGGTGGCATGTTCATGTACCCGATACTGCTGGTTTTTGCCGTCGGTGTCGGGATCGCCATTGAACGCTATTTCACGCTGTCGATGGTGACGAACAAGAACCAGCTGGTGTGGGAGAAAGTACAGCCGCTGCTGTCGAACGGCGAGTTCGACGAAGCGCGCAAGATGACCAGCGAGGACGAATCCACGATCTCGCAGGTGCTGAACATGGGCCTGTCCCTCCAGGGTGCCGTCCGCCGTCGCGAGGATATCGAGATCGCGATGGAGGAGAGCATGATGGAGATCGTGCCGCGCCTCGAGAAGCGCACGCCCTACGTTGCGCTGGCGTCGAGTATCGCCACGCTGCTCGGCCTGCTCGGCACCATCATGGGCCTGATCCAGGCATTCACGGCGGTCGCGAATGCGAACCCGGCCGAGAAAGCGGACCTGCTGTCGGCGAGTATCTCGGTGGCGATGAACACGACGGCCTTCGGCCTGATGGTTGCCATCCCGCTCCTCATCATCCACGCGGTGTTGACGAGCAAGACGGGCGACATCGTCGATAGCCTCGAGATGGCCACGGTGAAGGCGCTGAACGTCTTCTCGCGGCGCGCCAAGCGGGCGACCCAGGAGGCCTAGACCACATGGCCCGGCAGCACCATTACAAGCGGCGCACGAAGGGCGCAGCCCACGAAATCGACGTCACCACGTTCCTAAACCTGATGGTGGTGCTGGTTCCGTTCCTGTTGATAACCGCAGTGTTCTCGCGCCTGACGATCGTGGAGCTCAATTTGCCGAGTTCCGCGGGCGGTCCCTCGAACAACGAGGACAACTTCCGCGTCGAGGTCGTCGTGCGGGAAACGGGCATGGAGATCACCAACGGCACGCAGACGATCGCGTCGATCCCGAAGAAGGACGACGAGTACGACTTCCAAACCCTGTCGGACTTCATGATCGAACTGAAGCGGGAATACCCGGACCATGATGCCGCGTCCGTGCTGATGGAGGCCCACATCCCTTACGACTACCTGATCCAGGTGATGGACATCGTGAGGAGCGTCGAGCTGCCGGTCAAGGATCCCATCGAAGGAGAGCCGCAGGTTGAACTCTATGCCCTGTTCTCCGAGATATCCGTAGGAGACGCGCCATGAGGAACTCGCGGCGTATCAAACGCATGTCGCGCAACCGCGTGAAGATCACGAAGATGAACCTGACGTCGTTGATGGACGTGTTCACGATCCTCGTGTTCTTCCTGCTGGTGAACTCCGGTTCCGTCGAGGTGCTCGACGCGCCCAAGGAAGTACAGCTGCCGGAATCGAAAGTCGAGACCAAGCCGCGCGAGACCGTCGTGATCTTCGTGAGCCCGGAAGAGGTGCTGGTTCAGGGTGAGTCTGCGGCCAGGGTCGAGGACATCCTCGCCGCCGAAGACGGCGCGACGGACCGGATCACATCGCGACTCGCGGAACTCAAGGAAAACGTCGTGGGGCCGGCAACGCTGGCGGTCTCGGACAGTCTCGAGGTCACGATACTCGCGGACAAATCGGTGCCGTTCATCGTGATCAAGCGGATCATGTCGACGTGCACGGGCGAGGGCTACGAGAACGTGTCGCTGGCCGTTCTTCAGAAAGCGCCAGCGCAGGTAGCGGCGCTGTAATACCGCATGGACGAGGTTGGCTAAGTGAGCTCAGATCCTTCATTCGAAGAACAAGAGGCGCTGAAACAGACGCTGTCGTCGCTCGAGGAGCTGCGTCTCAAGGAGCAGCTGCAGCGTTCGGAGCGCGAGCTCGAGGAACTCGAGCACGAGCTGCATGCGATCGAGGGTGAACTCGAGGCGCAGATCGAGAAGGGCGAGCGTTACGAGGTGCTGGCCCGCCTGTGCGAGAACTTCGAGGAACTCGACAAGGTCGGCGCTTCCTATCTCTTCTGGGGCGACCTCGAAAGACCTCACAGCACCGCCGAGCACCTCGAGAGCGTGCGCGGCAAGATCAACGAATTCACCGACGAGATCGAACGGATTGAAGATCGCCGGGACGCCGTCCTCGACAAGATCGGCGACAAGAACCGGTCGATGGATTACCTGTATTACGACCTTCGCGATGCGACCGAGCGCGAGGAAAGCCGCAAGGCCGAGTGGCTCGTCGAGCGTGAAGATGCCGACGTGCCGCACCGTGCGCTGGTCATGCCCTGGTCGCGCGGCTACGAGGAAGACGCCCGCTCGCGCAAGTCCGTGCTCGCGTCGCTGCTCGCGTGCCTGCTGCTCGGCTGGCTGTTCAGCATCATCGACCTGCCGATTCCCGAGCGCGCCAAGCTGATCGAGGTGCCCGAGCGCGTGGCGAAACTCGTGCGCGAGGAGCTGCCGCCGCCGAAGCCCGAACCGGAGCCCATCATCGAGGAGCCGGAGCCCGAGCCCGAGGAACCGGAGCTGGCCGAGGAGACGCCGCCGGAACCTGAGGAGATCCCGGAGACCGTCGAGCAGCCGGTCGTGGCGGAATCGGCGCCGGTGGATACGAAGGAACAGGTCAAGTCGAAGGGCATCCTTGCCTTCCGCGAGAGTTTCGCGGCACGCGCGGATCTCGACACGAACGCAAAACTCGGTTCTTCGGCGCGCCTGAGCACCGCGGGTGAGAACAGCGTCGGCCGCCCCGAACGCTCTATGGTCACGACCTCGGCGCCGGGTTCGAGCGGCGGCATCAACCTGTCGAACATCAGCCGTGACGTCGGTGGTGGCGGTGACGGCATCGAAGGCGTAGCGGTCAGCCGTGTTGCGAGTTCGATCGGCGGTGGTGAAGGCCCCGACCGGCCGCTCAGCGCCGGCGTGTCCGCGGGCCGCACCGACGAAGAGATCCAGATCGTCTTCGATCGTTACAAGGCCTCGCTTTACAGGCTCTATAACCGCGAGCTGCGCAAGGACCCGACGTTGAGAGGGCAGATGGTGTTGCGCCTGACGATCGAGCCGGACGGCAGCGTCTCGATGTGCGAGCTGCAGGCGTCGGACATGAACGCGCCGATGCTGTCGCAGCAGGTCGTGGACCGGGTGAAGACTTTCGACTTCGGCGCGAAAGACGTCGGTGCGATGACGATCATCTACCCGATCGACTTCCTGCCCGCTGCCTGATCGTAACGCCCATTGTTTGACATAAGCACCCGTGGGTCCGCGTGCCTGCGGCCTTGAGGGTTATGTCGTTCGCCGTCTCGCCGTGCTCTTACATAAACATCGCATCGTGGTCGCAGCGCGCAACGCGACAGGCCTTGAACCGTGCGGGGTTCACGAAGTTCGCAATCGCCGCGAACGGGCTTTCGATCATGTGAAGCAGTTCATTACTTCCACCGGCCGCTTGCGAGATCATTTGCCCGTGGATTAAAGGCAAAGCCGCCGAAAGGCGGCGACGCAAAGTCACCGGCCTAAAGGGCTAGAAGACCCAAAGGTAGCGGGACTGCTCGACGATCGCAGTTACTCGGGCCGTCCTCAGGATGAGGATTAAAGCAAACAACGATGCTCTCCGGTCGCGGGATCGCCCTGCGGCTGTTTGCCGTGCTGCTTCTGTGCTGGGCTAGCGCGCCGGATGCTCATGCGCAGGCGGTCGACTGTTCCGACTTCCCCGGCGGCATCATCGACGGCAACGTCGTTGCGGTCTCGCCGTCGAATATCAACGTCGATGTGAACTGCACGCTTCGCAACTGGCCGCAGACCAAGCCACTCACCGCGAACATCTCGTTCTTTTCGGATGGCGGATCGGGCGGCGGCAACCGTCTTCTGCTGGTTTTCGACAACGTCTATCACACCGGCCAGATGTCCTGCGCCACCGTCCAGAATCACAAGATCTGGTTCGTCAACGGCGCGTCGACCCAGGTCCAGGAGAAGTGCCAGAACCTGCTGATCCCGGTCGAGAAGATCGACAAGCAGAACCCGCCCGGGGACGCGGCGACAGTCGGCGTGCCGTTCACGT
>JAACFE010000130.1 GCA_009937525.1 Gammaproteobacteria bacterium
CACGATAGTGCCCATTTGATTGCTCCTCTTCGATCAAATCGCGCGCCGCAGCGCGCTCCTTTAAACTCGTCGTCCGTCCTGTATCGCGTGCCGCGGCTCGCTATTGCTCCTCGTCACCGTACAGGTCGCCATAAAAATCCACCTGCCGCGTAAATTCTTCCCTGTCGAGCGGTGCGAGCACCTCGTCGAGCAGGGTATTCACGGGACGGCCCGTCAGTTCGCCCGGTTGTGCCTTCTGCCACGGCACGATGTATAGAACCTTGGGCAGTTCCTGGTTGCCGGTGATCTCCGTACGGCCCAGGGTCATCTCGTCCATCACGCCACCGTACGATTCGCGCCGTGTTACATCCTGCGCGACCACCGCGTCGGGCTCTGCCGGCTCCACGACAGCGGCTTCGCTCGGCGCGGCTGACGTATCGACCGCCGGTTCCAGCGCGTCGGGCTCGTAGGACAGCGCGGACGTGTCCACGGCCGGCTCGATTTCGTCGACCGCCCCCTGCGCGAACGTCGCCGGCGTTGCCAGCGAAAGTGCCACGACCATCGCGGCCCCGATCAGATTGCGTCCACCAGCTCTCATACACTTCATTCCGCTATGTTGACCGTGCGCTGAGACGCCGACACTCGACGCTGCAGATCGGTGATCCACTTCTCGACCTGCTCATCGCCCCCGACGATCGCCTGGTAGCGCTCGAAATGCTGCAATGCCGCATCCAGTCGCTGCAGGTAGAGTTCGTTGAGGACGCCCAGGTTGTAGTGTGCCAAGGCATAGTCGGGGCTCGCTGTGACGGCCTTCAAATATGCGGCCTCCGCCTCCAGAAAATTGCCGTTTCTGCGAAGCAGCATGCCGAGTTGATTGAGCGCCGGCGCGTAGCCAGGGTCTGTCGCGAGTGCCGCGTCGACCGCCGCTCTCGCATCCTCGTCGTTGTCGTTGTTCACGTGGATGATGGCGAGATTGACGTGCGCGCCGGGATAGCCGGGATACTGCAGCAGGAATTCCTTGAACCGGAGTTCCGCGTCGAGAAAGTCGCCGGACGCCATCACGGCGACCGCCTGCTCATACATCGTGAGCACTTCCGGCGGGACTTCGCCCGTCCGCGGGTCGACTGCAGCCTGCCGTTCGGCCCGGCCGCCGTCGGCACCGCCTCCGCTGGAGCCGTTGGATGCGCAGGCCGAGACCGCCAGCGCGAGCCCCAGCACGATAAGCCGCAATACGGCCTTGTCAGTAAAGCGCTGTAACGACATCTTCACTGCGCTCCAGTTTCGCGTAACGCGCCGGCAACAGGCCGGCCAGACGGTTGAAACTCTTCTCGACCCATTCGTCCCAGATCCCTTCAGACGTTCGATCGGTATTCGCCTTGTACAGATCGATCGCCTTCTCCTCGATCGGAAATACCTGCTCCTCGAGCAGCAGTTCGTATTGCTCCAGGGCGTCGGGGTCGAGGTCTCGGGGTCGTTCCGATTCCATCACGTCGCCGGCAAACGACTCATACACCTGCGCCAGGCGAAACGTGGACTCGGTAGTCACTTCCGCGACTCCGTATTCGGCAGCATCGGTATACGCCTTGATGACGTCTTCCATCAGGGCTCGCTTGAGCTTCATGCTCTCCGCGAGCGGCTGCGTAAGCTGCACGACCTCGAATCGTTTGCGAACCGGCTCCGCCAGACGCACGGACGCCTTTGCTGCCAGGTAGCGGGTACGATCGCTGCGCTGCGCGCCAGCGCGGGCATCCGCATCGATGATGTCATTCAGGCGCGCGCTAACCTCGGCGCTGTTACCCTGGGCCTCGGCGATCTCCAGCAGGCGATACCGGGCTTCGATCGATTCGGACAAGGGGTCCGGATAACGATCGACGATACTTTCGAGCACGCGCTTTTCGCTGGCGACGACGCCGCCCGTCTCATACAGCTCGGCCGCTTTCCAGAGCGCCTCCCGCCGAACCTCATCGCTGCTGCTCGGAGCCACGGCGATTCGTTCGAACTCGGCGGCTGCCTGGGCCCCGCGGCCCGTCTCCATGTACGTTACGGCCAGCTTCTGCGAAATGTCGTCGGCGAACTCGCTGTCCGGGTAGTTGCGGCGGTACTGCTCCAGCATTCCGGAGGCACGGTCCCACGCGGCCATGCTGATCAGCGCGGCGGCGGCATCGTACTCGGCGGTGGCCCGGATGCTCGAATCGGGCACCGCCTGGCCGAGACGGGTGAAGTGGGCCACCGCAGTCTCCAGGTCTCCGGCGTCCCTGGCCTGCTCGCCCTGCTTGTAGATCGACGAGGCGATGCGTTCCTTCACCTCGTTCGAGGCCGCGGCGTCGTCCACCGGCGTCAGGCCCCGGAGGCTGTAATACGCCGTCTCGGCCTCCGCGTAATTCTCCAGATCGAACTGGGAGTGCGCGACCACGGTCCACGCCGTGCGTGCAAGCTGCGGCTCGACCGGGGGTTGTTTGGCGATGACGGCCTGGCCGACTGCGATCGCCAGGTCGAACTGGTTCTGGGCGAAGAGTTCTTCAGCCACGGTCGTCAGCACGGTACCCGACTCCGGATGCCCGGGATACGTATCGGCGAAACGCAGCCCGCTGTCCAGGTACTCCTGGTGCCAGGCCGCTTTCTCCGTGCCTTCCAGCGTCTGTTCGTGCTCCCGGTAGGCAAGCAGCGCCGCGTACCCGGCTTCTGCCGACTTCTCGTGCATGGGATAGGCGTAGGCCGTGCGCTCGTATTCCGTCTTCGCTTCCGCAAAGTCCTGGCTCTCGAAGAGAATTTCAGCGAGCAGGAAGTTGGTGTTGGCCGTATCCGGCTCGCCCGGGAAGTACGCCAGGTATTTGCGATACCAGCGTGCCGCTTCCTGGTAGTCGCTGCGCTTGCCGTCCTTCTGCGCCTCGGCATGGTAATACTGCGCGAGATCGGTCAGGTTGGCTTTCAGGTGCGCGGCAACGGCATTGTTCTGCTCGCGCGGGTTCCGCACCCAGAAATTGCCATCCATGCCGTAACGCTCGACAAAGCCTTTCTTGCCCTCGAGGACGAGGCTCGGGAACCCGCCCCGCTTGTAGGCCTCGATCACTTCGACCTGCAGCAGCGGCGCTTTGGGATGGAACGGGTCCTGGTCGACGAATGCACCATAGGTCTCGGCGGCATCGACATAACGCTCCTTGTCGAGATAGAGATCGCCGAGATTCATATAGATAACGTACGCGTATTCGGGTTGGCCGCGCCTGCCGAAGTATTCGTCGATACTCTCGGAGCCCGACATGTACGAAAAGCTGAGCGAGAGAACGCGGAAGGTGTCCTCGACCAGTTCCTGCTCGGCGCGGCTCAACGCCGCCAGGCGATCTTCGCCGTCCTGGAGCTCGACGCCGCCGAGCTTGCGATCGAGCAAGTCGAAGAAAGGATCCAGGCTGTCTTCATGCCAGGCGAGTTTGAACTGCGACCAGCCCAGTTTGTAGAGGGACTGCTCGTAGAATCGCGACTCGTCACCGTATTCGATGACCTTCTGGTAGGCCTGTTCGGCATCGTTGTATCGCTTGCGCAGGAACAGCATCTCGCCGCGACGGAACTGGACTTCGTCGATCAGGGGTGTCGCAGGATACTTGGCCACCAGTTCGTCCAGCGCCCGCAGCGCGTCGTCCGTGCGCCCGCCGATCTCGTACGCCCGCGCCAGCTGGTAGAGCACCGTGTCGTTGCGGCGGTAGCTCGGATATGCCTCGAGCAGCCGCTGGTAAAGACTGACGGCATTGTCATAGCCCGCGCCGCCCAGACTCTCGATGTTCTCGGCGAGCTGCGCCGCCTCGCTCGCTTCGAGCTCCAGGTCGCCAAGGCGCCGCATGGCCTCGGCACTGAGGGAGGGGTCATCCGCGACGAGATCCAGGAACTCGCGATAGTTGTCGCGGGCCAGGTCGGAACTGTTCCTGATGACCTTGCCCGGGCGAATCTCGACCGTCTCCTTCTCCAGGCTCTCGATCGTGTCCTCTTTCCTGACGTCGGCGCCGGCCGCTGTCGCGAGAAGCAACGCGACGCCGGTAGCGGTCAGTGTCGACCTGCGCAAGATCATTTGACCGCCGCCTCGGTAATCGTCGACGCACGATCGTAGATCGCGGCGAGCGCAAAACGTGCCTGCACGGTATAGGTGTCGAGGCGCCTTTGCTGCGCCTGCAGCTCGCCGACCGCGATCGCCTGCAGGAAGGCGCGCTGTTCGGCCATGGCGTCACCGACGCGCATCTTCAATGCTTCGATGCGCGGCTCCAGCCCGTACACGCGTTCGTCGAAGGCGCGGAATTCCAGCGGCTGCTTCTGCATGGAGTCGTCCACCTGGCGGCGCGACCGCTGCGTTTCCACCAACGCTTCACCGGTCTCCCTCAGGTCCCGGCGTATGCGCCACAGGCGATCACTGAAGTCTTTTTCCAGCCCCCACCGCAGAACGCCCTTCAACAGTTTGATCTTGTCCCTGACCTCTTCCGCTTCGGGAATGTTGGCGGACAAGGCCGGAGTCTTCTCGAGGCTCGTAATTTCGCCCCACATTTCGAATTCGCGTTTGTTGGCCAGAGCCAGCCAGTCACTGCTCCGCTCGATATCATTGAGCAACGCGTCGTACTCCAGCTTGCGCTGCACCATGCCGTCGATATCCGCGCGCGCGAGAGCCTCCCGTACCTGTGGCAGCCGTTCCTCGTAGGCGAGGCGTCGTGTCTCCAGCATGTTTGCGTAGACCTCGACACTCTGCTGCCACCGGTCGAGGTTGTTCCAGAGATAGTTCAGATCGCGGTAGTTCTTGAGGCCTTCCTGGAATTCATGCGTCGCGAGCAGGTGAAACAGATACCGCGCCTGCGGGCCCTCGGGAAGCACCTCCATGCGCCAGTACCAGCCGGTGCTGTCCAATGGGTCATCGGTGATGAACTCGTCGAAAAACCGGCCCGACTCGATGTGGCCGATCGTGCGGTCGATGCGGTTGGCTTCCTCGTAGAATGCCTCGATGGCGTTCAGATAATGATCGGCGGCCTGGCTGATCGAATCGAGCTGCGCGAGGGCGTAGGGAATCGCCAGCATGGATTCCTGAACTGCCGGATCGAGCAGGTCGCGACCGCGCAGCTCCATCCACGGCACGAGTGCTCTTTCGTAGCGGTCCAGTTCCGCATCGGCCCAGCCGACGCCGAGCAATGCCTTGTTCGAAAACGGCCCCTCGAGCCTGACGCGTTGCAACAGCGGCTTGGCCGTGTGTGGCTGGCCCGACTGCAGCAGCGCGTAACCCAGCGCCAGGTTGGCCTTGTCGCGCAGCGACGTCAGCTCCTCGTTCCAGGGATCCATGTCGCCGAGTTCCGCGAGAATCTTGCGGGCCTCGTCCATGCGGCCGCTGCGTACAAGCGCGACACCGAGATTGAACTGCGCGTAGCGCGACCACTCGGTCCTGCCTTTCCAGTCCTGCAACAGCGCGATCGCCTGATCATACTGGCCGCCGTCGATCAGCAACTGCGCCTGCAGCATCGTCGCTTCGCGCCGGACGTCCTCGGGCAGGTCGCTGCCGATGTTGTCCAGTGCCCGTTGTGCCTTGTCGAGGTAGCCGCGCTGGCGCCAGATCTTCGCCAGGAAGAACCAGGTCCGGTCACGAATCTCCGGGTTGACGTTGTCAGCCAGCAGGCGCTCGAAAATCTCCGCCGCCTCGAGGTGGTGACCGTAAGAAAGGTACAGCCCGCCCTTGAGCAATTCCGCCTGCCCGGCATGCGCCTCGAGCTGGCCCTGTTCCTGAGCGGCAAGCAGCCGCACGATCGCCGGGAAATAGTCTTCCTGGTAGAAGTAGAAGAGCACCTCGCCGTAGTGCGGCTCCTCTACGACGATGGGCGCGGGATCATCCTTGCCCGCAAACGCTGGCGTCGCGGGCGCCAGGGACGCCAGGATCAGGAAGTAACAGACGACGATGGCGTGGCGAGTGATCAATAATCACTCCCATTCCTTGATGACGAATTCCGGTTGCTGTTTCTTGACCCGGTCGGTGATCTCGAGCTCGACATACTTCGCGCCGATGCCCTTCGAGAAATTCAGCGTTGCGCCGCGCCTGTACTCCCGGGAATGCGGGCCCTGACCGGTAAATATTGCGACGAGTTCGTGATCGCCCGCCTTCAGGTTGGCCATGTGCACCCGATGCACGCCGCCTTGCAGAAGCGATCCGGCTTCGCGGTCCGTGTACAGGTAGTTGGCCACCTCCTTGCCGTCGATCTTGAGGCTGACCGAATCCAGCTTGAAGTACTCGCCGACGTCCATCGATATAAAGAACGCCACCTGCGAATTTGCCGGGAACAGGAGTTCTTCCTCGAGCAGGAACAGGTCGCGGTTCAGGTCCAGCACCTCTTTCTTCAG
>JAACFE010000131.1 GCA_009937525.1 Gammaproteobacteria bacterium
TTAGTTCTCGTATCAACCTAAAAGGAGATGCGAGGGTTGGAGAAGCCACCCCCGAGCGATTAGGGATGACTCGCGAGCAATGTTAGGTAGCTTCTCGGCGTGATGATGTGATGCCGCTCACAGAACCGCAGCCGAAAAATAGAAAGGGCGCCCGAAAGCGCCCCTTATGACAAGTCGCGAGAAATTAAGTTAACTAGCCGTCGGATGAACTCTCATCACGCAGCTTCTGCATGTAGTCCTGGAACTTGTTTTGCTCAACACGCTGCTTGATGGCCTCGCGAACGCTTTCCAATGTCGGCGGCTCGTTCTCACGTGAATCCTCCCGCAGGATGACATGCCAACCGAACTGCGTCTGAACCGGGGCGGTGGAAAACCCGCCATTATCGAGTGCGACGACAGCGTCAGAAAACGGCTTCACCATCTGATCCGGCGAAAACCAGCCGAGATCGCCGCCGTTTGGCCCGGACGGCCCGGTAGAATGTTCCTTGGCCAGCGCCTGGAAGTCCGCGCCCTCCTTGAGCTCATCGATCAGATCCTGCGCTTCACCCTGGGTGCTAACGAGAATGTGGCGCGCTTTATATTGCTGGTCCGGGGATTGCTGCAGCTGTGCCTCATATTCGGCCAGAATTTCGGCGTCCGTGGCTGGATTGCTGGCCACAAAGTCCCGCGCTACCGCCTGCGCGATAGTGCCTCGATACTGAAGCTCGATCTGCGCTTTGATTGAGGGGTCCTCCGAGAGCTCCTTGGCGTTGGGCTGCGTCGTCAGGAGATAGATATCAGTGAGTTCCCGTTCGACTGTGGTGCGCTCCTCGTCTGATGCCTGTGCGGCGGGTTTCTGGAATCGGCTCTCGAGGTATGCGTCGAACACCGTGCTGTCAATGTCCTCGCCGTTGACGGTCACCACCGTTTCGGCGGAGACCGACGAAAATCCGCTCGCTGCAAGTGAGGCGACAGCGATGAGTGTTCCAAACCGGCTGGAACGTGATTTAAATATCATGATGAGTCCTTTAATTGCCTTGAAATACCTGAGTGGGATCGGCGCTGTCCAGAA
Source organism: Gammaproteobacteria bacterium (assembly GCA_009937525.1). Lineage (GTDB taxonomy): Bacteria > Pseudomonadota > Gammaproteobacteria > Steroidobacterales > Woeseiaceae > UBA1847. The sequence goes on from JAACFE010000131.1 coordinate 1,052, forward strand.
GCCAATTGGCTGAAAGTAGACCAGTGGCCTCCCTGGCCCAGGCAGCGCACATCATAGACTATCTCGCGCCAGGTTTGGCCGAAATTATCGTTCCTTCGGCGAAAATGCGTTGATACTCAGTGCGTGGATGTCGGTCTGCATCAGCGATCCCAATGCCGCGTAAACCAGCCTGTGGCGCTCGATGCGACTCTTGCCCTCGAAGCTATCGGACACGATCGTCACCTCGAAGTGTCCCATACCTTCCCGGGCTCCGGCGTGCCCGGCATGCAGATGACTCTGGTCCTTCACCTGCAGCTGAGACGGCGAGAATCTGTCTTCGAGCCGCGCCTGAATCTGCTGAACCCGTTCCGCGGTCATGGCAGCACCAGCTTGAAGGGCTTAACCACAACAGTGCGGTAAACGCCGGCCTCGACGTAGGGATCCTCGTCGGCCCATTGCCTCGCATCCCCCAGTGAGGGGAACTCGGCAACGACGAGGCTGCCGGTAAAGCCTGCTTCGCCCACGTCCTCCGCATCGATCGCCGGGTGGGGGCCTGCGATCAGGAGCCGGCCGTCAGCGGCCAGTCCACGCAGCCGTTCGATATGCGCGCCACGCGCAGTGGCACGCAACGGCAGGCTGTTCTCGTTATCTTCGCTGATGATCGCGTACCACATCAGTCGGTCTCGGGGGTCTCTGCCGCCGGCTCGTCGCCACCGAGTTTGGCCACAAGCCACAGTCCCTGTGCCAGCATGAAGACGAACGTCAGCGCAAGCAGGCCGAACACCTTGAAGTTCACCCAGAACTTCTCGCTGAAATTATAGGCAACATAGATATTGGCGATGCCCATGGCCGCAAAGAAGACGACCCAGACGAGATTGAGACGCTGCCATTCACGCGGGGCGATCTTGTCCGTCGGCAGTTCGCCGCTGAGTTCCAGGAAACGACGCACGAGCGGCTTCTCACCCACCCACAGGCTAATCAGGAAAGCGACGGCCACGGCCCAGTAAAACGCTGTGGGCTTCCAGTAGATGAAGTCGGCATTGCGAAAATAGAGTGCGGCGCTGCCGAACACGAGCAGGAAGATCGTCGACCACATGTACATCTTGTCGACCTTGCCGGTGCGAATGTACTTGATCACAAATCCGATCGGCATCGCGACCATCAAGGTGCCGATCGCGAAATAGATGCCCTTGTAAAGATAGGCTCCGAGGAACAGGATCAGTGGCAGGAATTCGAACAATATATGCATCAGCGGGGCGGTCGCGTGGCCGAGAGAGCGCGAATGATAACGTGATCTTGATGCTCCCGGCCACGATTGCAAGGGTATCCGAAGGCGGAGGACTCCCCTAGAATTCGCGCGTGGCCAAATTAATCGAAGTTCATCCTATCGATCCGCAGCCGCGGCGTGTCGCCAAGATCGTCGCCGCGATACGCGACGGCGGGCTGATCGCTTACCCGACAGATTCGAGCTATGCGTTCGGCTGCCATATCGGGGACAAGCGGGCGATGGATCGAATCCGGCGTATCCGGCGCACTGACAAGAACCACAATTTCACCCTCGTGTGCAGTGATCTCTCGGAGATCAGTACCTATGCGCGGGTGGACAACTGGGCCTATCGCATGCTCAAGTCGATGACACCCGGCCCCTATACCTTCATCCTGCCGGCCACGCGAGAGGTCCCGAAGCGGCTGCAACACCCGAAACGGCGCACGATCGGACTGCGGGTTCCCGATCATCCTCTGGTTCGGGCGGTGCTGGAAGAACTCGGTGAGCCCATCATGAGCTCGACCCTGCTGCTGCCGGGTGACGACCTGCCGCTGACGGATCCACACGAGATCGAGGAGCGCATCGGTCACGAAATCGACCTGATCATCGACGCCGGAGCCACCGGCATCGAGCCGACAAGCGTTATTGATCTTTCGGAGGACACGGTGAAGGTGCTCAGGGTTGGGCGAGGCGACGTCAGCGCCTTGCTGTGAGCGCGATGGCGCAGATCCGCACCATCGGGTCAGGAAAACGGGGCGCCAGAGCCCGTTTACGCTAAAATGGCCGGATATCGCCTTGGACAGCCCATGAAACCGGATCTCAAGGTTCTGAAGCGGGAGGACGCCCCGAAACCGCCTCAGGACGAAAAGCAAAGTCCCGCGCAGAGTGAAATGCCGTTCGCCGTTGTTGACGGCGAACCTATCACGGCCTTGCCGCAGGATCTCTACATCCCACCTTATGCCCTGCAGGTCTTCCTGGAGGCTTTTGAAGGGCCGCTCGACCTGCTGCTGTATCTCATCCGGCGACAGAACATCGATATCCTCGACATTCCAATCGCCGAAATCACCAAGCAGTACGTGCAGTACATCGAGCTGATGAAGGAGATGCAGCTCGAGCTGGCGGGAGAGTACCTGGTGATGGCCGCGATGCTTGCCGAGATCAAGTCGCGGATGCTGCTGCCGCGTCCCGAGACGGACGCTGAGGAGGAGGAAGACCCACGAGCCGAACTCGTTCGCCGCCTGCAGGAGTACGAACGCTACAAGAAAGCCGCCCAGGACATCGACGAATTGCCGCGCCTGGAACGGGATGTGTACGTTGCCCGGGCAGAGGCTCCCGAACGCAAGGTCGTCGAGAAACTGCCGGATGTGACACTGAAGGAATTGCTGCTCGCTTTTCACGACGTGCTCAAACGCGCGGAAATGTTTTCCAACCTGCGCGTGACGCGAGAGCCGCTGTCAGTGCGGCAGCGCATGTCCGAAGTCCTCAGCCGGGTGAAGGCAGGGACATTCACGGGCTTCGCCGACCTGTTCGATCCCGAGGAGGGGCGCCTGGGCGTCGCGGTGACGTTTCTGGCATTGCTCGAACTTCTCCGCGAGTCGTTGATCGAAGTCGTGCAGGCGGACGAATTTGCGCCGCTGCACGTGCGAGCCGCGTCGAATGTGCGCCTCGTCACCGATGAAGGCGTGGAGCCGCCTGCCGCCGATACGTCGCAACCCTGATACGCTAGACACGATGGACCAGACCGAAATCAAACACTTTATCGAAGCGGCACTGCTCGCTGCCGGCCGCCCGCTGAGCATCGACCAGCTGCAGAACCTGTTCGACGGCCGTTCGGCGCCCTCGAAGCCTGATATCCGCAGTGCGATCGCGACGCTCGTTGACGAGTATCAGGACCGCGGCGTCACGATTTCGGAAGTCGCATCGGGGTTTCGGATCCAGATCACGGCAGGAATGGCGGAGCGGCTGCAAAAGCTCTGGGAGGAACGGCCGCCGCGTTATTCACGCGCGCTCTTCGAGACGCTTGCGCTGATCGCATACCGGCAGCCGATTACACGGGGTGAGATCGAGGAAGTCCGCGGCGTCTCGGTCAGTCCGAACATTGTTCGCACGCTGCTGGATCGAGACTGGGTTCGCGTGGTCGGTCACCGGGATGTCCCGGGGCGTCCCGAGATGTTCGGCACGACGCGCACGTTCCTCGATTATTTCGGACTCAGGAAGCTGGATGACCTGCCGCCACTCGCGGACCTCTCTGACTGGGAGAGCCTTCGCGTGCAGCTCAACCTGCCGGAAGTCGAGGAGGCAGCGGGGACCGCAACGGACGTGACTTCGGACGTACCGGTACTGTACCCGGAGGTCGGGCCGGAGGAATCCGCGGCGGAAGAGCATGCGAGCGGCGACTTACCCGACGCAGAGGAGCCGGCGCCTGAGATCGCGGACGTGGAAGAGCAACTCGTCGTCTCGGAGTGGCCGGATCCGAGCAAGCCGGCGATTATCGCGTCCCTCGATACAGGTGAAGCCGACGACGACAAGGATGCATCCGCCAACGGCTGAGGAATAGCGCTTTGTCAGAGCGAGTGCAAAAAGTGCTGGCGGGCGCGGGGCACGGCTCCAGGCGCAAAGTCGAGCAGTGGATTCGTGAGGGTCGATTGGCGATCGACGGGCGCACGGCACAACTGGGCGATACCATCCGCGGCGACGAACGGATCACGCTGGATGGGCGCAAGCTCGCCCTGCAGAAGATTCCTCCGTCACATCGATACATCGTCTACAACAAGCCGGAAGGCGAAATCGTGGCACGTTCGGATCCCGAAGGCCGCGACACGGTTTTCGCCGCGCTGCCGAAGCTCAAAGGAGCACGCTGGGTGGCCGTGGGCCGCCTCGATATCGCAACCACCGGCCTGATCATCTTTACGACCGACGGAGCCCTCGCCAATGCGTTGATGCATCCTTCATCGGAGTTGCTGCGCCGTTACGCGGTGCGGATTCACGGTGATCCCTCCGCCGGCGACCTCGCCGCGCTGAAACAGGGAGTCGAACTGGAAGACGGCCCGGCCCGATTCGAGAGTATCGAGGCCAGCGGCGGCGACGGGAGCAACAAGTGGTTCACGGTCAGCCTGCGCGAAGGGCGCTATCGGGAAGTGCGGCGCTTGTGGGAGGCGCGTGGGCACGAGGTCAGCCGGCTTATCCGGATCGGCTACGGGCCGCTGGATCTGCCCAGGAAGTTGCGGCGCGGCCAGTACGTGGCGCTCACGCCTGCGCAGGTGCGGGCCCTTTACCTTTCGGCGGGCCTCAAGCCGCCCACCGATCCTCGGCGACCATTGCGTAAGAAAAACGCAATACGAAATAGATAGTTAGAAATCGTTCTTCAGGTAAATTCACTCACTGTGCGTCAAGACTCTTTCCGGTGACGCCTTTGCTGTCCGGGCCGAGCAGGAACATGTACGCGGGCAGGATCTCCTCGGCGGTCTTCAATTCATCCCGATCTTCGGCCGGATAGGCCGCCCGCCGCATTTCGGTGCGCACCGGCCCGGGGTTGATACAGTTGACCCGAATTGCAGAGTGCTCCAGTTCGCTCGCCAGCACCTGCGACAGCCCCTCGGTAGCGAACTTCGAGACCGCGTAGGCACCCCAGAATGGCTTGCCAACCCGTCCGACACCGCTGCTCGTGAAGATGATGGAAGCATCACCCGACTGACGCAGCAGCGGCAGGCATACCTGGGTAATGGCAAAGGCCGCCGTGACATTGACGTGCATGACCTGTTGCCACATCGCGGCATCGTACTGCTCGATGCTGTAGCGCTCACCGAGAATGCCTGCGTTGTTGACGAGGCCGTCCAGTCGGCCGAATTCGTCGGCAAGGCTGTCGGCGAGCGACGTGTAGGCGTCGCTCCCGGCGGCGCCGAGATCCATCACGGCAATCGACGGACGCGGTGCGCCCTGCAGCGCCTCGATCTCGTCATACACCTTTTCGAGCTTCGATGCGTTGCGACCGTGCAGGATGACCCGGGCGCCAT
>JAACFE010000132.1 GCA_009937525.1 Gammaproteobacteria bacterium
GTGTTCGACAATTTCCCCGGCGACGCCGATCGCCACGGCCTGATGGGCCACTCCATGGGCGGTCACGGCGCGTTGACGATCGGGCTGCGTAACCCGGACATTTTCCGGTCCCTGTCGGCATTCGCGCCGATCTGCACGACGCTGAATTCGCCCTGGGGCCGCAAGGCGCTCGGCTACTACCTCGGCAGCGACACGGTGACCTGGAAGGACTACGACGCCAGCGAGGTGGCCGGACATGTGACGGACCCCGGCCACTGGGGCAGGATCCTCGTCGACCAGGGCAACGACGACCCGTTTCTTGCCGAGCAGCTGCACCCGGAATTGCTCGAACAGGCCTGCGCCGAAAGCGGTCTCGATCTCGACATCCGCTACCACGACGGCTACGACCACGGTTACTACTTCATTTCCACCTTCATGGAAGAGCACCTGCGGCACCATGCCTCCAGGCTGGGCCTCTGATCGGCCGGCGCCACGATGGAAGACTGGATCCTGCTCGCCGCCGCCATGCTCGCGACGGGCTGCGTGGCCGGCGTGCTCGCGGGATTGTTCGGTATCGGCGGCGGCATCGTCATCGTGCCGGTGCTGGAAGCCGTGCTGGGGCTCCTGGGTGTGGATCCGGCGATCCGCATGCACGTCGCCGTCGGCACGTCGCTCGCCACGATTATTCCGACGTCGATCTCATCGGCACGGGCGCACCATCGGCGCGGCGCGGTCAACCTGGACATCGTCAGGCGCTGGGCCGTCTTCGTGCTGCTCGGCGCGCTGCTCGGAGCGTGGATCGCTGCACAGGTCCACAGCCGCGTCCTGGCCGGCGTGTTCGCGACGCTGGCTCTGCTGGTCGCGGCGAAGATGGTGTTCCTGCCGACCAGCCGCAATCTCACGGAAAGCCTGCCCCGCGCGCCCTGGACGTTTGCGATTCCTGCGGCTATCGGCTGCTTTTCAAGCATGATGGGCATCGGCGGCGGCACGTTCTCGGTGATGACGCTGACGCTGTTCAACGAACCGATCCACCGGGCGGTGGGCACCGCCGCATTGTTCGGTCTCGTTATCAGCGTGCCGGGGACGATCGGCTTCGTCCTGGCCGGGTTGCAGGACCCGCGGCTGCCGCCCGGCAGCCTGGGCTACGTCAACCTGCCGGGGCTCGTCGCGATCGCGCCTACGACCGTGCTCATGGCGCCACTGGGAGCCCGCATCGCGCACGGTTTTTCGGCCAGGAAGCTCAGTGTCTTCTTCGGTCTGTTCCTGGTGATCGTGTCCCTGCGGCTGTTCTATTCCGCGATCGTGGCGGGCTGAAGACGTTCAGTCGAAAACGGTAGGAACAACGCGGGCGAACTCGCAGTGCATGCCGTCGTCGAGCATGATCGAGTCGTACAGCTCACCGTCGCTGCTCACACCCGAGCTGACGAACGTCAGCGCAGTCGCTTCTTTCAGGCCCTTGCACGGCACTTCGAATGTGACCTTGAACCCTCGCGATTCATCAGCGGCAAACAGCAACAGCGTCTGGTTGTCGACGGGACGCCATGACTCGAAGTTGTCTTCAGCAACCTGGCTTGCAAATCCCTCCGCGGTGTCCCCGATGGTCGGCTGACCCTTGCTTTCCCGGATCAGCCTGGTTGCCTTGTCTTCGGCCATCTCGGAAACCACGAGAGTCCAGTCGAGGTTTCCGGCCACGACGTCTACCCGGTAGCGGCCCGCATCCTCGAAAAGCTTCCTGCCGTTGGCAATGATCCGCTGCTGGATGACGGTGCCGAGATATTCCCCGGAATCCGCAGCGTAAAGCCGCAGTTCGAAGGTCTTGGGCAGGGTGTTATCGCTTTGCGTGTACCAGTAGAGCATCCAGGGGCCGCCGGCCTCGAATACCGGTGTTCGCTCATTGCTGTCGCCTTCGAAGCGAGCCAGCGTGCCGGCCTGGACGGCAAAACTCGCAGCCGCAAGGGCCGCAAGCAGGAGAGCGGACGTTCTCATACGATGCTGCCTTTCACAGGTGGCTTTCACGTCGATATTTACTTTGAACCGGCAAATTCCGGGGCGCAATTCGGGGAACTACGAATTGGAATACGGGTCGTCGAGGGCTATATACACTGCGCCGGAAACCGTTTCCGGAAAGAGAGGAGGTGAGCGTATGCCCAAAGTTCGAAACATTCTGCCGAAGAAGGAACACGAGGCAGGCAGGGCACTGAGACCGTTCACCCACAGCATGGAAGAGTTCTTCGAGAGCGCTTTTCCACGCCGCTGGATGGAGGGATTCCTTGAGCCGTATGCCTGGAGAAGGCCGTTCTTCACTGAATTCGACGAGAAATTCGACGTCTTTCCGAAGGTCGACATCCTCGACAGGGATGACAAGCTCGTCGTACGCGCCGACGTCCCTGGTATCAAGAAAGAAGACCTCGAGATCACAATCTCGGGCGATCGCCTGATCATCGAGGCGAAGCGGGAATACGAGGAAGAGGAAAAGAAAGAAGAGTTCGTCCGTCACGAGATGGCCTATGGCCGTCTGTACCGGTCGGTACTCCTGCCGTTCGAGGTTCTTGGCGATGAAGCCAGGGCCGAGCTGAAGGACGGCGTGCTCGAAATCTTCCTGCCGAAAGTCGAGGCAACCACGCCTTTCAAGGTCAAGGTCGCCTGACGCACGGGGATTGTCAGTAACCTTGGGGGCGGCGCGAGCCGCCCCCGTTTTGTCGGGTGCCTGATCGTGTTGTAGGAGCGGTTCTCGAACCGCGACGGTCGTGCGCCCAGGCCTGCTCCTACGGTATCGGGGTAGTCCCTAATAGCCATTCGGTCCGCCTTTGTGTTGCTATTGAGGTATCGGCCCCGGGCCCTTTTTCGGGGAAGACCATGGCAGCAGACGCAATCCAGGAATTCCGGGTTCAGCCCGACGCACTGCGCAAGCTGTGCTCGCTCCCCGCCGATTTCAGGTGTGACGCGGACGAGCACACGGATGCCTGCATCGGCCAGCAGCGTGCCATTGACGCCATTCGTTTCGGCATCGCGATGCGCAAGGACGGGTACAACATCTATGTCCTCGGGCCCATCGGCAGCAACCGTCACGAACTGGTTGCGAGTCTCGTCGCAGAGGCGGCGAAAGACAGGGACATTCCGCCGGACTGGTGCTACGTCAATAATTTCGCGAATCCCGAGCGGCCCAAGTCGCTGCGTTTCCCGGCGGGGCAGGGGTGCGAATTCCGGGAAGACATGCGACACCTCATCGAGGAACTGCAGCTCGCAATTCCGGCGGCGTTCGAGGGCGACGACTATCGCAATCAGCTGCGTGCCATAGAAGAAGACACGAAGAACAAAGTCGAAGAGCAGTGGAAAACCCTGAACGAGCGTGCCGCGGAAGAGGGCATCGGCGTGCTGCAGACTCCCACCGGATACGTGCTGGCGCCTGTCGTCGACGGAAAGGTCATCGGCGACAAGGAATTCAACAAGCTGCCGAAAGAGAAACGTGAGCAGATCGAGGCTGCGATAGAACGTCTCAGCGAGGAGCTTCAGGCCCGCATCGAGATGATGCCCAAGCTCCGCACGGCGCACCGTGAGCGCGTCAAGGCACTCAACCAGGAAGTCACTGCGCATGCCGTGAGCATGCAGCTTGCCGATCTCAAGGAGAAATACCGATCGCTGCCGCGTGTCGCGGCTTATCTCGACGATGTGCAGGAAAACATCATCCAGAATGCGCATGACTTCCAGCAATCGGAGACTCCGTCATTGCCGTTTCTCGGCCGGGATTCCGAGCAACTTTACAGCCAGTACGAAGTGAACCTGCTCGTCGATAATGCCGATGCCGATGCGGCGCCCGTCATCTACGAATCCAACCCGAGCTACCCGAATATCATCGGCCGCGTCGAGCATAGGGCGGAGATGGGCGCGTTGGTGACAGACTTCCGGATGGTGCGCAGCGGGGCACTGCTGCAGGCGAACGGCGGCTACCTCATTCTGGACACGCGCCGCGTTCTGAGCAGACCTTTCGTCTGGGAGGCCCTCAAGCAGGGCCTGTTCGCGAAGCAGGTGCAGATCGAGACGCCCGCCGAATCCTATGGATGGGTGAGCACGACGACGCTGAAGCCCGAGCCGATCCCGCTCGACACGCGGATAATCCTGATCGGTGAGCGCTGGCTGTATTACCTGTTGTGCCACTACGACATCGAATTCAGCAGCCTCTTCAAGGTTGCCGCTGATCTCGATGACGACATGGTGCGAAGCGACGACAACGTCGAGCTCTACGCGCGACTGGTGCTTGGACAAGCAAAAGCAAGGGAGTTGCTGCCCTTCAACGTAAGCGCCGTTCAGCGCGTTATCGAGGAGCGTGCCCGTCACGCCGACGACAGCGAACGCCTGTCGATGCACATGAGTTCGCTCGAGGACCTTATCGAGCAGTCCGACCACTGGGCGCGGGTCCGCGGCGGAGAAGAAGTCGACGCCGGGGACGTCGCGAAGGCCGTGAGCGAGCGCCGCAGAAGGCTCGGCCGCCTGCAATCCCGGATCATCGACGCAATCAAGCGCAACACCCTGCTCATCGACACCAGCGGCGAATGCGTCGGCCAGGTCAACGGGCTCTCCATTACCGATCTGGGCGGGTTCCGCTACGGCCAGCCGGTCCGGATCACCGCGACCACGCGCATCGGCACCGGCGACGTCGTCGACATCGAGCGCGAGGTGGAACTGGGGGGCGCGATACACTCCAAGGGCATGATGATACTCTCCGCCGCGCTGTCGGCCCGCTACGCTCCGGACCTGCCGTTGTCGCTGCACGGCAGCGTCGTCTTCGAGCAGTCGTACGGTGGCGTCGAAGGTGACAGCGCATCGGTGGCCGAACTATCGGCCTTACTGTCGTCGCTGTCCGGGCTGCCGATCAGGCAGAACATCGCGGTTACAGGATCGGTGAATCAGCTGGGGCGGGTGCAGGCGGTCGGCGGGGTCAACGAGAAGATCGAGGGCTTCTTCGACGTCTGCAGCGAGCGGGGGCTCGACGGCTCCCAGGGCGTGATCATCCCCCGGGACAACGTCAAGCACCTGATGTTGCGGGAGGACGTCGTCGACGCCGTCAAGCGCGATGAATTCCGGGTCTTCGCCGTCCGGCATGTCGACGAGGCGATTGCCATCCTGACCGGGGTGGATGCGGGCGAGAGAGGCGAGGACGGCAGTTTTCCGGAGGGCTCGGTGAACTTACTGGTGGAGAATCAGCTTATCGCCTATGCAACGGCGCGAAAGAGCTTTGCGAAGGAGGCGGCGACGAGTGGCGAAGACTGAGATGAAGCTTCGCGTCGTCATCGCGGTAACCGAGACGACGCCGGTAACGAGGCTCTGGAAGGCAGCGCTGCAGTTGCTGCGGGAATCGCCGGCGGATCTCGTCACGCTGTACGTCGAAGACGATCGCTGGCACCGCGTCGCGAGCCTGCCCTTCACGCGCGAGATCCTGCGATCCGGCGGGGTCCCGGTCGAGTTCACGCGACAACGCGCCGAGCAGGTCAGCAAAGAGCGGGCCGCGCGGGTTCAGGAAGTGATTTCCGAACTTGCGGCCGAAGCCAACCTGCAGCCGGCCTTCGAGGTCCTGAGCGAATCGGACGCTGAACGCTTGCGGGAGTTCATCGGCAGCCACGAGAATATCCTGGTGGCGCCGTCGTTCATCAGCACGCGGCCGATCTTTGCGATGCTTGCGGAACTCAACTGCCGGATCGAACTGGTCGAAGCCGACGAGGAAGAAGAACCTCCCGCCTACACGCTCCCCTAGCTGTCCGTCTCCGTCGACGTCACTGCGACCGGCGTCTTCATGATGACCTCGCGATGCGGGAACGGGATCTTGATGCCGTTTTCCTTGAACGCGTCCCAAAGTGCCATCATCACCTTGCCACGTATGTTCGTGAGGCCCTGTTGCGGGTCCTCGATCCAGAAGCGAAGCAGGAAGTTGATCGACGAGTCCCCGAATTCCGTCATCCAGCATACGGGGGCACGATACCGGGCCACCACCCGATCGACCGACGCTGCGGCCCCGATCGCGATTTCGACGACCTCGTGCGGATCGGACTCGTAGGACACGCCGAACGGCACATCGAGGCGCACGTACTTGTCCGAGAAGGACCAGTTGATGACCTGGGTCGTGATGAAGTCCTCGTTGGGGATCAGGTATTCGCGGCCGTCGCGCGTCACGACGGATACGAATCTCGCGCGCAGCTCACGGATCCAGCCGAAGGTTTCGCCGAGCGTTATCG
>JAACFE010000007.1 GCA_009937525.1 Gammaproteobacteria bacterium
CGAGCTCGTTCATCAACACCTTCTGGAATACTTACGGCTTCTTCGTGCTGTATGCGCGCCTCGACGACGTTGACGTTTCGAGACACGTTCCGGTCGAAGCCCGCCCCGAAATCGACCGCTGGGCGCTGGCACTGGCGCACCGCACGGTCACGACCGTCACGGATGCGCTGGACGACTACGACGCCAAGACGGCCGGCGAAGCGATCGAGTCCTTCGTCGACCAGCTCAGCAACTGGTACGTGCGACGAAACCGCCGCCGCTTCTGGAAGTCGACGGATCTCGACGACAAGCACATGGCCTACCTGACGCTCTACGAATGTCTGAAGGTGGCCCACGAACTGATGGCGCCGTTCGTGCCGTTTCTCGCCGAACACGTCTACCAGAACCTGGTCAGGAGCGTCGACAGCGACGCTCCCGACAGCGTGCACATGGTGCCGTGGCCCGAGGCCGACCCCGATTGGCGGAACGACGAACTGCTTCGCGATATCGGTGTCGTGCAGAAGGTCGTCGGCCTTGCGAGGGCGGCGCGCGGCCAGTCCGGCGTCCGCACGAGACAGCCACTGTCCCGCCTGCTGATCCGGGCACCGAGCGACAGAGCAGCGAAGGCGCTCGAGGATCACCAGGACCAGATTCTCGAGGAACTCAACGTGAAGGCGATCGAGTTCATTGCGCGCGACGCCGGTCTCGTCAGCTACCGGATCAAGCCGAATTTGCCGGTGCTCGGGAAGCGCTACGGCAAACTCATACCGCTGATCAGGCAGGCGCTCGCGGACGCCGACGGTGCGTCGATCGCCGGCGCCGTTGCCCGCGGCGAGACTTTCAGCATCGAAGCGGGCGGTGAGCAGATCGAACTCGGCGACGAAGACCTATTGATCGAGACCGAGTCGGCCGAGGGCTATGCCTGTGGCGAAGACGGCGGCTACCTGACCGCGCTGGATACGAGCCTGAACGAGGAACTGGTCGAGGAAGGGCTGGCGCGCGAGATCGTGCGGTCCGTCCAGGATGCGCGCAAGCAGGCCGGCCTGGAGGTCTCCGACCGAATCGTGCTCGGCGTCACCGGTTCAGGCGGAATCGAGACGGCGCTCGCAAGACACCGCGATTACGTTATGTCTGAAACGCTTGCAACGGACTGGGAGACGGGTCAGGCGCAGCCACTGCACAGCGGCCGGCGCGAGCTGGGTGAAGAGCACTGGACCCTGGAGTTCCGGAAGGCCCGCTGATTCAGTGTCCGGGTAGCGCCGGGAACGGGGAGTCAGGAGACGGATTTGACCAGGAACGGCGGGACCTTGTCGAAGCCCTGGTGCAGCGGCAGCGGGTCCTGCAGGTTCTCGGCCTGGCGAATCACCTCGCCGAACAGGGTGACGACCAGTTCCGCGCACTCGCTTGCTTCCCTGATCGACATCTTGCGGACCGAGGCACGAACGGCGCCCTCGCCATTAAGCGGCGCGACGCAGTGCAGCCGTGAGCGCAGGTCACCGAACGTCTTTTTCAGTTCACGAGGCAGCTCGTCTTCTGCGATATCGCCGAGATTCTCCTGGTAGGCCTTGATAAGTCTATGTTTTATATGGCCATCGCCGGCTAGCACCGACACCGCGGCATAAAAGCGGTCGACGTGGTAGGTCATTTCCACTCCAGCGTTCGTATTCTTGTTATGCCGCTTTTTTCACCTCTCAGCGGCTTTTCACGCTTCCTGAGCCGACTGCGTCGTGCAGTCACCGGCCTTCGAAAAGGTCGTTACGTTCCTCCCTGAACTTTCAGACACCTGCGCAGCTTTTTTATAACAGAGATCGCGAACCGCGCGCAAGTGGCCCGAAAGCCGACAGTGGCCCCGGACCGGCGCCTCGTGGGAGATTTCCGCCCCTAGTCCTCCAGGACCGGGTAGTAGATGTCGGTCAGGAGTTCCGCCTCGGATACCGTGGTCGGATCGTTGACGTAGATCTCCCATGCATCGCCATTGCGTTCGAGACCGAGAGCGGCGAAGTAAGCGGCGATCTTACGGTGGGTCGTACCGAGTTGCCGGTAAGAGCCGACGTGGCGAACCCGGATTGCCGGGCCCGAATACGTGCTGCCCAGTTTGACCGCTGCGCCGTCGCCCGGCGTCTCTTCCGTGACGCCACGCACAGGGATCGCCGCATCGAAGCGCAGCTCACTGCCTTCGAAACCACGCACGATGGACAACGGTGCGCCGGCCTCTGCCAGGCCGTGCGCGTCGATGAAAGAGAGGATCTCGAAGTAGGCTTTGCCCATGGCCTCGGAGATCGCCGCCGGTTCGGGCAAAGATGTCGCCGGCCGGTATGCAATCTGAACAGCCTCGACCACCCGGTGTTCCACGTCGAGATCTCCGAAGTCGGTTCGCGGCAATGACTCTGCGAGGTCTTTCAGTGCTGATATGCCGCTGTCGTATTCACGCTTCACCACTCCGGAGAGCAGCACGGCGAAATAACGGCCGACGAGATTGAGGCCGTGATCATGCGCGAACCCCCATGTCACCCGGGTCCTGCCGTCCTCGCGTCCGATGTCGAACCAGGTACGGGCCTCGCCCGGCTCTCCCGGATTGATCGTTGTGGCGACGTGTTCGGTTGCACGGCTTTCAACGATTGTCTGTGTGCCACTGCCGGCCACGATGCCGTCCCACGTGACGGTCGCGCCGACCCCGCGATTCGGGCCGGAGAAGGCAACGCGCGCGTTCGGGTCGGTGGCAGTTCTCGGCAACCAGAGGTCCACGCGACGAAAGTCGTTGACGAGCGCGAATACGGTGGCCGGCGGTGCGTCGACGAGCGTGCTGACCTCGACACGGCTGTGCCTGGGTAGTAACAGGCCGACGACGATGAGAAAGGCGACGAGCGCGCCGATGACATACATGAATTTTTGCACGCCGTACTCTGGCACAATGCGCCAATGAATGCATCAAACAGCAGGCGCCTGCCGGTCGGTGTTTTCGATTCCGGCGTCGGGGGGCTGACCGTGCTCCGAGAGCTTCGCGAAGCGCTGCCGCACGAAGACCTCACCTACCTGGGCGATACCGCCAGGCTGCCCTACGGCACCAAGAGCCGGTCGTCGATCAGTCGTTATGCGGGCCAGGCGACGTCGAAGCTCCAGGAACGCGGTATCAAGCTGCTCGTCGTTGCCTGCAACACGGCATCAGCGGTTGCCCTCGACGCGTTGAAGGAACAGATGCGGCCGGTGCCCGTCATCGGTGTCGTCGAGCCGGGGGCAACTGCGGCCGTCGCGGCACGGCCCGGTGGGCGGCACCTGGTGCTGGCGACCGAGGCTACCGTCCGCTACGGCGCCTACCGGGAGGCGATTCTCCGCCGCGATGACCAGGCAGAGGTGCGGGAACTCGCCTGCGAACTGATGGTGTCGCTGGCCGAGGAAGGGTGGACCGAGGGGAGCATTGCGGAAGCGATCATCCGGCGTTACCTGGAGCCACTCGAGGCGCTCGATTTCGAGCCGGACAGCATCATCCTCGGCTGCACGCACTTTCCGCTGCTGAGGCCGGCGATCCGGCGCGTGGTTGCCGAAGAAGCGGCAATCGTCGACTCGGCAAGCACGACGGCCAGTGTCGCAGCGGCGATGCTTGCCGACCTGGAGCTTTTCAATGAACGCGCGGGTCCCGGGCAGCTGCGTTTGATGGCGACCGACGGGGCGAGCCGTTTTGCTCGTGTCGGCGGCCGGTTCATCGGCGAGGACCTGGACGCGTCGGACATAGAACTCGTCGACCTCTAGAGCGACGTCTCCAGGGCGCGATGCGGCGGCGTCCTGTGCAATAATCGCCCACCTGCCTGCAGAGAGGACACGATGTGACCGCAACGATGCTCGCGCGCGCAGTGCGCATTCTCGTACCTACGGTGGTGCTGGTGGCCTGCACCGCGGAGGCACCGGACGAACCGGCCGTATCCGTCGCCGATACGGTCGAACCGCGCCCCGAGATCTATGCCGAATTCGAATTGACGGCCGACCTGAGCCACCTCAGCGAGCAGCAACACGAGATGATCGGCGTACTGATCGAGGCGTCGAAGATCATGGACGACCTGTTCTGGCGGCAGGCCTGGGGTGACGATTACAAGGCCCGGCTCGCACTCATCGACGACGACAGCACGCGGCGATTTGCGGCGCTGAATTACGGACCCTGGGACCGGCTGGCCAACGATGCGCCGTTCATTAAAGGCGTCGGTCCCAAGCCGCCCGGCGCGAATTTCTACCCGCCCGACATGAGCAAGGAGGAATTCGAGGCGGCCTATCTCCCGGGCAAGAAAGGCCTTTACTCGCTGGTGCGTCGCGACAACGCCGGTGAGCTGGTCCTGGTCCCGTACCACGTCGCTTACAAGGACGATTTGCAACAGGCCGCAACGCTGCTGCGCCAGGCCGCCGACCTCGCCGGCGATCAGCAGTTCGCAACCTACCTCAAACTCCGGGCAGCGGCATTGATCAGCGACGAATTCCAGACCAGCGATCTGTTCTGGATGGACGTCAAGTCGAATCCGATCGACGTCGTTATCGGCCCCATCGAGACCTATGAGGACCGGTTGTACGGTTACCGCGCGGCTTACGAATCCTACGTTCTGATCAAGGACCTGGAGTGGAGCGAGCAATTGAGTCGATTCGCGCTGTTCCTGCCGGAGTTACAGGAGGGGTTGCCGGTTCCGGACGAGTACAAGTGGGAGACGCCCGGGACGGATTCCGACCTGAATGCTTATGACGTCGTCTACTATGCCGGGCACAGCAACGCGGGGTCCAAGACGATCGCGATCAACCTGCCTAACGACGAGGAAGTACAGCTCGAGAAGGGGACGCGCCGCCTGCAGCTGAAGAACGCAATGCAGGCCAAGTTCGAGAAGATTCTGCTGCCGATCGCCGGCCATCTCATCGACGAGGCGCAACGCAAGCACGTTACGTTCGATGCGTTCTTCGGCAACACGATGTTCCATGAAGTCGCCCACGGGCTGGGCATCAAGAACACGGTCACCGGCAAGGGAACAGTGCGCGAGGCGCTGCTCGACGTCGCTTCCAGCATGGAAGAGGGCAAGGCAGACGTGCTGGGACTGTACATGGTCTCGGAGTTGCACGAAGCGGGCGAACTCGGGGACGTCGACATCATGGATCACTACGTGACGTTCATGGCCAGTATCTTTCGCTCGATCCGCTTTGGTGCAGCCAGTGCGCACGGCAAGGCGAACATGGTGCGCTTCAACTTCTTCAGGGAGCAGGGCGCTTTCGTCCGTGATCCGGAGACGGAAACGTACCGGGTCGACGAGGATCAAATGACGCACGCCATGACCGAGTTGTCGCGACTGCTCCTGACGCTGCAGGGCGACGGAGATTACCAGGGCGCGAGCGAACTCACGGCGAGCAAGGGCGTTATCGGTGAGCAGCTGCAGGCGGACCTCGATCGCCTGACCCGGGCCGGCATTCCGGTCGATATCACGTTCAGGCAGGGCCTCGCCCAGCTCGGGCTCGACTAGCGAGGCAGAGCGGCTTTGTCGATGTACGGCAGGTCGTGACCGAAAAGCCGGGTCAGGTACAGCCGTTGCCCCGTTTCGCAGGCACCGGTCACGGCCGGATAGGTAGCCGAAGGATCCTGCAGGCTCAGCAGCACGTCACCGTCGCCTGTGATCGCGACGAGATGCGACGAGGGGATCGCCTTCGGGCGCAGGAACGCCGGCAGCCGTTGCACGATCTTGCGCAGCAGGGGCCTGTCCGACAATGCATCGAGTTTCGCGTCGCGCGGAGCGACAAGCCCGACCCAGAAACGCCCGTCTTCACCATTGTTTACGTTATCGGGAAAGCCCGGGAGGTTTTCTAGAATTGCCTCCGTCGCGCCTGCGTCCGGCCCCCGCAGCCAGTAGCGCAGGATTCTGTAGCTGCCGGTCTCCGCAACCAGCAGGAAGCGTTCGTCGGCGCTGAGCGCAACGCCGTTGGCAAAGTTCAGTCCGTCCATGATGACCTGCACGTCACCGCTCCGGGGGTCGAAAGCAATTACGCGTCCGTGTCCGCCGTGCTCGAGGATGTCCAGCAGGCTGGCTTCGTAGGTGCCGTCCCAGGCCTTCGCGCCGAATTTCGTGGACGCGTCCGAGAAATAGATGATGCCGTCCTTCGACACCGCGAGATCGTCCGCATATGCCAGTGGCTCGCCGTCGATCTCGGTCAGCAATTCCGTAACCTCGCCGAGCGGTGAGATTCGTTGTATGCCGTAGTAGGCGTTGGCAACGAGCAAGGAACCGTCTGGTAACGCTTCGATACCGAGCGGGCGGCCACCGACACGAGCAAACTCGGCGACCTCGGCCGACTGCTGCCCGATGCGCAGTATCGTGCCGGCCTTCGTCGTGGCGTATAGCGCGCCGTCGTGGCCCACGGCAACGTCTTCCGGGCCTTCGTGGCCGCCGAGATCGATCGCGGCTGCGCCGGACAGCGCATCGTTGGCGGCGAAAACGCCGGTCAGGCCCCGGTCTTGCGGCGCCTGCCAGGCAACCGGATCCACCGGAACCGGCCAGGCCGCGAGGTACAGGCCGGGCAGTGCCAGGCACGCGACAAGGAACGGGCCGAGACGCCGCAAATGCACGTTCGATCGCGCTGCTAGCGCTGGTTGTCGATCATGTCGAGGAATTCGGCGCGCGTGCGTGCATCCTTGCGGAAGGTTCCCAGCATCTGGCTGGTAACCATCGACACCTCCGACTTGTGGATACCGCGCGTGGTCATGCACTGATGGGTTGCCTCTATGACAACGCCAACGCCCTTGGGGTTCAGGACGTTCCAGATGCAGTTGGCGATCTGCGCCGTCATCTTCTCCTGGACCTGGAAGCGGCGCGCGAACGCCTCGACGACGCGGGCGAGCTTGCTGATTCCGACGACCTTGTTGTTCGGCAGATAGCCGACGTGGGCGCGGCCGATGATCGGTGCCATGTGATGTTCGCAGTGGGACTCGAAAGCGATATCGCGAAGCACGATCATCTCGTCATAACCCTCGACTTCTTCGAAGGTGCGCTTCATGAACTTTATCGGGTCTTCCTTGTAGCCGCTGAACCAGTCCTCGTAGGCCGTTACGACCCGTTTCGGTGTATCCAGCAGACCCTCCCGGCGGGGATCTTCCCCGGCCCAAAGGAGCAGTATCCGGATCGCTTCTTCCGCCTGCTTGCGGCTCGGCCTGCGCGGTTTTCGGGATGTCTTCTCGGTTGTTGCCACGGCAGGATCCTTATCGAATGAGCTGCCGATACTACCGGGAATGCCTGGGGGGTTACAGTACCGGCAGACGCCGGCGGAATCAGGCGCTGTTGCGATCCGGTTCCAGGCCGGTCGGGCAGCTCACCCCCGTGCCACCGATGCCGCAATACCCTCCCGGATTCTTCGCGAGGTACTGCTGGTGATAGTCCTCGGCATAATAGAACGTATCCAGCGGCGCTATCTCGGTCGTTATGCTGCCGAAGCCCGACCTGTCGAGTTCGTCCTGGTAGGCACGCCGGGATTGCCGTGCAGCATTCTGCTGTTCATCGCTGCAGGTATAGACGGCCGACCGGTACTGGGTGCCGATGTCATTTCCCTGCCGCATCCCCTGGGTGGGGTCGTGTGCTTCCCAGAATACGGCCAGCAGCCGGTCGTAGCTCACGACGGCAGGGTCGAACACCACGAGCACGACCTCGGTATGGCCCGTGAGGCCGCTGCACACTTCCTCGTAGGTCGGATTCGGCGTAATGCCGCCCGCATATCCCGCGGCCGTGCTGAACACGCCTGCGGTTTCCCAGAAACGACGCTCCGCGCCCCAGAAGCAGCCGAGACCGAATACGGCCTGTTGCAGTTCGGGCGCGAACGGGCCTTCGAGCGGATTGCCGTTCACGAAGTGCGCTGCCGGAACCGGCATGGCGTCATCGCGCCCGGGCAAGGCCTCGTCGCGACCGGGGAGAGTGGTCTTCCTGTCTCTGCCGAACATGTCAGGTCGCCTGGTAGCGAGCGCCGTGGCGGGGCCGCATCACCACGCCGTCCGCACTTCGGAATCGCACTGGAATCGACTGGGTATTACCCCATTCCGTTGCCCGGTAGACCGCGAAATGCAGGTGCGGCATGGTCGTGTGGCCGGTGTTGCCCGACAGGCCGATCTTCTGGCCGCGTGCAACGTGGTCGCCAACGTCGACGAGCGCGCCGTCCTTTTGCAGGTGGTAGTACTCGCCGGTCGTGCCGTCGTCGTGAAGTATGACGATGTAATTCGCATAACGGCCACAGCCGTCTTCCCAGCAGCCGATCGAATGGGACTCCTCCACGCGCGCGACGACGCCGGCTCGGGCCGCATGCACCGGCGTGCCGTCCGGCATGTCGAAATCCACGGCGAAGGCTTCGAGGCCGTTATGGCTGAAACGCGAGCCATAGCCCTGCAGGACCCGGTATGACTTGCCGCTGGCATAGGGCAATGCGTACAGGTGGTCGTCGTCGTGCGCCGCATCCTTGTCGCCGACGGTCCATTCGAGGAAATAACGATAGTGGCCTTCGGACCGCTCGTCGGCCCGGTTGAGCATCATTATCCGTGCCGACTCCTGCGGGCCGAGAGTGCGAGTGACCGTCTTGGGACCGGCTACGTTGAAGAAATGCGTCCGAACACGAAGCGTGTAGGTGACGGGGTAATCCTGGAGGTTCTTGGCGCGTAGCTCCACGTTCCCTCCCTGGTCGACGGCGTCGACGCAGATCCAGTCATCGCGGCAATCCGCGAGAGCGGACGAGCCCAGCATCACGGCGATCGCCGCAGTTGCCTGCCGAATCATCTTTATTGACCTCATTCGCTGCCCCTCTCAGCTCGCCGGCGGAACCGCCGGCTAGGATTCGGCGTTACCGGCTGCTGCCTCGCGTCTTTCCTCCAGGTCCGACTGCTTGTAGTAGAACAGGTGAGTCAAGACTTCGTTCATCGTTATCACGGGCTCCGCATCTTCGAAACGAGGTCGATAGACACGGGCGCGGACCTCGCTATGCACGAGCTTCTGCATGTCCGTGAACTCCGCCGGCACGACTTCAACCGGCTCCATCTCGACTACGCGGCCGCGATGGTTTACCGCGAAACTCACCGTCACCGAGCCCTGCAGGAATTCTTCGGACGGCGTGCCGGGCAGATTCGGCTCGGCATCACTGGCGAACTCGCGGATCGGGCGATCATTCAAGGGTACGGCGCGGTTGAATATCTCGTCACGCAGAAGCAGCCTGGACTCGTCGCCGGAGAGCGACTCCCAGATCTCCTTATAGAGCTTTCGCGCCCGCGTGAGGTTGCCCAGCATCATGTAGTAATCGGCAAGCGACAGCTTCGAACCGATAGCCGTACCCCAGTCCGACTTCGGATTGGACTCAGCGATCCGCAGCGCCCGTTTTAAATAGATCTCGCCCGTTACCGGTGATTGATAAGAGGATTGCTCGCCATGCAGATCCGTGAAGAAATAAGACTCGCCGAGTTTCGTAAGCGGTTCGATCAGGCGGACATCTTCCTTGCCGGCATTCGTCTCGATGATGCGTATGGTCCGGCGGTAGGTCGCCTGTTCATCAACTATATAACCCGCCCGGTGCTGCCATTCAGCACGCCGCATGAGCGACGGAATCAGGGCCAGCTGATCGTCTTCGTATCGACGCCGATGCAGCAGGTAGATCTTGTCGTGCATTTCACGGGCATCCTCGACGGAGCCGAGTCGCACGTTTG
The DNA here is from genome assembly GCA_009937525.1 of Gammaproteobacteria bacterium. GTDB lineage: Bacteria > Pseudomonadota > Gammaproteobacteria > Steroidobacterales > Woeseiaceae > UBA1847. The sequence goes on from JAACFE010000007.1 coordinate 9,662, forward strand.
CCTCCGCCAGCGACTCGAGTATGTCGATCTGGTCCATGTTGTGAGGCCCTTCGTTGACGTGCGTAATGTGAACCGCGCGCGAAAAGGACTGCTTCGCAAGATCGGGCCGCCCACCTTCGAGCTGCGCCGCGCCCAGGCCTTTCAGCGGGTTGATCAGGCGCTGGTTCAGGCGGTCTTCGATATCCTCGATAATCTCGATAGCGGCCTCGAAGTTCTGCTGCGCGGCGTCGAACTGCTTGTTGCGATGCTGCACGATGCCGAGGTTGGTCAGCGCCTTCGCGGTTTCCGAAGATCGGGGTCCTGTGAGTTGAATAGACAGCGTTACGACGCGTTTGGCAACGGTGTCAGCCTCGTCGTAAATCCCTTCCGACATCAGGCGTTTGTAATTATCGAATTCGTCGAGGAGTTCCTCGCGCAAGTCGGCCTGCTGCCGCCACGGCGGGGCCGGCTGCGCTGCCGCTTCCGCCGCCGCATCCTCTTCCGCTACCGGAACGGTCTGGTCCAGCAGGCCACCGTCGCCTTCGACATCCTCTTCCGCTACCGGAACGGTCTGGTCCAGCAGGCCACCGTCGCCTTCGGCATCCTCGGTGGCCGACTCTTCCGCCGCGAAGGCGGCACCACCGGACAACACGATTGCAACAGCCGCCAAGCGCAACAAATTCTTAAGAATCATACTCATATCTAGCAGTACTGCGGCGGGTTAACATCCTGCCCCTCGAGCGGAGGCTTCAAATTTCGACCCTTCCGCCGCGAATTGGTTCTGGTCTTAACTATACATCGCCCGCGGAAAAAAGGTTTCGGCATTCCATTCAGAAGAGGCCCAGCTGCTGCTGCCCCGGGGGATCGAAGCGGCCGCAGTCGAGCGCCGTTTCAAGGCGACCGGAGTCGAGACCGAATCGCCTGCAGGCCGCGCGGAAACGCTTGCCCAGCAGGTCCGCGTAGTGACCCCGGCCCGTCTGGCGGATACCGAAACGATTGTCATAATCCCGTCCGCCGCTTGCCTCTCGGACGAGCCCCATTACGCGCGCATAGCGGTCCGGAAAGTGTGTTTGCAGCCACTCTTTGAAGATGTCCTTCACCTCGTGCGGCAGCCGGATGAAGATATAGGCGGCGTCGCGTGCCCCGGCGTTCGCTGCCGCCTCGAGCACCGACTCGATCTCGTCGTCATTGAGCGCCGGAATCAGCGGCGCATACAGGACGCTGACCGGGATTTCGGCTGCCGCGAGCTGCTCCATCGCCCTGAGGCGTGCCGCAGCGGAGGGCACGCGAGGCTCCATGATGCGTTTCAGTTGTCGATTCATCGTCGGGAGGCTGATCGCCACCGAACAGAGATTGCGCCGGGCGAGTATTCCGAGCAGGTCGAGGTCACGCGTGATCAGGGTGCCCTTGGTGATGATGCTGACGGGATGTGAATGTGCGACGAACAGTTCGAGTAGCTCGCGCGTCAGGCGCGTGGTTCGCTCAGCCGGCTGATAGGGATCGGTGTTTGCGCCAAGCGTAATCGGCACGCATTCATAGCCGGGCTTCTCCCATTCTTCGGCCAGCCGCGCCGCGGCGTCGGGCTTGTAAAAGATCTTCGTCTCGAAATCGAGTCCCGGCGACAGATCCAGGTAACTGTGGCTGGGCCTCGCGTAGCAATATATGCAGCCGTGCTCGCAGCCCTGGTAGGGATTGATGGACCGGTCGAAGGGGACGTCGGGGGAGCTGTTGCTCGAGATGATGCGCCGCGAGCGCATCGCTCGCAGCTCGGTGTCCGGCGAGTCCAGGGAGCGTTCGTGAGCTTCCTCGGCGTCGAACTCCACGGGTCTTGCCGCGAAGCGCCCCTCGCGATCGGAGACGGCGCCGCGCCCTTTGCGGTGGCGGAGAGACATGGCAGGTTCCGTTACTGTATATAAATACAGTACGTGGACGGGTCCCGAATTTCAACACGGGCCCGGGCGGCCCGTCGTCGCGGCTAGTTCAGGACCCGGTAGCCGCGCCCGCGCATGCAGTTCTTGAAGACCTTTTGTTGTTCCCGGTCCGCCTCGAGTCCGGAGCGCGTGCCGCCATAGATCGCCCCGACACCTGCAGCCTCGCCGACCTCGCGTCGATTGCTGACGGCACCTGTCGCGGCGCCGACGACACTGCCCAGGGCAGCACCTTTTCCGACGCCCTGTGCGATCAGAATCTCCTCCGTATACGCCTCGCACTCTTCCCAGTCTTCGGCGAGCTGCTCCGGGTCCACGCCCTTGGTGTCGATGATCGGGTCAGGATGCGCGGCGCAACCCGTACCGAGCGCCGTCAGCACGAGCAAGGCGGTGTATCGCGTGATTGTCGGCATATTGCTTCCGTCTTCTATCTTGCGTGATCCCGCATACTGCCAGGACGGCTTCAACGCAAGCTGAATAGTCACACCAGTGATGATAACGCGCGACACCGCTTCCGGTTGACAGGCGCGCCGAACCGCAAACGAAAGGGCGCTCCATCGAGTCCGGTGTCGCCCACCGAGGATCAGTCGGTTGGCACGTTGTGCAGGTACACGTCCTGTTGCGGGAACGGGATCGAAATGCCGACCTCGTCGAAACGCTTCTTGATCGCTTCAGTCAGGTCGAAATACACGCCCCAGTAATTCTCCGTCTTTACCCACGGGCGCAACACGAAATTCACGCTGCTGTCCGCGAGCTCCGAAACGGCGATCGTCACCGCCGGATCGTCGAGGATGCGATCGTCGGCAGCGACGAGATCCTTCAGTTCGCTGCGTACCTTATCGAGGTCGTCGCTGTAACTGACCCCGACGACCAGATCGACGCGGCGTGTATCGTTCGCCGAGTAATTGGTGATCGTGGTCCCCATGATCTGGCTGTTCGGGATGATCACGCGCTTGTTGTCGCCGGTCTTCAATACCGTGGTGAGAATCTGCACTTCCTCGACAGTGCCGGAAACCCCGCCGCCCTCGATCCAGTCGCCGACCTTGTACGGTCGAAACAACACGATCAATACACCGGCCGCGAAGTTGGACAAGGAACCCTGCAGGGCCAGGCCGACCGCGAGACCGGCGGCACCGACGAGGGCGATGAGGCTGGCGGTCTGGATGCCGAGCTGGTGAATAGCCGCGATGATCACGAACAGCATCAACAGCATGCGCGCAAGGTTGGCGATAAAGCGGCGCAGCGTCACGTCCATGTCGCTTTTCTGCATGCCTTTCAGCAGACCCTTGACGACCAGGCCAACCACCCATTTGCCGACGAAAAAGATGAAGATCGCGGTGATTATCCTCATGCCGAGATCGACGCCGGTGGTCTGTATCATCGTCAAGACCTCGGCCCAGTCGAAACCGAGATTGGGGAGACTATCTGTATTCATCCTTATTCCCTTCCGCCGTTATTTTTTTCCGCTGGCTCAAGATGAGCCAATTGCCTGCGAGGGTGAGTAGCATGCCGATCAATGCGGGAATCGTCCAGCGGTATCCCTCGAATGCGGTCGATATCAGCAGCGCGACGACCGGGAAGAGTACCGAACTGTAAGACGCACGCGTGGCGCCGATAAGTCTAAGCAACGCGAGGTAGCAGCCGAACGCCACGGCCGAGCCGAACACGGCAAGATAGAGCAGCGACAGAACGTAGTCCGCGCGTGCCGAGAAATCCAGCTGCTTCCCGAGCGCCAGCGCGATCAGCAGAGCAAGCACGGCGGCGAATGCCATCGCGTGCGCATTCACGGCAACCACGGGAAGGCCCCGTTTGGTATTGGCAACGGCCGCCATGTTGCCGAGGGATGCGACGAGCGTGCCGAAAACGACCAGCAATCCGCCGTGAACCGACCGGTCGGTGAAACTGAAGTCGGAGATCTCGCTGCTGAAGATCAGAGCGATGCCGGAAATCCCGACGGTGGCCGCCAGCCAGAATCGTGCGTCGATGCGGCGGCCGAAGAAGAGCCGTTCGAAGATCGCATTCAAAATGAGAATACTGCTGAACAGCACGGCGACCACACCCGATGTGAGGTAAGCGGTACCGTAGTAGACGAAGAAATAGTTGATGCAGAACAGGAGTGCGCCCTGCAGAAATACGAGCGGATAGGCAGTGGCCGGGAGTCGCAGCGAGCGGCGACTTGCGAACGCGTATGCATACAGGGCAACGGCGGCCAGGCCGAATCGGTAGCTCACCGAGACCTCCTCGGCGACCGTGCCGAGCTGGAACGGTATGGCCGCCCACGTCGACCCCCATATCAGGACAACCGTTGCATACAGGAGCAGGGTCTGCACGCTACTGGCCGGGGATGCCTGCGACCCCCGGCCGGAATCGGAATATCCTGTAGGGACTGTTCGCCTGGATGTTTTCCTGCGACTGAAGCACCACTTCCTGCAGCGCGCTGTCGGCAACGTACAGCCATCCATCGGGCCCGAATGACATCGCGTCTGGCCAGCGGATATGCGCTGAGCGAAGCAGCGTCCTGGGCTCACGCGCTGCCCCGATCACGAAGATGGCGTTGTGCTCGACATCGGTGACGTAGACGTTGCCTTCGACATCCGTACTCAAGCCATCAGACAAGGGTTTGGCGCTGTACTCTTCAACGCGCTTTGCCAGCTGCGCTGGCGGCAGTTCAACGTTGCGAAGATCGTGCAGCCGAACCCGATACATGGACGAGCCGCTCAGCGCGCCGTAGTAAAGCCATTCGGGACCGAGCGCGATGCCGTCGACGCCGCCTCGCAGCGCGACGAGTCCACCGAAGAAGCGCATTTCCCTGCCGTCATGCGCGATAAGGAATTTCCCGGCGGAGACCGACAGGTGTGATTCCAGTACGCGCCGAGCCGTCGCCGTCTCGACGTCGTAAACGATGATCGCAGGTCGTTTGCGCCAGAAACTCGCGTCGGCAATGATGATCGTACGGCCGTCCACACTGATCTGAAGATCCTGAAGAAATGATCCCGCGGGCGCTATCTCTGCCGGCAGGTGATGGTCGTGAACGACTTCACCACTGTCGAGATCGAATGCAAGCAGGCGCGCGGATCGTATCCCGTGGTTGCCGTGATCGATGGTCCAGAGCCTGCCTTGCCTGTCGATGGCAACACCAAGCACGGTATCGAACAACTCCGCCTGTCTGCGAATATCCGGATAAGGTACTGCTGCTCCATCGGTGAACTCGAGCAGCTTGTTGCCTTCGGGTCTTGCTTCGGGGTGCACCGTGAAGAAAATGCGGCCCGTCTTGCTTACCGCAACATTACCGATCGGTAGCGGGTAGGACAGCACCACTTCCAGCGCTTCCTGCTGCAGGATCGGCGCACTCGTCAGGTCCGGATACCTTTCTCCGCCGCCGTAACGAATCCACGCGGTAGCGGCCGCCGCAACCATGAGCATCAACAGCAGCAGCAGAACGTGCTTCATCGATAGTGATCCAAGACTGGCGACTGGCTTTGGGCAGCGATTCTAACCCATCGATGTCGGGTTCATGAAAGCAGGGCAATACCCCAGGCGGCGAATATGAGCGCGACGGCGCCGGCGGCGCCGAGCCATTGCCAGCGGCTCTCGAGTATCTGGTCCCTCGCGAGCGTCAGCAGCATGCCCCCACCGAAACCGCACAGAAAGCCGAACAGATGAGCGCCGATGTCGGTGTTATCGTCGCCGGTCCCGGTGTACATCAACAATGCGAGGCCGCCCACGATGGGACCGTTGCGATACACCCAGCGCTCCTGCGACATCAACCGGGCGCGCCACACGTATCCCGCGACTAACCCCAGAGCGGCAAACACGGCGGTCGATGCGCCGATGGATCGATGGTCGGGTGCGAGCACCAGCGTATTGAGCAGGTTTCCCAGGGCGCCTGCCGCGACGATGGCGGACCAGGCAACGCCCGATCCGAGGATGCGCCCCGCAAACAGTCCGAACAGGGTCCCGAATACCAGGTTGCCGGCCAGGTGCCCGAGGCCGGAATGCAGCGTCAGCGCGGTCACCGTGCGCCACACTTCGCCGGCGCGAACGAGCATGCCATCGACACGCCCTGCCCGGAACCAGTTTTCGCCGAACGCCGATTCGCCCGCGAGCCACGCTACGCCGCATACGACCACCACGTACGCGACGATGCCAGGCATCGCGTTCTGGTAGCGTATGGTCTTGCGCGGTTTCGGCACGACCGGTGGATTAGCCTCGTCGTAGATTGAAATTTCTTCAATCGCATGAGCCGAGTGCTCGGCAGGCACTACTATCATCGAGCCGCCGTGGTCATGCAGAACCTGGTGCGGAATCCCGGCGGCGGCAAGCACCAGCGATCGGTCCGCGCAGGCCGCCCGGTTGCGGCTCTCGAAGACGATACGCAGGTCGTCATCCACGGTTGCTGCTCACGCGGTCCAGGATATCGCCGCAGTCTGCATCGATCTTCAGTGCGGCAACGTCGTCCGCACGCGTGCGGCCGCGGTTGACGATGGCGATCGGCTTGTCGGTTTCCGCGGCCCGGCGCGCGAATCGATAGCCCGAATAGACCATCAGCGACGAGCCGACGATCAACAGCGCGGTGGCACGGTCCAGCGCCTCGAACGCGGACGCTACGCGATCCTTCGGTACGTTCTCGCCGAAGAACACCACGTCCGGTTTCATGAAGCCCCCGCAGGAATCGCAGTCCGGCGTCACGAAATCTCCGACGTCTTCGTCCCGCAGCTTCGCGTCCCCGTCCGGCGCGAAATAGTCGGCATCCGATTGCCACGACGGGTTGGCCGCAGCGAGCCGCTCCTGCCACCGCTCCCTCGCGACGCGTCTCCCGCAGCCCATGCAGCGAACGGTCTGCAGCCTGCCGTGAAGGTCGATCACGCGCCTGCTGCCCGCGCGACGGTGGAGGCCGTCCACGTTCTGGGTTATCAGCGTTTCCACCCTGCCGGCTGCCTCGAGCGTGGCAAGCGCCTGGTGGGCGAGGTTCGGCTTCGCATTTGCGATTCGCCCCCAGCCGGCGAAGCTCCGCGCCCAGTAGCGCTGGCGAACTTCTGGTCGCGATACGAATTCCGCGTACTGCACGGGGCGTGCGTGCTTCCAGTCGCCGTTTCGGTCGCGATAATCCGGAATGCCGGACGCCGTACTGACACCAGCGCCGGTGACGACGGCAACACGGCCGGCGCGCGCAATGAAGCGCGCTAACTCGCGGGCATCGGGATTCATACGGGCATTTTGGTTAAAGTAGCTAGCCCGATCAATCGCCAGGAGGCCCGATGAAGCACCTGACCACGCTGGCCGCGCTTCTCGTAATCGGCGGCGGTGCCGTTGCGGAGGTGACCGACTCCGCGGAAAACGGTTTCACGACGGTCCACGAAGTGATCGTCTCTGCGCCCCGGGCGCGCGTCTGGCAGGCTGCTGTCGACGAGATTGGCAAGTGGTGGAGCAACGACCACACGGTAAACGGCGACGCGGGCCGCATGAGCATCGCCAGCGTGCCGCAGGGATGCTTCTGCGAGACGTTCGGCAATGGTGGAGGCGTCGTCCACATGAGCGTCACCTTCGTCAATCCCGGCATCATCCTGCGCCTCACGGGCGGCCTAGGGCCGCTGGGCCTGATGGGGGTGGATGGCAACATGACCTGGGAGTTCTTCGATGCGGAGGAGGGCACGCGCGTGAAGTTTACCTACGCCGTCGGTGGCTATAGGCCCGGCGGCCTGAACGCGATTGCCCTGCCGGTGGACTACGTGATCGGCGAGGCGCTCGCGCGGATGCGTGCCTATGTCGAGACCGGTGATCCGGAGAATGCCGCCATTGACTGACATTGCCGTCGCGAGGCCGTCGTCGACGGTCGTGCTTGCGCGCGAATCCGGCGGCGCTCCCGAGTTGTTGCTGATGCGCCGCCACCATCGGTCGGCGTTCGGCGGGGCACACGCGTTCCCCGGGGGCGTCCTCGAAGACGATGATGCGCTCGTCGATGATCATTGCGCTGGCATCACAGTGGACGAAGCGGATGCACTGCTGGGCGTCGATCAGGGGCTTGCGTACTTCAGTGCGGCAATCAGGGAGTTGTTCGAGGAATCCGGTGTGCTGCTGGCGACGCCAGGCGGGCAGGGTGCCGACCTGGCTGCTGCGCGCGATGCACTCAACCAGGGGACGCTGGGCTGGCGGTCTTTCGTCGTCGACCACGACATGCAGCTGCACTGCGATGCCCTGCATTACTTCAGTTTCTGGATCACGCCGAAGGTGTTTCCACGGCGTTTTTCGACGCGATTCTTCCTGGCAGCGATGCCCGAGGGCCAGGATGCCGGGCATTGCGGCGGCGAACTGACGGACTCCTGCTGGCTGAGCGCAAACGAGGCGCTCGCCGCCTGTCGCGATGGCTCGATATCGCTGCATTTTCCAACGATACGGACGCTCGAGGCGCTGGCGCCGCACGGGACCGTCGATGAACTCCTGGAGTGGGCCGCAGCGCTCGCGCGAGAAGGCGTGCCCTGCATATTTCCCGAGATAGAGAAGCGCCGCGGCGAGGCGCGCGTGATCGTCGCAGGCCGGGATTCCGGGGCGCTCGAGTGATCGCTTTCGGCCCCGAACTGCCCCGATATGCCGAATTGGCCCCGGGCGTGCGGCGCCTCCTGGCGCCGAATCCGTCGATGATGACGGGTCCCGGCACGAATACCTATCTCTTCGGCGTTACCGAGATCGCCGTGATCGATCCGGGTCCGGACATCGAGGGTCATATCGACAGGATCATCGAGGTGGCCGGCGCGCCGATTCGCTGGGTGCTGGCGACGCACACGCATCCCGATCACTCTCCCGGCGCCGCGTCGCTCGCGGCCCGGACCGGCGCCGAGGTCCTCGGCTGGCCGGCCCCGGAAGACGGGCCGCAGGACAGGACGTTCAGTCCTACGCGGGTGCTAGGGGACGGCGACGCGCTGGTGACCAGCGACTTCGTCCTCGAATCCGTGCACACCCCCGGCCACGCGTCCAACCACCTGTGCTACCGGCACACCGGCAGCAACTGGCTGGTGACGGGTGATCACGTCATCGATGGCTCGACGGTGGTGATCAATCCGCCCGACGGTGATATGAAAGACTACATCGAGTCGTTGCGGCGACTGCAAACCTTGAATGTGGATGCCTTGCTACCCGGTCACGGCGACCGGATCGACGACCCGATACGCGCTATCGACTGGATCATCGAGCACCGGCTGGAACGCGAATCGAGAGTGCTCGAAGCGCTGACCGCCCACCCGCGGCTGTCGTCAAATGACCTGGTCGCCCATGTCTACAAGGATGTGCCCGCCCACCTGCACGCGCTCGCCGAGCGATCCCTGTATGCGCATTTGCTCAAACTGGAGCACGAGGGGCGGGCGCGGTCCGACGACGACGCCTGGATCCCGGTCAGCTAATCCGACTCCCACAAGCACGTGTCGCAATCCGGCGAGCGGCCGTTCTCCTCGAGGACGTCGAAGATGAATTCGCGCCAGGTGTCGTTCGGAACCCAGACGCTGTTCAGGTCGTCCTTCGCCTCGTCGAGGGGCACATCCAGGTGCAACACGCGGTACAGGAAACTGAATGTGGATGCGCGGAAATTCACCTGGCAGTGCACCAACGTCTTTTTCTCGGGTTCGCGCTGCATGAGCCCGGCGAACATGTAGAAGTCGCTGTTTCGGGGCGCGTCCCAGTCGACCGGGATGTGTGCGTATTCCATGCCGAGTCCCTTCACGAGCCGGTCCTCGTTGGCGAGCGATTCGTGATTATCACTGAATGCGAGGAAGACGACGCGCTCGTAACCTTTGTCCGCGACGGCCTGGAGCTGGGCTTCTGTCGGCTGACCGGAACTCGACAGAGCGTCCGAGTATTCCCGAAAATTCACGATTTCCTCGACGCCGGCGGCGTGCGCCGCAGCGACCGCGCCGAACAGGCAGGAACAGGCCGCTATTCCGACGTGCACACTTCGTATTCCGATCATCCTTACTCCACCTTCCAACTGTTCGGCCCCTTGATGAAATCCGCTACGCTCTTAGTGCGCCGCATGCCAGTCGGGTGATTAGCGTAAAATGCACGCTCGAATGCTTCCGCGGGCTGTTTGTAAATGACACCGAGGGCGACCGGTAGTTGCAGGTCGATCAGCAGCCGCGCCAGCACGGCATTGGCTTCGTCGTGTACGAGCACGTCGCCGCGACGTTCGGCTGCATCGACCACTTCGAGCGCAAATGCCTCCGGGTTGAATCGGACTCCTTTGCTGTTGTTCTCGCCGAACAACATCGGCTCACCGTGCCTGAGGTGCAGCTGCGTGTCGGCTGCGTTCCTGCGGTCCGTGAAGGCTGCGAATACGTCTTCGTTGTAGACGATGCAATTCTGGAAGATCTCCGTGAATGACGTGCCGTCGAACGCATGTGCCTGCCGCAAAACGTCTCCAAGCCCGGTCTTGTCGGTATCGATTGCTCTTGCGAAGAACTTCGCTCCTGCACCGAGTGCGAACTGCCCCGGCGAGACCGGCGTGTCGATAGAGCCCGCGGGGCTCGACGGCGACACCGTTCCCGTTCGCGACGTCGGTGAATACTGTCCCTTGGTGAGGCCGTAGATCTCGTTATTGAACAACAGGATCTTCAGTCCAACATTGCGGCGCAGGGTATGCAGCAGGTGATTACCGCCGATCGACAGGCCGTCGCCATCGCCGGTGACGACCCAGACGTCGAGATCGGGATTGGCGAGTTTCAGCCCCGTGGCTACCGCGGGAGCGCGGCCGTGAATCGTGTGGAAACCGTACGTCTCGACGTAGTACGGGAAACGCGACGCGCAGCCGATCCCGGAGACGAATACCGTGGACTCCGGTTTCGCGCCGACATCGGCAAGGGCCTTGGTGACGGCCTTGAGGATCGCATAGTCGCCGCAGCCCGGGCACCAGCGGACTTCCTGCGAGCTTGTGAAGTCTTTTGCGACGAGCGGCTCGTTCATACTGCGTCACCTTTGCGTTCGGCCTCGATGCGGCCGGCGAGTTCCGAGATCCTGAATGGCTGTCCGCTGACCTTGCTGTATGAGATCGGCTGTATGGCCAGTTTGTCGCGCAACAGGGTCGCCAGCTGGCCGGTGTTCATTTCGGGCACGAGTACCTTGTCGAAACCCGTAAGGAGTTCGCCCAGGTTGCGCGGGAGCGGGTGGATGTGCCGCAGGTGCACGAAGCTCGCCCCGGTTCTGCGCGCGGCCTGGTAGATCGGCCCGTAGGTCGATCCCCAGCCGACAACAACGATTTCGCCGCTGCTGTCACCGAGCTCGATGCCCTGATCCGGTATGAAACCGGCAACCGAGTCGATCTTCGCCTGGCGGAACTCCGTCATGCGTTGATGGTTGTCGGGGTCGTAGGAAATATGCCCGGTAACGTAGTCCTTTTCGAGGCCGCCCGTACGATGCACCAGTCCCGGCATGCCGGGTGTGATCCAGGGGCGGCCGAGGCTGTCCGGGTCGCGCTGGTAAGCGAGCATTTCGGCGTCAAGCTCGTCCGAGCCCTCGGGCACCGGCCGGCTCTCGATGCGTGGCAATGACCCGACGTCGGGCATCCGCCAGGGCTCCGATGCGTTCGACAGGTAACCGTCAACGAGCAGGATGACCGGGGTCATGTGCCGCACCGCGATACGCACGCCCTCGACGGCCATGTCGAAGCATTCGCCGGAAGAAGCGGCCGCAAGTACCGGCAGCGGCGTGTCCGCGTTGCGACCATAAACGGCCTGGTACAGGTCCGACTGTTCGGTCTTCGTCGGCAGCCCCGTGGACGGGCCGCCGCGCTGCCAGTTGACGATCAGCAACGGCAATTCTGCGCTCACTGCGAGCCCCATGGCCTCGGTCTTCAGCGCGATGCCGGGCCCCGAACTCGACGTCACGCCGATCATGCCGCCGTATGACGCCCCGATTGCCGCGCAGATTGCGGCGATCTCGTCTTCCGCCTGGAAGGTACCTACACCAAGCTCCTGCAAGCGGGTCAGCCGGTGCAGCAGCGGCGACGACGGCGTGATGGGGTAGGAACAGAACAGCACAGGGCGATCCGCGAGTTCACCCGCTGCGGCCATGCCCAGCGCGAGCGCCTCCGCGCCGGTGATGCCGCGGTACTCCCCGGGCGCCATCCGTGCCCTGTCGACGCTGAGCTGCGGCAGCGACGCCGACAATTCTGCCGTTTCACCGAACGCGTGGCCGGCATGCAGCGCCGCAATGTTTGCGTCGCGCATGGTCGGACTGGCGGCAAGGCGGCGCCGGATCCAGGCTTCGACCGGCTCGAGCTGGCGGTCGAACATCCACAGCAGCAAGCCGAGCGTCCAGAAATTCTTGCAGCGACCGCCTTCGGACTTGCTCAGCCCGAAAGACCTGACTGCTTCGAGATTGAGATGGCTGATGTCGGCCGTGACCACCTGGAACTGGTCGAGCGTATTGCCTTCGCGCGGGTCCGCATCATAGCCCGCCTTCGCGAGGTTCCTCGGCGTGAAGCTGTCGTTATTGAGTACAAGCAGCGCACCCGGCTGCAGCATCGGCAGGCTGACCTTCAGCGCGGCGGGGTTGAATGCAACGAGCACGTCGGGGGCATCGCCCGCCGTCGTAATGGGTTCGCCACCGAGATTGATCTGGTAGGCGGATACGCCGAAGGTGGTGCCGGCGGGCGCCCGGATCTCCGCCGGGTAGTCGGGGAAGGTTGCGAAGTCCCTGCCCGACAGTGCCGTCGACACTGCGAACTGCGAGCCCATGAGCTGTATTCCATCGCCCGAGTCGCCGGCAAGGCGCACGACTATCGATTTTAAGTTTCTGTTTTTATTCACAAAAAAGAGATATTGTCGCCACGTGGTGCCGCGGAGCGGATCGCAAGACGCGCAGTTTAGCGTATTCGCGCAGGCGAGCGGGATGCGGCGCTGCGCAGCTTGATATGCTGCGTTCTTTCGCATAGCTTACGCGCTCCGAAGCCAATAAACCTGCCTGGAAAACGCACCAATGACGTTCGTTGTCACCGAAGCCTGTATCAAGTGCAAACTGACCGACTGTGTCGAGGTTTGCCCCGTGGACTGCTTCCACGAGGGACCGAATTTCCTCGTCATCGATCCGGACGAGTGCATCGACTGCACGTTGTGCGAACCGGAGTGCCCGGTGGAGGCGATTTACTCGGAAGACGAACTGCCGGCTGATCAGGAGCAATTCCTGGCGCTGAATGCCGAGCTGTCGAGGGAGTGGCCGGTCATTACCGAGATGAAGGATCCTCCCGAAGACGCCGACGAGTGGCGCGACGTCAAGGACAAGCTCAAGTACCTCGAAAGATAGATCGCTGTATCGCGGTTCAAGAACCGCTCCTACAGTTTATTTCTGCGACGTAGGAGCGCTTCTCGAAGCACGATCTTGGTCAATGAAATCGATCAGGACCTGCGCCAGCTCGGGACCCTTGTCCTCCTGCAGGAAGTGTCCGGCGCCTTCGATCGTCACGTGATCCTGGCCCTGTGCGCCCGGGACGTGCTTGTGCCAGACGCGATCGCCACCCCGGGTGATGGGGTCCTTGTCGCTGAACGCAGTGAGGAACGGCTTTTCCCAGCGGCCGAAGGCATCCCATGCTTTGCGATTCGCGTCGCTGGCGGGATCGTCGGGCCGGATCGGCACGAGCGCCGGGAACATGCGGGCCCCGGCCTTGAACTTGCGCGAAGGGAAGGGTGCGTCGTAGGCGGCCACCACGTCGTCGCGCAGCTTTGTCGTCGTGGCCTTCTGGATGATCTTGCCGATGGGGAAATACGGGCTGTGCAACGCGAATGCGCGCCACTTCATGAACGCGTCGGGCATGGTCTGATCGCCGGTTGGCAGGCCACCGTTGCCGAGCGCGATTCGGGCGAAGCGGTGTTCGTTCTCGGCGGCGACGCGCAGGCCGATGAGCGATCCCCAGTCCTGGCAGAACAGGGTGATGGCGCCGAGATCGAGCTCATCGATGAACTCGCGCATCCACTGGACGTGGCCAGCGTAGCTGTAATCACTTTTTTTCGCCGGTTTGTCCGACTTGCCGAAGCCGATGAGGTCCGGCACGACGACGCGCAGCCCCGATGCCACGAGCGGCGGCACCATGTGCCGGTAGAGGAAGGACCAGCTCGGCTCGCCGTGCAATAACAGCACGGGATCCGCGTCCTGCGGCCCCTCATCGAGGTAATGCATACGCATGCCGGCTACCCTCGCGTAGTGCGGTTCGAAGTCGTAGTCCGGCAGATTCTCGAAACGGTCGTCGGGCGTGCGAAGCGTCTTCATATGCGTTCCTGTTTCGATTCCGGCCGCTCAATGTGTGCCAAGATAGCAGAATGGCCGGACACGTTTACATCGACCTGGACGGAACGCTGACCGATCCGTTCGAGGGCATTTCAAAATGCATCGCGTACGCCATGGAGCGACTGGGGCAAGCCGTGCCGCCTGACACGCGTCTGCGCCGTTTCATCGGTCCGCCGCTGCTCGAGACATTCGGCGAGCTCGTCGGCAACGAGCTTGCGCCGCGTGCTCTCGAGCATTACCGCGAACGCTTCAGCGAAGTCGGGTGGCGGGAAAACGCCGTGTACCCGGGTATTCACGACGCGCTCGCGGCGATTACGGCGGCGGGGCACGACTGTTTCATCGCGACGACCAAGCCGCACGTGTTCGCGCGACGCATCGTCGAACATTTCGAACTGGCGACGTTTTTTACGGCGGTCTATGGATCCGAACTCGACGGCACGCGCACGGACAAGACGGAGCTGCTCAGGTATGCGCAGCGCGGCCGGCCTGCCGGCCGGGAGACGGTAATGATCGGCGACCGCTATCATGATGTCGTCGGCGCGCTCAACAACGGGTTCCGGGCTATCGGTGTAACCTGGGGTTTCGGCACGGCGGACGAGCTGCTCGATGCCGGAGCCGACTGCCTCGCGGCTACGCCGGCGGACTTACCCGGGCTGGTCTAGTTCATCGAGCGCGCCGCGCGCCCGTCTCAGGATGGTTGCGGCGGTCAATGCCGCAATGACCAGGAGACCGGCAGTCGCCCAGGCGCCGGGCTCGAGGCCGCATGCCAGCAGCACGGCCAGCAGACCGAATGCAGCAGCGCGGTCGCTCTTGCCCATCGGTCCGTCGTAGCGCCGGCTCGCGCCGATCTGCACGGCGACAACGCCCGTCATCTCGCTCAATGCCGCGAGCACGACCGTGGCGACGACAGTGACGGGCGATATTCCGGCGACCAGGCCGAACGGGAGGTACAGGGCAACATCGGAAACCACGTCGCCGAGCTCGTTGAGCAGACCCCCCAGTGCGCTTTGCATGCCGTGTTCCCGTGCCAGCATGCCGTCGATCGCGTTGAGGGCCATCCGCAGGAAGAGTACGGCCGGTACGAGAAAGAGTGCCCAACGGTCGGCGCCGGACACAATGAGCGCGGCGCCGGTGGCAATCGACAGGAACATGGCGGCGAGCGTTACCTGGTTTGCCGTGATGCCGGCCCTTGCAAGAACACCGCAGGCCGGCCTGAGCAGGTTCTGGAACGCGGGCTTGAGATCGTAGATCGTCATGAGGAACCTCCACCGAGTTCGGCAACGCCTTCCTCGAGGTCCGCACAGACGGCCCTGACGGACGCCGGGCCCTGGTCGAGGTGGCGGTAATTCCTCGCCCGCCCGATGCGCAAATGCAGTCTTCGCGGACTCGGGAACAGCTTGCCCTTGGGCCACGCGCGAATGCCGCCCTCGAGGTGGCACGGCAGGATGTCGAGATCCTTACCCGCGGCCAGGCGGCCGATACCGGACCGGAAACGCCCCATTTTGCCCGTGGTCGTTCGCGTGCCTTCAGGAAAGAGAATCAGGATGTTTCCGTCTTTCTGCAGGAGCGCGGAGCACAGGGCGAGACTTCGGGCCCCCCTCGCCTTCCGGTCGAACGGCAGCGCATTGATGAGAATCGCCGACACGGCCGAGCGGGGCAGGCTCGAGAAGAAGTAGTCGGCGGCGGCCGCCGGAAAGCAGTGGTGGATCCTGCGCAACGGCACCGACGACAACAGGCAAAGCGTATCGAGGTGGCTGGTGTGGTTGCAGACGAGTACGAAGGAGCCGCGCGCCGGCAGGTTCTCATGACCCTCGATACGAAGTCGATGGTAGGTCCGCATCCACAAGCGCAGCACCAGCGCTGCAATCGAGCGTATCGCGTATGCGAGCATGCCCGGCTCGCGCGGGAAGCTGCGCAGGCTCTCGGAGACCGGTGTGCCGATGCCGGGAGAGGGATGGTATTTCCAGGTATCCATAAGCTGTGTCACCCTGCGCCGCCAAACCAGCGAACCGTGTGAAAGAAGATCGGCGCAACGAATATCATGCTGTCAACGCGGTCGAGTATTCCGCCGTGACCCTGGATCGTCGTTCCCATGTCCTTGATGCCGATGTCCCGCTTGATGTAGCTGATCACCAGATCGCCGAGCTGGCCACCGATGCCGACGATGAGGCCGGTGAGGACGAGCAACGCCGGGCTGAAGTGCGGAAACGAAAACCACAGCAGCCACGGCAGCACCAGCGAGACGGCAATTGCGCCGACCGAGCCGGCAAGCGTCTTGTTGGGGCTGATTCGTTCCCTGAGCTTGCGTCTGCCGAAGATCCTGCCGAAGGTGTATGCGGCCACGTCGTTGACCTCGACCGCGAACACGAGGAAGAGCAGGTAGCCATAGGCATTGCCCGTGTTCGCGAGAAAGCCGAGATGCATGAACATCCAGCCGAAGTAGATGAAACCGAGTATGGTCAGAGCGACCTTCTGTAATTCACCGCTGGCGTGGTTGCGAAGGATGGGCACCAGCAGGATCAGCGCGATGACGAACACGGGCGACGCCATGAAGAACCCGTACCAACCGGGACTGCCGAGGCGCGGGTCGGTCACGAGAGACACCGCGCCCAGCGCGAAAATCGCGAGATACACGATGCCCGTCATCCACCAGTCCTCGTGCAGCCCGGTTGCGCGCGCAAATTCCTTGAAACCGATGGCAGCGAGCAGCGTGACGCCGAGAATCGTCGCCTCCCGGCCGAGGAAGAGCGTGCCCAGCACGATCGGAATCATCACGAGCCAGCCGCGGTAAGTGCGCAGCGGCGATGCGACGTTTCTGCCAACCAGGTGCAGCGCGCCGAGCACGACACCGGCGCACGCCAGCAGGCCGCCGACGATCACGAGGTAGCGGAGGAATATCGGGCTGTTGAATGCGAGCTCGATGGACACGTCGCTACTTCCCCATGAGGAACATGCCGATGACCAGCATGCCCATGCCGGCGACGTTGACGGGCCGGATGGGAATCGACTGGAACGCGAATGCCAGGACAGCGGCCCAGATGAACGTCGACGCATAGATGGGGTAGAGCACGGTCAGCGCTCCACCTTTCCTGAAGGCTGCCACGAACAGGGTCATGACCGCGATATAACAGGCCACTCCTGCGAGCAGGCGCCAGTTGAGCAGGTAGCTCGACAGGCTGCCGCCGGCCAGATCGGCGCCGGTCTTGTACAGGTACTGACCGAGCGCGCCGAGAAACGCGGCCACGACAAAAAAGATGATGGAAATAGCGGGAGTCGTCATCGCCTGGGGCCCCTTCGACCACTGGCCGTTGCAAGTTCTTGATTCTTATTCTGGTTACCGCGATCGACGACGGCATGATGGAACCCGGATGAATTCCGGATGTATGCCTGTGGGGTGGTCTGCGGCGCCTAGTAGCCTTGCTGGCGCTGCGAATCGTCGTGCATGCGGGTGAGGAACGAACGGATCGCGGGCACTGCTTCCTGGCGAGTCATCAGCTTCTGCTGCTCCAGGATCTTCGCCATGTCCTCGATGGACCGCTTCCCGTCAATCAGCGACATGATGAATGAATAGATCTGCGTCGTCATGGCCTGTGTGCGGAAAGACTGCGTCAGCGGCACCGCCTCCTTGCCCGTGACGAGCCAGTCCGGCAATGCCTTGTGTCGCGGCACCTGCAAGGCATCGCGTTCCTTGTAGGCGCAAAAGGAAAACACGCGCTCCTGCCTGCCGTGACGGCTGGCCGGCGAGCACATATACGGGATGGTCGCCTGCGACACGTAGGGATCCGAGAAACCGGACTCCGCGATGATCGCCTTGGTTTCTTCCGGGCTGTAATGTCGTGCCCGGCCCGGATCCGCAAACGCCAGCGAGCCGAAGTTGACCCAGCGGCCGTTGTCTTTGAGCAGGCGATTGACGCGCGCCGCGAACACGGGCAGGTCTTCGGTGACGATGTCGATGAGCCAGGGCGTCACGACGGTGTCGAACGAGCAGGCGGCAAACGGTGCGCGCAGTGCATCGCCGAGCACCAGGTGGAAGTCCTCTCCGGCGGGCTCCGGCGCCGACAGTTTACGCAGGACGGCGTCGTCTTCGAGCGACTTCGGTGCGATGGGAAACTCGTACAAGGACAGGCGATCGCCTTTCGCCATTCTGTCGGCCACGAGCATCAACATCGGGTTGAAGTCCATGGCGATGAGCCGTGAACAGTCGAGTTCCTTGTGAATGTCGTAGGCGAGGCGGCCCGCGCCCGCGCCGAGTACCAGCACATCGCCCAGCTCCGCGTGATCGTGGAGTACCGAACGAATCTGCTTGAGTGACGCCTCGTTCTCCTCCTCGCCCCATGCCCAGTCGCGGTGGATATTCGCATAATAGGTATTCAGGCCCTGGTCGGCTGGTGGCCGGGTCCTGAGTGCCAGGTAGGACTCGTAACTGCCGCTGTGCGACTGCACGTCGACGGGCCGCAGTAGTTTCTGCAGCGCACGGCGATGCTGCTCGACCGATTTTCTGTATCGTTCGACGCGCCGGCGGGTCAGCGCGCGAAGCTCCTTGTCCTTCAGCTCGACCTCGAGTCCTGCGATCTCGTGGCCGAGCTGTTGCAACGCGAACTGCAGTCGGTTACGCCATTCGCCGAGGCTCGCATCCGGGTCCGCAAACATCCACGGAATGCCCTCGATGTCGGGGAATTCGATCTTGCAGGCGTCGCAGCCGAACCTGCCGGTGTCATCAAAGGATAGCGGCGTCTTGTCGCAGCGCGGACACGCAAGATAGCTCTGCAATTGCTTCAGCTCACCCATGCGCCGCTTTATAGCACGCCCCCGCGCACACTGCCGGACGCGGTTCTCACTTGATTCAACACGGCTCCCCGGCAGGCATTCCTCCCGGTCATCGCCGCTCCGTGCGGGGGAGGGCTCCGGCGATGCCTCTGAGAATTCAGGAGCGGTTCTCGAACCGCGATCGCGCGCCGAGGCGCGCTCCTACAGTCGAAAAACGCCCCGATCGCCTGTCGGTCAACGCGCAGAGACTGACAGGCGGGCTGCCGGCGATGTTTTTCGAGGCCGTAGGAGCGGTTCTTGAACCGCGATCGCGCGCCGAGGCGCGCTCCTACAGAAAGACGCCCCGATCGCCTGTCACCTCGCCAGGACAGTTGGCGATGACCGGGAGGAATCGGCGATGGCCGCGCTGCGCGTTGCGGGAAACCGGGAGATAAAAAACGGCCGGTCGGGGGGTACCGACCGGCCGTAGGAGGTGCCGGGGCTGCCGGGGAGCAGCCGCACGGCGGTACAGCCGCAAGGCTATACGGGGTTGGCAATCGTTCCGTTTACGATCGGTGTGAACGCGGTGAGGCTGTCCTGCATCGCGGCATTGCCGAGGCCGTGGTTCGGGAACAGGCTGGCAAATTGCCCCTGTTCGCCATGCAGCGCCATGTAGTTGAGGATCACCGTGTTCACGAGCAGGTTGACGTTGTTCGCCGCGGGCGTCGCCGCGCGCTGCACGGCGCCGTCGGCGCTCATGTAGCCGATCTGCTGGTGCAGCGCCTGCTCCTCGGGCGTCGCGCCGAGCAACGTCGCTCGTCCGCCGGGGTTGTACACCAGGAAGAAGGAGCCGGCCGTCGACGAGTTGTCGCTCGTCCACTCGCCCTTGCCGCGGCCCTCGACCGTATTGTCGATCGCGCCGTTGGACGACAAGGAACCGTCGCTGAATACGTACAGCATGAGCGGGGTGCCGAGCCGAGCTGCATACTCGAGGCATGCGCCCATGCAGCGTCCGGCGCGGAAGTCCTTGACCTCGCCCTCGGCGCGGCGGCCGCCATGGTAGTCGTAACCGCCCATCTCGATCGTGCCGGCGCCGGCATAGCCGTTCATCACCAGCTTCATGATCGCTGCCGTCTTCTGGAACTCGCGGGCATCCCGATCGCCGGCGTTGAACTCGGCGTCCGTGAAGATGCCGGTCGGGCCGACGATCTCCGGGTCGAGGCTGGGATCGACCGGAACGCCGGCAAAGCGATCGGCGATATCGGCCGATTTCAGGTAGCCGCATTCGACGAGCCGCTTCATGGCTGCGTCTTCCGTCGGCGCCAGCATCGTATCGACTGCCGGGTTGCCCAGCTTGGTCCCGGAGACGCGGAAGATGGACTCCATGACAGCCGTCGCATCCCGCGGACTGAGGATCGCGGCCAGGTCGCCGGTATCCACCAGGTTCACGACGTCCGAAGGACGGTCGACCTTCGTCGGGCGCAGTTCCGGATCGTAGAGCATCGCAGGCAGCATGGAATTGCCGCCCGAGTCCGTGTTCTCGGAACCGGCGAGCTGGAGGATCGAGCCGTTGGCCCCGGCACGGGCAATACCGTACATCGGATTGTGCGGGTTATTGCCGGTGTCGTTGTCCGAGCGGGCGGGGATGACGGCGCCGTTGATGTTTGCTTCCGTCCCCGGGGTCAGGCTCGCCAGGATGCCGCGACGGAACGCGGAATCGAGGTGAAAGCCGAGGCCCAGGTCGAAGTTCGCATAGTCCTGCTGCGTGACGGGATCCACGAGCCCGGGGATCATATCGCCCGGCAGACCCTGCCGTTCGTAGCCGCCCGTGCCGAGGAAGTCCCGCTGGCCGGCTTCCTGGCCGATCAATACGTTGGAACCGGCGATATTTGCGCCGCCAGCGAGATCGAAGCAGATGAAAGGGATCTTGCCTGCACCCGCTGTTGCGATGCCGCAGCTCGCCAGCTGGCTGTCC
This sequence comes from Gammaproteobacteria bacterium, assembly GCA_009937525.1. Classification (GTDB taxonomy): domain Bacteria; phylum Pseudomonadota; class Gammaproteobacteria; order Steroidobacterales; family Woeseiaceae; genus UBA1847. Next base: position 30,551 of record JAACFE010000007.1, read on the forward strand.
AGGTCTCCGGACAGCGCGGCCCTGGCCAGGCGCGGGTTGGCCGCTACTGCACTCAGGATTCCGCCGCCGACCGCATAAGCGGCACCGGTTCTGAAGCCCTGTGCGACAAACTGACGTCGCGTGACAGGACGTGGATGATCTCCATGCATCAGAGGAGCATCAAAGTCTCTTGCATTGCGTTTCTTAGCCATTGCTGTGTTCCTTGTCAGTCCTGTCTGTACTTACTGAACCAGTGTTACTGCGTTACCGAGCATCGCTGCGCAGACGCCCTTGCCGATGGAGCGCGTATCGCTGCCTCCGGCGATGAGTCGGTCAACGAGGTTGTCGGGACGGTTGCCCGCAGCCTGGAATGAGGCGAGTTCCTCGTAGACGTTCGCGCGTAGCGGCTGCGTGCCGATGTTCGTGCCCATGATGCGGTCGATCAGCGGATTCACGAAGCTATCGCGGTTGGTGCTGAACTCGCTGCCGTTGTTCCAGTTGAAGCCCGGGAACAGCGTGGCGAGATTCGCCCCCGGACTGCCTGGACTGCCGATCATCGCGTCGCAATACTGGATCGCGAGCTGCGCGATCGCGACCTGGTGCGACGACAGGAAGGTATTGAGGCTCTCCACCGCGGGCAGCGATTGCCTCAGTTCCTGGTAGGTAATGTCGACCGCGGGCGTCGTCGGATCGACCAGCGTCACCTCGGAATAGGTCGCGTTGATCTCGTCGAAGGTACGCAGGCCGATATGCGAGGACGGCGGGAGATCCGCCTCGGTAATCACCAGCGTCGGGTCAGCCGGCCGGCTGAAGCTGTTGCTGGCCAGTACGTCGAAGGTCAGGAAGAACTCGTCGTCCTCCGGTCCTTTCTCGAGCGGCAGCACTGCGCCCAGCGTCGACAGCGGCTGGCCGAGTTCGCCGAACTGTGAGGCACTCAGTGTCTCGACCAGCGTTGCATAGGTCTGGCCGACCGGCGCTTCCATGCCGTTCATCGCGATGCGCACGCCCTCAATCGGAATGCCTTCCGGCGCCGAACCGTCGAGCGTTATGAAATGCGGCCGGTCGAACAGGTACGCATAGGTGTCGTACTGCGCCGCCTCGAACAGAATGTACGAGGATTGCGGCGCCGCTGCGATGTTCTCGGAGATGTCGAACAGCAGGAAGAAGCGTTCGCCAACACCGGCATCGAAGTTCTGTGTAACCTGCTCCTGCGTCATCGCGCGGCGATGGACTGCCGCGAGGCGAATCGTACCCTGCCACAGACCGCCGCCCGATGCTTCGTTGCCGAGCACCAGCGCGAACTCGCGCTGCCAGTCGATCAGCGTACCGCCCGGAACCAGGTCGGTCTGCGAGACCAGGCTGCCGTTGACGTAGATGCGGCGGCCGTTAATCGGGTCGTAGGTCGCAACCACGTGCTGCAATGTCGCCTGCAGGACCTCGTCCGCCGACGGCGTGGACAGTGCCGGATCGCCGTTGAGGCTGGTCTCGGTCGTGCGCAGCTGGAAGTTGTAGTCGTACAGCGTCTGCTGCAGCGTGAAGTTGCGCTGCGTCGTACCCGCCGAGTAGCTGACGATACGCGCCTCTTCCTGCGTAACGTTCGCGGGAACCACCCATGCCTCGATCGAGAATTCGCCGGACTCCTGGATGATGTCGAAGAGTTTCGCCGATGCGGTCGTCGAGGCCTGCGCCTTGCCGTCCGTGATCGTGATACCCCAGCCGCCGAACCAGGTGACGCCACCGGAGAAATTGAGATCGATCGCCGGATCCACACCACTGGTATCGTAGGCGATGGTTCCGCTGCCGGTCTTGAACTCCCACAGCGCGATCTGGGCATCCTCGTAACGGTTACCGCCGGAGGCCAGCGTCCCGTCGACGAGGCGCAGAGCTTTACTCGTGACGAGGTTCGGGTCGACCATCGTCAGCGTAATGCCGCCCGCGAATGTGGTTATCGCATCTTCCATGACCTGGGCATCGGCGGCGCAATTGCCGGACCAGCAGTTGTGGAACTCGCTGCGCAGGCGAATGACCATGCGCGAGTTGGCCGGCGTGTCGAGATTTATCTTCGGTTTCGCGGCGTCGTAAGCGGCGACGACGTCCGGGTCCGCGAAGTACGGCTGTTGGGCGGTGGCCGATTCCGAGCTGTGGCAGCCGTTGCAGTTGGCGACCAGCACGGGGTAGACCGTTGCCTCGAACGCCGCCGTGTCGGCCGGGAAATTCAGGCTGGCGCCCGGATCAGTCGACGGCGGTGGCGTCAGAATGATCTGGCGGCCGCCGCCACCGCTGCCGCCAACCCAGTTCTCGATCCAGGTTGTCATGATAGCGGCGCAGCTCGACGGATCTGCATTCCAGCAGTTGTGGCCACCGCCGACCTTTTCGACGAGGCGCGACAGTGCCGGCTGCGCGGTGTCTACGACGGGCAGCGCCTCGTCGTAAGCGAGGTTGACGTCGTCGTTTCTGACGAACATGGGCGTTTGGCCCACGACCTCGTTGTGGCAGGAACCGCAACGATCGGACGTCTTCGCATTCGCCCAGAATTCCTGCTGGAATGCCAGTACGTTGGCGTCGCGGGCAACCGGACCGGTATAAGGCGCGCTGCCCGGGGGCGGCGCCTGCGTGAGCGGATTCTCGGTCGTCGCCGCGCCGCCGCCGCATGCGGCAAGCACGGCGCTGGCGAATACGCTGACGGCGGCTGCCCTGAGTACGCGCGTGTTCACAGCCAGGGCCGAAAAGGTAGCAATCATGTCTGCTGTCTTCATTGTCCTGTCTCCCTACTGGCCCATGCAGTGAACGGCCGTGTCGGCGAACACCTGCTTCAAGCTGTAACCCGTCGAGCGGAACGTGCTGGTAATCGTGTCGACAGCGGAGCGATCCGCCGCGTTCTCCGGTTCGCGGAGACAAACGGTGCGGAAGACCTTCCTGACCTGGCAGGACGCGAACGCCTGGCTATTGCCCAGCTCCTCACCCAGCGACTTCGCGCCGCTGCCGCTGCCCGGAAGAGAGTTGTCGAAGCCAAGGTAGGCGTTCTGGCCCGCGCGCCAGCGGTTCTCCCAGGAGTCGTCGACCGTCCTGAATCCCTGCGGGAAGTTGAGGTCGTTGTTGAAATACTTCGGTTGCACATTGTCCGGCGTGTATTCCATCGCGCCGGATTCCTCGTTGTAGTTGTAGTACGCGTAGGCACCGGCGAGGGTATCCATACCCGAGTGGCAGCCGATGCAGTTGTTGAGGAACAGACGGCTGTCGCCGCCCGGGCTGCGGCTCACATCCTGGCGAATCCAGTCGGGCGGCAGCTTGGTGTCGAGCATCTGCTCCATGTCGTAGCACATGTGATTCAGCAAGGTGAAGCGGAACATGGCGCGGTTGGTGCCGGCCACGAAGAAAGCTTCAGCCGCGGCGCGCGACGTCATGACGCCCGCCGTCGCGGAAGACGGGATGCCGAGGATCGACGATTGCGCAACCGGCACGAAATCGTTGACGTTGCTCAGGTCCACGTTGTTGGTTTCGAGTTGCTCGAAATGATTGTTGTTGTTCGCCGCGGGAGCTGCCGCGACGATGCCGGAGCGGCCGACATAAGTCAGATCGGCCGAAAGCAGCGTGCTGAAATCGACGTCGTCACGGACCATACCGATGACCGTCGCTATGTAGTCGTTCATCGGAACGAATACAGACTGGTCACGATTGGTCCACGGAGCAGCAAAGTTTTTCAGTGTCACGTTATAGAAGTACATGTTGTCCATCGCCGTGTAGGCCGCAGCAACCGGATCGCCGCCGGCGATCTGGTTTTGCATGGTCTGCAGCACGGCATCGGTCGGCGGGACGCCGGCAAGCCGATCGTGAATGCGTTTCGCCTGCTCGCGTGGCCCGGCATACGCAGTGGCCATGAATCCCGCGAGCAGGACTCCGATGAGCGCTATCTGCCAGGGGCCGAACACTCGTCCAAGGCCGCCGGCAAACTTGTCTTTCGTGTATGTCGTGTTTTTCATAACGATTCTGCTCACGCATCAATTCGATTCAAAAACCTCGTCGTCTTCCGTCGCATGCGGCGGATGACTAACGAACGATGTACCGGAGAATCAAGAACTTCGATCTGTTACGCGATTCGCGTTTCCCTGATCGTTGCTCTACGCAACTCCGCCGTCCCAAGACCTTCTGATTTGCGAAGCCGCTGCCCAAGCACTTCAACCTTCCCTGTCTGGTGCCGCCTTTTACAGGAACCCCGTTCTTATCGTGCCAGAGCGTGGCTTGCGGCGCCGTGAATGCATTCACACATCCCTTAAGCCTTGAGCCTGCAGCTCGAGCGCCGAAATCAATCGGTCTGTCCGTGTAAAAGCAATTGCTGTGCCAGTTTTGCCGTTTGCCCGAATTTCGTCCGGCAATCTTTTATTAAACAATGGCTTGGCGGTGCCAAGTAGGTGTATTCCGAGATACCACTATGTCAAACCGTTGTCGGCGCTTTCACACAACTTTTGGGAGCGGTGACTCTAAGGCACTGATTCGACTGGTCGCGCGCGCTGTCGCCGAAGGGAGACAGGCGACAGCGCCCAGGACGCGAGCGGGCGTCAATACCGGCTACGGCAAGCAGGTCAGGAATAGAACCCTGTTGCGTCGGCGACACGCTGGACAAGCGGACGAACGTAAAAAGCAAACGATCCGGACGTCAGTGAAATCTGCGGTGCGGGCGCCGGCTTCGTGGTCGAAACGGCGGCGGAAGCGGATCAGGAAATTGGCAAACAACGCATTTGACAATGCGTACTGTCGCTCATTTTCCACATTACATCGGCTCCCGGGCCTCTTTTATACTCCGCCGGAAATTAGCCTGCGGTTCAGTATGTATGGAGCAACAACGGCCGCAGGCGCCGGCCAGAAATTACGCGGCTTGGGCTGCCGTGCGCTACGCAACGGGCATTCAGTGGTTTGTGATGGTGTTAACGGTAAGCGGCCGGATTCACAGTCAACATAACCCATTAATCGAATGATGGGTGAATGCGCACATTCGAGGACGATGTAATGAACAGGAAATCGCGACAAATCAAGGATGCGAGCATGCAGCCGGCATTGAAGCTGGCGGCGTTGATTTCCGTGGCAGCCGCGTTTGCGGCGTGTGACGGCGCCAACCAGGGCGTGCAGATCGGAACGGGGCAGAACCCGGATCCGGTCGTTATCGATTTTCCGATCGCCTACGTCAAGCAGCCGATTCCGGTTGATGACAACGGCGAATTCGAGCAGCAGGATCTGCGTGAGCAGATCAGCTTCCAGGTCGGCGGCAACCTGTATTTCCGCGATCGCGCGTCTCCCAGCGCACTTGAAGTAAACATCACCGAGCCGATTATCGCTGACCAGGGTGACGTCCGCGATGTCGAGATAGCCTACGACGGCAGCAAACTGCTGTTCGCCATGCGTGGGCCCGCGGACCCGAATCTCGCCCTCGACGACGAGGATCAGCCCACCTGGAATCTCTGGGAGTACACGTTCGAGACCTCCGAGTTACGCCGCGTAATTGCAACGGACCTGACCGCGGAGAACGGTCACGACATCATGCCGAAGTATCTGCCCGACGGTCGCATCGTGTTTGCTTCGACGCGTCAGACACGCTCGCAGGCGATATTGCTGGACGAAGGCAAGGGCGCGTTCCCGCATGTGGACGAGGATCGCAACGAATTCGCATTCAACCTGCACATCATCAATTCGGACGGCACCGGGCTGGAGCAGGTCACCTTTAACCAGAGCCACGACCTCGACCCCGCCGTACTCGACGACGGTCGCGTGGTATTCGGCCGCTGGGACGGGGCTCGGCAGAATGACGGCGTCGACTTCTATGTCATGAACCCCGATGGTTCCAATCTCGAATTGCTGTACGGCAAGCAAAGCCACGACACCGGGCCTGATGGCGACACCATCCAGTTCACCCAGCCCAGGCAGCTCGAGGACGGCCGCGTCATGGCGCTGATCCGTCCGTTTACCGACTCGGAAGGCGGTGGAGAGCTGATCACGATCGACACGATCCAGTATCTCGAGAATACGCAGCCGACGGCCCCGAATATCGGCGTTCTCGCGGGCCCCGCCCAGGAAGACGCGACGATCAACGAGGTCCTGACGCAGGCCGGCCCGTCACCGGGCGGCCGATACGGTTCGGCTTACCCTATCCAGGACGGCACCGGGCGCCTGCTGGTCAGCTGGAGCCAGTGCCGGCTGATCGAGGTCACCGAGGATTTCGGTGATCCCCTGGTCGAGCCGCGCATCGTCCCGTGCACGGAAGAACGGCTCGCGGCCGTCGTCCAGATCGATCCGAACAATCCCGTTACGCCGGCCGTTGGCGAATTCCTGATCGCACCGCCGCTCTACGGCATTTGGATGTACGACCCGCGCGACAACACGCAGTTGCCGGTAGTTCCCGGCGAAGAGGGGATCATGGTCAGCGAGGTGGTTGCCGCCGACCCGCGGGTAAGCCCGCCGACGATCCTCGACGGCAGCAACGACTATCAGCTCGATCCGACACTGGCCGATAACGGCGAGGCGGTCCTGAACATCCGCAGTGTCTATGACTTCGATGGTGCGGCAGTGGCCGACATCAACGCGCTGGCCGACCCCGCACAGACGCTGGCGGCGGATCGTCCGGCGCGATTCCTGCGCGTCGTGAAGGCCGTTTCCCAGCCGGACGATGATTTGCTCGATATCGACAACACGGCCTTCGGTGTCAGCCAGGCAAACGGCATGCGCGAGATCGTCGGCTATACGATGATCGAGCCCGACGGCTCGGTCATGGTCAAGGTGCCGGCGAACACGGCATTGCAGATCAGCGTCCTCGACGAGGACGGCAAGCGTATAACGCCGCGCCACCGCAACTGGATTGCGCTGGTCCCCGGACAGGAACTCGAGTGCAATGGCTGCCACGTGCAGAACAGCGGCCTGTCCCACGGGCGCCGCGAAGCATTCGACTCGGCCTGGGCCGGTGCACAAACGGCCGGCGTTGAGTTCCCGAATACCGACCCGAGATGGTTCGTCGGCGACATCGGCGAGACGATGGCGGAGGTTCGCGCACGCGTGACCTGCACGGACGACGGCTGCTCCTCGCTGGAGCCTTCGATGAACATCGTCTACCGCGATGTCTGGTCGGCGGACCCCGCGATCGCGGCGCAGAATCCCGATATCTACATGCTGTATACGGACCTTACGACGCCGTTGCCGACCAGCATCGGTTGCGCACAGGCCTGGTCGCCGAATTGCCGGACGGTCATCAATTACGAGACCGTCATCCACCCGTTGTGGAGTCAGCCGCGCCTCGTCTTCGATGCCGTCGGTAATCCGGTCATCGATCCGGTCACCGGCTTGCAGGTGAACAACAACTGTCTCAACTGCCACACGCCGGTCGATGCCGCGGGAGTGGTGCGCGTGCCCGCCGGGCAGCTCGAGCTGCAGGACGGGCTGTCGCCTGACGAACCCGATCATTTCCACGCGTATCGCGAACTGCTGGTCACTGATAATCTTCAGGAAGTGGTGAACGGCGCGCTCGTCGACGCTCAACAACAGGTAGGGGTCGACGTCGATGGCAATCCCATTTTTGATGTGATTCCGATTGCGTCGCCCGCCACGATCGCTGGGGCAGCGGCGTCTGACGATTTCTTCGACCGGTTCGAAGACACGAACGATTTGCACTACAACATCTTGTCCATAGCGGAGAGACGCTTAATTGCGGAATGGTTAGATGTCGGAGCCCAGTACTACAACAATCCATTCGACGCCCCGGCCAACTAACTTATTCAGGGTCGCATGCCTGGCGTTGTTTGCGCTACTGGCCATAGCCCCCGGACAAGCCAAGGCCGCCAAGGAGCTTCGTAATGTGGCGGTCGCCGACCCGTATCTCGAAATGCATACGGGTCCCGGACGCGGCTACCCTATTTTTCACGTCGTCGATCGCGGCGAGTCGGTCCAGATCATCAAGCAGCGCACGGACTGGTTCCTGGTTCGCGATGCCGATGGTGACGAAGGCTGGGTCGACCAGGACCAGATGGAACTCACGTTGAATCCCGATGGGTCGGAGGTCGACTTCGAACGTGCGGTACTGCAGGACCTGACGAATTCGAAGTGGGAAATCGGCGCGCTGGCGGGCGATTTCGGCGGTGCGAACATCGTCTCGCTGTACGGTGCGTACTCGCTCAACCCCCACGTCTCCCTGGAGGTATGGGGTTCACAGATTTTGGGTAATTTTTCGAATGGATGGACGGCAAGTGTTAACGTCGTTCACGAAACGTGGCCCGACTGGCGCATATCGCCGTTTTTCACCTTGGGCGCGGGCGTCATTCGCACGGAGCCGAAATCGACGATCATCCAGGGTGAAGACCGCAACGACCAGATCGGCCACGCCGGCGCCGGGTTTCGCGTCTATGTAACGCGGCGATTCCTGTTCCGGGCGGAATACAAGACGCATGTCGTATTCACGAGCCGTAACGACAACGAGGAAGTAGAGGAATGGAAAGTCGGTTTCGCGTACTTTTTCTGATCCTGATCGGTCAGTTTGCACTGTCAGGATGCGCGGCCACGAAGAACCTGTTCGGGTTCGGTCGCGATGAAGCGCCGCCGCCGACCGCGGAGCCGCCAGGACAGGTCATCGACCCGGAAGTCGAACGGCGCGAGATCAAGGAGCCGAAGATCGACAGGGAGAACTTCGAGATCGGCGCGTTCGCGGGGATCATGAGTATCGAGGATTTCGGGACCGACCTTTCCTACGGCGCGAGGTTCGCGTATCACCTGACAGAGGGCTTCTTCGTTGAGGGCACGATCGGCCAATCGGAAGCCGGCCTTACCAGTTTCGAAGCGTTGAGCGGCGGTGCGCGCCTCTTCGAGGATCGCATGCTCACCTACTACAACCTGAATCTGGGCTACAACATCCTGCCCGGCGAGGGATTCATCGGTGAGAAGCGCGCCTACAACACCCAGTTCTACCTGATCGCCGGGCTGGGTTCGACCGAGTTCGCCGACGACGACCGCTTTACGGTCAACTTCGGCGCGGGACTGCGCCTGCTGCTGAACGATGCCTGGACGCTACGCTTCGACTTCCGCGATCACCTTTACGACATAGACATCCTCGGCGAGGAAAAGACCGTGCATAACCTCGAGGGCACGCTGGGTTTCACGTTTTTCTTCTGAGGCAGGAGTCACGGTCAGTGCATCGATCAATGGATAGAGTAGGGAATATGAAGGCAGAACTCGCTAAACCCGGACGAATATTGCTTGCGTTACTCGCATGTTACGGACTTTCGGCCTGCAGCATTGAGCCGTGGGTGAAGCCTTACGAACGCGACCGGCTGGCGGATCCGATCATGGCGCTCGAAGGCGATCCCGTATCGACCGCATACATACAGCACGTCTACGAAGCTCGAGAAGGAGCACGGGGCGGCGAAGGCGCTGCCGGCGGCGGCTGCGGGTGTAACTAGGAGCGCACACAGTTGAATCTCCGACGGCCCCTCATTTTTCTGGCAATCCTGCTCGCGCTCCCCGGCAGCGTGCTGGGCGGCGTATTGCCTGACGACCGCGGGGACGTGCTCTACCACCGTTACGAGGGCGGTGGCGTGACGATCGACGGGCCGTCGGTACTCGTGCGCAAGAAAGCGGGCAAGAGTCTGTCATTCGTCGGCAATTACTACCTCGACATGGTGAGTTCCGCGTCGATCGACGTGATCACGACGGCGAGTCCCTATACCGAGGAGCGTACGCAGTGGTCCTTGGGCATGGACTACCTGCGCGGCAATACCACGATGCGCATGAACTACGTCAGCAGCGTGGAATCCGATTTCGACGCCAGCACCTACGCATTCTCGGTCAGTGAAGACATGTTCGGCGACCTGACGACGCTGACGCTCAGCTACGCGTATGGTGAGGATATCGTCGGCAAATCCGACGATCCGACATTCAGGCGCGAGAACACGCGGCAGCACTACGGCGTTGGACTGACGCAAATCCTCACGCGCAACCTGATCGCGACGCTCAATTTCGAGACCGTCACCGATGAGGGCTTTCTCAATAATCCGTATCGATCGGTGCGCTATGCCGATCCTGGCAGCGCCCGTGGTTTCAGCTTCGAACCGGAACTCTATCCCGAGACTCGAACCTCGAACGCGCTCGGGCTTCGGGCCCGGTATTTTCTGCCGTACCGGGCGGCGGTGGAAGCCGAATACCGTTTCTACACGGATACCTGGGAGATCGAGGGGCACACTGCCTCTCTGACCTACGTGCATCCCTGGGGACCGTTCACCTTCGAGGGCAAGTTCCGCTATCACGACCAAACCGGGGCGGCTTTCTTCAGGGACATCTTCGCGCGTTCCGAGGCGACGAATTTCCGCGGCCGCGACAAGGAACTCAGCCCGCTCACCAGTTACACGTTTCGCGGCAAGGTGAGCTATGAATTCCTGGACCCCAACAGGGGGTGGGGGATATTCAAGCGTGGCTCGCTGAACTTCTCGCTGGATCACCTGTTCGTCGAGTATCACGAGTTCAGGGACTTAACGTCCGGGCCGCTCGGCGAGGAAGCGCTCTACGAGCTCAAGGCAAACGTCTACCAGATATTCGTGTCGTTCTGGTATTAGTTTCAGTTCGAGGCGGCCCGCACGCCGGTATCCACAATGCTGTAGGAGCGCTTCTCGAAGCGCGAACCGCCTGGCATCGATCGCGCGCCCAGGCGCGCTCCTGCAGTCCGGGAACACCCCGCCCGGCGATAGCGCGTTGATGGTAGGATTCGACCGATGTCGTTGACTTTCCTGATCATCGTTCTCGCGGCGCTCGGCGTCATCGTCGTGGTGCTCTACAACCGCCTCGTGCGCAGCCGCAACCGGGTCAGCACCGCGTGGAGCGACATCGACGTGCAACTGCAGCGGCGACACGACCTGGTACCGCAGCTGGTGAAGGCCGTGAACGCCTACGCGAAGTACGAGAAGGCCACACTGGAGGCCGTGACCGAGCTGCGCGCCGAGGCGATGCGCGTCGTCGAGGTGAATGCGCGCGGCGAGGCGGAACAGGCGCTGAGCGAAGGCGTAATCCGCTTGCTGGCGCTCGCGGAGAGCTACCCCGACCTCAAGGCCAACGAGAATTTCCTCAAACTGCAGTCCCAGCTCGTCGAGACCGAGAACTACCTGCAGTTCGCGCGCCGTTACTACAACGGGTCCGTACGCGACTACAACACGATGACCGAGACGGTGCCGAGCAACCTGGTTGCAACGATGTTCCGTTTCGAGCCACGCGAGTTCTTCCAGAGGACGGCGGACGAGGCCGCGAACGTGCCGCTCGTCAAACTGGGTTCCGTCGAGTGAGGAAACTCGCCTGTCTCGTCGCGCTGGCGTTGCCGCTGCTGGCGGGCGCGGACGAGCGCATCCTCGAGTTCCATAGCGACATCACGGTGATGCGGGACGGCTGGATCGAGGTAACGGAAACGATCCGCGTGCGTGCAGAGGGCGACCGCATCCGCCGCGGAATCTATCGTGACTTTCCGACCGAGTATTTCGACAAGCTCGGCAACCGCTACCTGGTCGATTTTCAGCCTTTGGCCGTATTGCGCAACGACGCGCCCGAAAGTTTTCACTCGGTTGAAGACCGCAATGGCGTGCGCACCTACTTCGGGCGCAGCGACCGTTACATCGAACATGGCATACACACCTACCGCTTCCGCTACCGCGCATCCAGGATGCTCGGGTTCTTCGAGGACCACGACGAGCTGTACTGGAACGTCACGGGTTTCGACTGGGCATTTCCGATCGACCGGGGCAGCGCGACCGTGCGTCTGGACTTTTCGCCCCCCGCGGGCAAGATCTCGAGCGAGGGCTATACGGGGCCGTACGGCAGCACAGAGCAGAACTACAGGTCCCGTGTCGATGCCGACGGCGTCGTGCACTTCGAGGCCAGTGACCCGCTCGGGCCGCTCAACGGACTGACGATCGTCGTCATGTGGCCCAAGGGCTTCGTCGCCGAACCGACGGCCTTGGACCGCGCGACCTGGATCCTGAAAGACAACCTGAATCTCCTGATTGCGCTCGCGGGCTATGCCGGCCTGCTCGCCTATGCGATCCCGGTCTGGCGCCGCTACGGCAAGGACCCGGAAGAGGGTGTGCTCGTCACTCGCTACGAGCCGCCCCAGAGATATTCACCGGCTTCGCTGCGGTACATCAGGCAGATGTATTACGACAACAAGACCATGACGACCGCCATCCTCAGCCTCGCGGTGAAGGGCTACCTCAGGATAAACGACCTGGGCAGCAAGCATACCTTGTTCAAACTGGAGCCCGGCGACGATGCACCGCCCCTCGCGACCGGCGAAGCGGAGCTCTACGAGGCGCTCTTCAAGGATGACAGGCGCGTTGTGCTGGAGCAGGACAATCATGCCCTGCTCGGCGATGCGCGAGGCGCGCACAGAGCTTCCCTGGTAAAGGATTACAAGAAACACTACTTCCGCCTCAACAGCATGCTGAACATCCCGTCGATACTCATCACCCTCATCGCCGCGGGGCTCGCAATCGTCGTAGGGGAGCGCCTCTCGTTCGCCCTGATAATCGTCATCGTCGCTATGCTCGCGACAGCCGCGTTCTTCGGGGTGATCATGAGGCGCCCGACGCTGCGTGGCCGCAAGGTACTGGACGAGATGCTCGGTTTCAGGGATTACCTCGAGATCGCCGAGAAGGATGAGCTGAACCTCCGCAATCCCCCGGAAAAGACGCCCCAACTCTTCGAGGCTTACCTGCCGTTCGCGCTCGCGCTCGGGGTCGAGCAGCAATGGGCCGAGAAGTTTGCCAGCGTACTCGAGGCGATTCGCGAGCCGGACGGAGGTGGCTACCAGCCGTCCTGGTACAGCGGTTCCTGGGACAGCTCGCGGATCAGCTCGAATATCGGCTCCGTGTCCAGCGGACTGGGCTCCGCCATCAGCAGCTCGGTGACGCCCCCGGGGTCGTCCTCTGGCGGCGGTGGGGGCGGGTTCTCCGGCGGCGGCGGTGGGGGCGGCGGCGGTGGTGGCTGGTGACCGAAACCTTTTGGGCCGCCCGGTATCAGACCTTAGAGATACTGCGGCAAACGTGACAATATTCTGCACCCGCAGCCAGCGAACAAGGCAGGTACATTGAATCAACCTGGATACGGCTATCGGCGCCCGGTCGACAACAGCGTGATCCCGAACGTGATCTTTGCGCTGCTTGTCGCGAACGGGCTCGTGTTTGCGCTGCAGCGGTTCCAGTGGGAGTTCCTGCTCCAGTACTTCGCGCTCTGGCCGGTCTATACGCCGCCGGGCTGGCCGTCCTTCATGCCGTGGCAACTCGTAAGCTACGGATTCCTCCACGACCCGAATGGACTGGCGCACATCTTCTTCAACATGTTCGGTCTCTGGATGTTCGGCCGCGACCTGGAGCGGCTGATGGGGCCGAAGCGCTTCCTGACCTATTACATGACCTGCGTCATCGGTGCCGGCGTCATCCAGCTGATCGTTGTCGAGTTCCAGGGCAGCGTGTACCCGACGCTTGGCGCGTCCGGGGGGCTGTTCGGGATCCTGCTTGCCTACGGCATGTCGTTTCCCAATCGCACGGTGATGCTGCTGTTCCCGCCGATTCCCATGAAGGCGAAGGTGTTCGTGATCGTCTACGGCGTGCTCGAGCTGTTTCTCGGCGTCAGTGGCTATGCGCCGGGCGTCGCACACTTCGCGCATCTCGGTGGTATGCTTTTCGGCTTCCTGCTTCTGCGTCACTGGTCTCGGCGGCGGAACTGATGATCAGCGAGTGTCGATTGTGCGGCGGTACCAACCTGCGTCCCTGGATGACGGACGGCAGGAACCGTGACCTCGTGTATTACAAGTGCGACGATTGCTCACTGTGGAACTACGATCTGGACTGCGGTGTCGATCAGACCCAGTACACCGAGGTGTATATCAGCCCGCGCGACGTGGAGCACCGATCGAACCGGCTCAATGTCGACAGCTGGAACTTCCTCAGGCGCTATGCAGACTCGCCCCGATCCATCATGGACATCGGCTGTGGTAATGCCGGGCTGCTGCATCTTGCGCGGGAGGCCGGCTGGGACGTCGCCGGGATGGAGTTGTCCCGACAGGCTGCAGACTCGATACGGGAAGACCAGGGTATCGACGTCGTGGTGTCTGACTTCCTGAAGTACGAGAACCCGGAGGGCCGGAGTTACGACGTCGTTGCGCTCCGGCACGTACTCGAGCATCTTCCTGACTCCCTCCTCGCGATGCGCAGGATCGCGGCCCTGCTGAAGGACAACGGTCTCGCGTTGCTGGAGTTTCCGAACACCGGCTCTTTCAGTTACAGGCTGAAGCGGGTTCTGAAGAACCGCGGACTCAAGAACGCCAAGTACGCACCGGACTGGCGGCCCGGGCACGTGAACGAATTCTGCCGCAAATCGTTCGAGTACCTGCTCGACCAGACGGGCTTCGAACTCGTCGTGTGGCGCACCTACTCGAACAAGCGGGTCGCAAACGCCTTCTACCGCTGGGTGCCCATCGCGAGCAAGGTTCGCGTGCTCGTCCGCAAGCAGCCGGCTTCCGCGGTGGGGCAGGAAGCGGCCTGATTCACGCAGTACGGCGCAGGCGCCGTCTCCGGTCGTCGCCGACCCGGGCCTCTCGGGAGGCTAGGCGGTAGTGCCACCATCGATCGAAATCGCGGTTCCGGTGATGTGGCGGCCTGCGTCGCTCGCCAGGTACAGCACGAGCGAGGCGATTTCGCCGGGCTCGGCAATGCGCCCGTTCGGACTGTCGTCGGCCGCCTCGGCCAGGAACTCGTCGATGTCCTCGTCCACCAGTTCGGCCTCGTGTGCCAGCATCGGCGTGTCCACGTCCCCCGGGCAGACGGCGTTCACCCGCAAGCCGGTGCGGGCATGGTCTTTTGCCATTGCCCGGGTGAGCATGATCAGGCCGCCCTTGCTGGTGCAGTAAGCGACGTGATCGGCGCCTGCGCGCAAGCCCCAGTCGGATGCGACGTTTACGATGCTGCCCGCTGTCTCGAGCAGGTGCGGCAGGGCGGCCCGGCTGAGGTAGAAAGGTACGTCAAGGTTGATGTGCATCGTATCCCGCCAGTTGTCGTCGCTGGTCCCGGCGGCGTTGCCGCGGACGAGGATGCCCGCGCAGTTCACCAGGCAATCGATACGGCCGAATTCGTCGATCGTGTCCGCGACGAGTTCCTCGCAGGCTTCCGAGGTGTCGAGATCACCTTCCCAGGTAGCGATGTCGTCGGACGCGACGGCGACTTCCTCCAGCCTTGCCGAGTTCCTTCCTGCTGCCATGACCGACCAGCCGGCGTCGGCAAACTCGATGGCCGCCGCGGCGCCGATGCCCGAGCTTGCTCCGGTAATAAGAACGACTTTCATGGCGTTTCCCTCGCTCGCCGTATCGTGCTATGCAGTGTATATCAGAAGCGATTTACCGGTGCGTGAAATGAACGAACTCGAATCGCTGGGTTGGCGCGGTTTCTTCGCGTCGCAGGTCGATGCGGACACCGGACTCGCACCGGCCCGGGTCATGGCGGCACACCGGGGCCGGGTCGATGTCGCCGGCGCAGACTTTCGCTGCTCCGTTACGCTTTCCGGCAACAGCGCGGCCCTGGTCATGACGGTCGGTGACTGGGTGCTGATTGACAGAGACGGGCCACGGGTCGATCGTGTACTCGAGCGGTTTGGTGCTTTCAAACGCGGCGCCGCAGGAACTTCGAATACGATCCAGCTGATCGCGGCCAATGTGGACACGCTGTTCATCGTTACCTCGGCAAACAGGGACTTCAATGTCGCACGGCTGGAGCGCTATCTCGCTATCTCGCACGACGCCGGCGCTTACCCGCTGATCGTGATTACGAAGGCGGACATGGTCGAGTCGGCAGAAGCGTACGTTGCCCGGGCAAGGGCGCTCGGCAACAGCCTGTCAGTCGAATCGATGGATGCCCGCGAGCCGGACGACGTGGGCAAGTTGAGGCCGTGGTGTGGCCCGGGACAGACCGTCGCCTTGCTGGGTTCCTCGGGCGTCGGTAAATCCACGCTCATCAACACGCTTACCGGAGCTGGCCTGGACACTCGCGAAGTACGCGAAGACGATCAGCGCGGGCGCCATACCACGACCTCCCGGTCGATGCACAGGCTGCCGCAGGGTGGCTGGCTGATCGACACACCCGGCATGCGTGAATTGCGGCTCGTCCAAAGCGGCGATGCGCTCGACGATGTGTTCAGCGAGATTGCCGCGTTCGCCGCAGACTGTCGTTTCTCGGACTGCCGGCACGAAGCCGAGCCGGGTTGCGCCGTGCGGGCCGCGATCGACGCGGGCGTGCTCGATCAACAACGACTGGAACGATTCCGTAAACTGCAGGCCGAGGACAGGCGCAATTCCGAAACAGTGGCCGAGCGGCGGGCACGTGATCGGAACCTGGGACAGCTGTACAAGTCCATCTTATCGGGGAAACAGCGCCTCAAGGGCGGGAACGAATAGATGACCACGATCGATCTGAATGCGGATCTCGGTGAAGGCGATGCTTACGACGCTGAACTTTTACAGGTGGTCTCGAGCTGCAACATCGCCTGCGGCGGTCACGCCGGAGATACGGCAAGTATCGCGGCGACGATGCGGGAGGCCATGGCCAATGGCGTGAGTGTCGGCGCGCATCCCTCGTATCCCGACCGCGAGGGCTTCGGTCGTCGCAGCCGTTTCATCGCCGGTGAACCGCTGCGCGAGGCACTGCGGACGCAGCTCGAGAGATTTGGCGAGGTAGCGGACGAACTCGGTGCGACGATCACGCACGTGAAACCGCACGGTGCGCTCTATACCGATGCGGTCGTCGATCCGAAACTGGCCGACGTCATCGCGAGCGCTGTTGCGGATTTGCCGGGCAAACCGCTGCTGGTTGGGCAGGCGGACACGGAACTCGAGACCGCCGCGCGAGCGCATGGGCTAGGGTTTGTCGCGGAAGCTTTTGTCGACCGTGCGTATCAGCCGAACGGGCAACTCGTGCCGCGCTCTGAGCCGGGTGCGGTTCATGGCGACGTGTCGAGCATCCAGCATCAGGCCGTCAGACTTGCGCGGGACGGGGAAGTCACGGCCCGCGACGGCAGCACCGTATCCGTCCGCGCGGACACCCTGTGTATTCACGGCGATACGCCAGGCGCCGCCGCAGCGGCCAGGGCCGTGCGCGAGGCGCTCGAGAAAGAAGGCGTCGATATTCGTGGGGTCGACGGGTGACGCGACAGCGATGAGCCCGGGCGTCACATTGTGCGGCGACGACGTCGTTTCCGTCGAGTGCGAGGACACGCGCTCGGCACAGGTGCTCGCCGACCACCTTCGCGAGTCCGGGGACTGGCTCGAGTGCGTCGCTGGAATCGCGAGCTGTGTCGCACAGTTCGACCTCGCGGTGATGAGCGCGGAAGAAGCGAAGCAGCGAATGTCGAGCGCGCTGGGAGATACGCCGGTCGCTCACGACGCCGAGACAAAGCTCATCGAAGTGCCGGTGTGTTATGGGGGTGTTCACGGCCCCGATCTGGACGATGTCTGCGAGTTTCTGGGCGTATCTCGCGAGGTCTTCATCGGCTGGCATACCGGTAGCGAGTACCGGGTGGACATGCTCGGCTTCACCCCCGGGTTCGCGTTCATCGGGGGCTTCGACCAGGCCCGCGACGTGCCGCGCCGCTCGCAGCCACGCGTGCGGCTCGAATCGGGTTCGATCGGTATCGCCGGCGGCAGGACCGGCATTTATACATTGCCCAGTCCGGGTGGTTGGCAGATTGTCGGAAGGACGCCGATGGCACTATTCGATGCCGGGGCCGAACAGGCTTTCCGGCTGCGTGCCGGCATGCGCGTCCGCTTCGTCGCGATCGAAGCCACCGAGTTCGACGAGAGGCGCGAGGAATGACGCTCCGGATCCTCAAGCCCGGCCTGCAGACCACGGTCCAGGCGGGCCCACGTGCCGGCCTGCGCCACCTCGGCGTGCCCGCCTCGGGCGCGGCGGATCCGCTGTCTCTGGCACTCGCCAATCGCCTCGTCGGCAATGCCCTGCTGGCACCGGGGATCGAGACGACACTCACCGGCGTACGCCTTCTCTTCGAAGATGACGGTTTTGCCGCCATCACGGGTGCGAAGGCGAAAGCGAGGCTGAACGGCGAGCGGGTCAAGCCGCATCGAACGCTTGCCGTTGCCGCGGGTGACGAACTTGAAATCGGTCCCGCGAAAGCGGGTGCCCGAAACTACCTGGCGCTGGCAGGCGGAGTCGCGGTGGACGAGGTGCTGGGTTCGGCATCAACATACCTGCCAGCCGGTTTCGGCGGATTCGAGGGCAGGGCACTGCGGAGTGGCGACGTCATTACTGTGGGGCCTCACGGCAAAGCGCCGAAGATGCTGAAGACGCCGAAGGAGTTCCGGCCGCGCGCCAGCTCGAGCTGGGCGCTGCGCGCGTGCTACGGCGCCGAGGTCGACCTGCTGAGCAAGGAAAGCCGCTTCGATCTGTTCGACACCAATTTCACGGTCGGCCGCCGGGCTGACCGCATGGGCCTGCAGCTGGAAGGTGCGCGATTCCAGGTCACGTCGGGCGGGCGGCTTGCCAGCGCGCCGGTATTCCCGGGCACCGTCCAGTGCCCCGAGGACGGTACGCCTTTCCTGCTGTCCATCGATGCGCAGACGATCGGCGGCTATCCGCGGGTCGCACAAATAGCTCGCGCGGACCGACATCTTATCGGTCAGCTGAGGCCTGGCGATCACATTCGCTTGCTGTGGCGCGACGCCGACAGCGCGCGCGACGAGCTAATCGCGAAACACGAATATTGGCGGGAATGGCTGCCGGGTATTGGCGACGTGATCTAGGAAGGTGGTGGGCCCGCCAGGACTCGAACCACTCGCCGCGCGGCGGTAGACTTTGCCTCTCCCGACAGGGGCATACTGTGACTGGTACCGGTGGCAGTGAGGATTGGTGGGCCCGCCAGGACTCGAACCTGGGACCAAGAGATTATGAGTCTCCTGCTCTAACCAACTGAGCTACAGGCCCGCCGGGAATATGGACTATAACAGAGCAGCGCCGGGCAGAGCCCGGCCTGCACTAGTCCTCAATCAGGAAACTCCTGAGCTGGTCCGATCGCGTCGGGTGCCGCAGCTTGCGGAGCGCCTTCGCCTCTATCTGGCGGATGCGCTCACGCGTCACGTCGAACTGCTTGCCGACTTCTTCGAGAGTGTGGTCGGTGTTCATGTCGATGCCGAAACGCATGCGAAGCACCTTGGCCTCGCGAGGCGTCAGGCCGGCCAGCACGCTGTGCGTGGTTTCCTTCAGGCCCTGCGACGTAGCCGAATCGACCGGCGAATGTACGGTCTGGTCTTCGATGAAGTCGCCGAGGTGCGAGTCTTCGTCGTCGCCGATGGGTGTTTCCATCGAAATCGGCTCTTTCGCGATCTTCAGTACCTTGCGGACCTTGTCCTCGGGCATGTCCATGCGCTCGGCAAGCTCGTCCGGCAGCGGTTCGCGGCCCATCTCCTGCAGCATTTGCCGGGAGATGCGGTTGAGCTTGTTGATCGTCTCGATCATGTGAACCGGAATACGGATCGTGCGGGCCTGGTCGGCGATCGAACGCGTGATCGCCTGGCGAATCCACCAGGTTGCATAGGTCGAGAACTTGTACCCGCGACGGTATTCGAATTTGTCCACGGCCTTCATCAGGCCTATGTTGCCTTCCTGGATCAGGTCGAG
>JAACFE010000133.1 GCA_009937525.1 Gammaproteobacteria bacterium
GGTGGTGAACGTGAACATCGACAACCCGACGCTCGAGACTGCGGATAACAACGATGTGTCTCCCGGCGATACATTGACGCTGGTGTGGAGCGACGAATTCGATGCCGCCCAGCTGGATCCGGAAGTCTGGTTCTTCGAGAACGGCGACGGCAGCCAGTACGGCATACCGGGCTGGGGCAATAACGAACTGCAGTGGTACCTCGAGGACAGCGCGGAACTCAGGGACGGCATGCTGGTGATCACCGCTCGCGAGGAATCGGTCGGCGGCAAGAACTACACCTCCGCTCGGCTCAACACCCGCAATCGGTTTGCGTTCAAATACGGCCGCATCGAGGCGCGCATCCGTTTCCCCGCCGGGCAGGGCCTCTGGCCGGCCTTCTGGATGCTGCCGCAGGACGATGTGTACGGCACGTGGGCGGCCTCCGGAGAGATAGACGTCGTCGAGGCCGTCAACCTGGGCGGCACCGGCGACAACACCGTGTTCGGCACTATCCATTACGGCGGGGAGTTCCCAGCCAATGTGTCATCCGGCAACGATTATCTTGTGCCGACCGATGCGGCCGCGGAGTTCCACACCTACGCGCTGGAATGGGACGCGACCGAGATGCGCTGGTACGTGGACGACTTCCTGTATTCGACGCAGAACTCGTGGTCGACGACGGCGGCGGACTTCCCCGCACCGTTCGACGAGCGCTTCTACATCCTCTTCAACGTAGCCGTCGGCGGAAACTTCCCGGGAGCGCCTAACTCGACGACTGTGTTCCCCGTCGAGATGGAAGTCGACTACGTGAGGGTCTACACGGGCGAGCCCTGAGGATCGCAGGAAATAACGGGAATCAGTCCGGCGCCGGCCCTGTCGATTCCCGGATCTGCAACGTGGCGGGTACGATTTCGGTACCCAGCAACGGGCGCTTGTTCCGTATAGAGGCAATGAGTGCGACGGCAGCATGCTCCGCCATCGCCGAGAGTGGCTGGTTGATCGTCGTGAGGGCCGGGTAGACTTGGCGGGCGAGCGCGATATCGTCAAAGCCTGCCACGGACAGCTCGTCGGGCACCTTGATGCCGAGCCGGTCAGCCACGCGAATGACGCCGGCTGCCATATCGTCGTTCGCCGCGAATATCGCCGTGGGGCGGTCCTTGCCTTCGAGCAGCTGCAGGGCACATTCCTCGCCGGACCCGATCGAGTTGTCGCCCGCCGCGACGAGGCGCTCCGAAAATTTCAGGCTGCTTTGTTCCAGACCGTCGCGATACCCGAGGTAGCGATTGCCGACCGCCTTGGCACTCGGGTGACCCGTTATGAACGCGATCTTCGTGTGCCCCAGTGACGCGAGGTAACGTGTCATCTCGGCGCTGATCTCGCGGTCGTTCGTGACCACCGAGAGCTGCTTGCCGTTCGCCGCGCCCGGGGACAGCCTTACCAGGGGGGTCCCTGTCGCCTCGATCGCGCGCACGATCCTCGGCATGTTGGAAAGCGGCGCGGCAAGCACGATACCGTCAGGGCGAACCTGTTCGATCAGTGTCTTGATCTCCTTGCCGATGTCCTTCTTGCGATATTGGCAGGGGTGGATCAGCAATTCGTAGTTGCTGGCGTGGCAAGCGCTGAGGACGCCCTGCTGCATACGGATGACGTAGCCGGCACTCGGTATTTCGTAGTAGGCGGGGTCATCATAGATAAGGCCGATGAGGTGGGAGTGATGACTCGCCAGGTTGCGCGCAGCCTTGTTCGGCTGGTAATTAAGTTTTGCGATAGCCGCTTCAACCTTTGCGCGCGTCGCCTCCCGGACGTTGGGCTCCTGGTTGACAACGCGTGAGACGGTCTTGATCGAAACACCGGCGAGCTCCGCAACATCGTCTATCGTGACTTTTGGCATAGATATCGGCCCGTGTGCGCTATGCTGCGCACTTCTCTCTTCCCCCCTAACAGCGACAGATTACACTCTGATTTGACAGCGCTGTCAATCAGAAAGAAGGTTTCCGGGGCTGAGCCTTACGTCGATTTGACGGATGTGCCCACTGCGCAGGAACAGCTCGGCACTCACCGAATCCGGCAGGGAAAGCGTGGGCAAGTTCTCCGTCATCCCGTACTCGTAGATCAGGGTAAGTGCCGGAGCATCCGTCTTCTCGAGCCGGTAGACGACAGGTACCTGGCACCATGTGAATGCCAGCGCTGCGCCGGGCACTTCGATTTCCTGCCAGTCGCCCCGAACGTCAAGGTAACGAAATGAACGGGGTTCGGCCGAGAACTCGAGTTCGCGCAGCAAGCCGGGTTCGAAATGCACGGCGCCGTCGCGGACACGCACACCGAGTTCCCCGAAGCGCGTCAGGATTTCTTCCTTGACCTGCCCCGTCATTCCGGGTTGCCGCGCACCGGCATGTTTGGGCGTGTGCGAATAAGGGTCCATCGGGAACGCACCGTACTCGGACGGTGTCTTGTTGAATCCGATCCCCTCCCGGACGGCGTAATACAGTGCGGCGAGCCGCGAGCAGGTTTCCTCATCCGTGTCGCGCGCCCGCGCGGCGAAGAAGATCTCCTGGATCGCGAGTAACAGCTTCGAGACCATGTGCCAGTAGATGCTGCCGAGTCCCTCGAAGCCGAACATCGCGCCCGAACGGCCGGTAAATGCACGGTGGTTGAAGACCTTCTCGTAGAGCCGCAACAGATCTTCGCGCGCTGCCTCTGCCTCATCGCCATAATCGGATTTCACGACCTCCAGCCGGACTTCCAGGTCCGCCGCATTACGGAAATCCGCATTGAAGCGATACGTTCCTTCGACGTCCCTGGAAATGATGCGGTCGTCGCCGGCATCGACCATGCGCGCGAGCAACGGGACAGCCATGACGTCGGCCTCGGGGACGCTGTTCTTGTCGAAGAATCCCGGTAGCTTCCTGTCCGGATAAAGCATGAATGACTGCTGGTCGGGCCGGTAGATGTCGCTTTCGAACAGTGCCTCGAGAAGCGAGCAGGCTTCCCGCGGGGGAATCGCTCCTGAACTGAGGGCCGCAACCTGGCCCTCCAGCATGGGATACAACGCGTCGACCTGCGCCGTCTCGCTGTTGAGGGCGAGCAGGTTGTAGGCGTTATAGAGTCCGTCGACACGCCGGTTGACGCTGATGCTGTGATCGATGGCGGCGAGGGCATCACCAAGCATCTTGCGGATGGCGTCCGGCGACTGCTTCACTTTGCCGGAGAACCCATCCTGCCTGTATACGGTTTCGCGATGGTCGCTGGCCGCCTGCCCCAGCTCCTGGAGCGTCTGGAACCGTTGCTCCGCGCTGATGCGGCCGTTTCCGAGCAGAGGCCGGACGCTTTCGAGGGCGGAAGCCGTGTCGGCCAGCCAGTCGCTTACTTCCCGCGAGAGGTCGACCGATTCGGATTGCCTCGCAATGAGCTCTTGCAGAAACCGCACATAGCGGCGCATGTAATAGAGGGTCACCATGCTCAGGCCATGGCCGACCAGGGCATTGTTCGCGTCGTTCCATTCGGGCCGCTGCGTATTCAGCCAGATGCCTCCGCCGAGAACGAGATTGCCCAGCTTGGCCAGCAGTGGCACCAGCAATTTTTCGAGCAAAGTGACACGGTAGACTTCCCCGTCACCATTGAGCACCAGCTTTCCGTCAGCGCCGTTGTCAGTGACCCGCTGTTCGATGCGTTTCGCGAGTGCATGATCGAAAACCACGGTGTCCTTCGGATTGTCGAGCAGATCCTCGAAGGACTTTATGCGATAGGGAACGTTGGCGTAGCTGAACACGGGCTGATGCAACAGCTGCTCGAGCCGGCTCGGATGAAACTGCTCCGATAGCTCGAGAAGTTTCAGCAGGTAGATTATCTGGTGGTCCCCCCAGTAGCCGATGTAGCTCCAGGGATCCTCCGGGTCCTCGACTTCCCAGTCGATGCCCTCCTTGGTGATGCGATACGGATTGTAGCCGTCCATCGTCGATGCGTTGACGAACTTGGCAATGACGTTCTCTATGAACTCCGGATAGCTGTAGGTCAGTGCCTCCCAGTTCTGGAAGATGTCGCGCCAATTGCCCTGGTAGGAAAGCAGCCGGTTGCCTGATTCGTCTTTCAGCCGGATGGCAAAACGGTTCCAGGGACGGCTCGGGTCGCCGTGGCGGCGACCGAAGGTGATCGGCAGGTATTCATAGCAGAGCCGCTCGAGCTGAGGGTCGCCGTGCGACCGGACCATCGACACGAGCTGATTGAAGTCCAGCGTCTCCTCGAGGTCGTTGAGCAACGCTTCGTTTCGCTCATAGACGCATCGATTGAAATTTCTTACCGTTTGCGAGAAGTCCTTCGACGACACGTTGTACTGGTCGTCGAATATCCCGCCGCGCAGGATGTTGAAGAGTACGTTCGCGTAATGGTGTGTAGTGACGTTTTCCTCCGCCGATACCTGGAAGCCGTCGCCCGCGGCCATGATGCGTGCGAGTTCGTCGTCGCACAGGTCGACGGAACCGGCAATGGCCTCCTCAATATCGGCTTCCCGCTGAAGCCTGTTTCGCAATGCGACGATCCGGCCTTGTGACTGCTCGACGTCGGCAACGATATTCCATTGCTGCGATTGCCCGGGAGCCACATCGACCGAGGCGCTGACCAGATAGGCACCGCGGATGCCACGCTTGTGCACCTCCTGCTCTACACCGGTTCCCGCGCGAAATGCGTCCAGCTGCTCGGAGGAGAGCAGTACCCGAAATTCCTCGAGCCCGGTTGCGAAAACCGTATTCGCCTTTAGCGATTCGCAGGGCTCGGCCCGGTCGGATATTCCGGAGTAAAGCGAAAACACGCCCAGGCCGGTCGGCTCGTCCAGCTCCGTCCATTTGTAGGCGTCCACGAGGTTACTGGCGTTGGTCTGTGCGAGCAGGGGCGCACCGGCCGGGAGGATGTTCTGCAGGCCGTCGAGCACTTCTACCCGGGCCAGCCGCCCGCCCACGTTCTGAAGTTCGCAATGACGCACGAAGCCGAATTGGTCGCTCGTCATCCATGTGTACCGAAAGCCGAGCTGCAGGTCGTGGTTGATTTCCTCGAAGCAGAGCTTGTTGCCGAGCATGTTCTTGTACAGGTGACGACTTACCGCGAAACGTGCCTCGCATTCGCGATTGAACGGCTCCCAGATCTGCTGTTGGCCGTCGGCCTGCACACGCAGCACCGTTTTCGGGCCGGTATGCGGAAAGCATTCATGCACCTTATCCACCGGCACATAGGGAAATAGAGCCGTTTCGGGAGACACCCGGCCCGCCGTCAAACCGCCGGTGGACGATACGAAGAGCCAGTGATCGGCGCTCGAGATGACGCTGATAAAGAACGGCGCCATTCGGTCGACATTGCGTATGGCATAGTAACGCTCTCCCCCGAGCGTCACGAATTCACCGGAAACGGAGTCCCCTGCCCTGTAACCTGCGCTTACAGCTTGTTCCATAATTATTATTCCGTATCCACGAGTTGCAGCTCGCCGAACAGCCCGGCGTCGATCCAGCCGCGATCTTTCGGTCCGGTCGGTACCGATTCCGATCCAACGAAATTCTCGCGAAGCTCGCTGCCGTCGTTGTCGCAATAGGCGAGCATGAGCCCCATGATCTTGCTCGCGTGAAGAGAGATCGGCTCGTTATCGTCGGAGCCGTCGATGTATTCGTCGGTGTAGATATCGATCGCAAATTCCCATACGACCTTGTTGCCCGTCTGCTTCCAGCGGCTTTCGACGTGATGTGAATAATTATGCGGCCGCTCGTCGGTGCCCATGTCGATCGCCTGGTTGTCCAGCGACATGTGATAGGCAAAGGCGTTGTGGTTGTATTGGTGGTCGCCGCCGGAGTAATCCTCGTCGATGAATATTTCGACGCAGTCGTCGTCCCAGTACTGAACCAGCGGATCCCGGTGGCTGTCGAACAGGATGTCGTCGACGACTTCGACCAGGATGTAGAGACGCTCCTCAGTCCAGGCCACCTTGAAGCGTCCGCTGAAATCCTCCGCCGTGTAATCGGGCCCGAGCCAGAGATGGCCTATCTCGTACCATTCGGCAGCCTGCCAAACCGGCTCGTTCGCGACCCCGTCAATGACGAGTGCCTCGGCAGACCTTGGCGCGATATAGCGGTTGCGGTCTTCGTAGTGCGCCGCATCCGCGAATGCCGGACTTGCGGCGCCGAC
>JAACFE010000047.1 GCA_009937525.1 Gammaproteobacteria bacterium
TTCCTGGATGTCACGACGTGAAGATCATTCCGGCTATCGACCTGCACGACGGCAACTGCGTGCGCCTGTACAAGGGCGACTTCGACAAGGTCACCCACTACAGTGACCAGCCGCTGGAGATAGCCCGCCGTTACGCGGCGCTCAGCGTCGACGACATGCACATCGTGGACCTCGACGGCGCCCGCACCGGGTCGCAACAGAATGCTCGCGTGGTTCGCGAGCTATGCGCCGCAACGCCGTTGGCCGTGCAGCTCGGTGGCGGGATACGCGACGGCGACCGTGTGCGCTACTGGCTCGACAACGGCGTTGCGCGCTGCGTCGTCGGAAGCATTGCCGTGGCGGAACCGGAGCGCGTTGCGGGGTGGATCGATGAATTCGGTCCGGACCGGATCGTGCTTGCGCTGGACGTCACTATCGAGGACCAGGGCCCGATGCCCGCAACCCACGGGTGGACAGAGTCCACCGGCGTCAGCCTGTGGGACCTGATGGATCGCTACACGACCATCGGTGCGAAACACCTGCTGTGCACCGATATCAGCCGGGATGGCGCCATGTCCGGGCCGAATGTCGACCTCTATGCGGAGATCCTGCAGCGCTACCCGGACATTTGCCTGCAGGCATCCGGAGGCGTACGCGACATCGGCGACATCCTCAGATTGAAGGAAGTCGGCCTGCCCGCTGCGATAACGGGCAAGGCCATTCTCGACGGCAAGATCAGTGCCGCGGAGGTGGAATCATTCCTGCGAAGCGCATAATCCCCTGCCTGGATGTTCGTGACGGCGTCGTCGTCAAGGGCGTCCAGTTCCGCAATCATCGCGTCGTTGGTGAGATCGTTGATCTGGCGCAACGGTATCGCGACGAGGGCGCTGACGAACTGGTGTTCTACGACATCACGGCCAGCCCCGACGGCCGCTCGGTCGATCGCGCCTGGGTCAGTCGTGTCGCGGCAGTGATCGACATTCCCTTCTGCGTCGCGGGCGGCATCCGTAGCGTCACCGACGCCGAGGAAGTACTGAACAAGGGCGCGGACAAGATCTCCATCAATACCCCTGCACTCGAGAATCCCGATCTGATTACACGTCTGGCCCGGCGTTTCGGCACCCAGTGTGTCGTGCTCGGTGTCGACAGCCGTGAGCAGGACGGGGACTATCACGTCTACCAATACACCGGTGACCCGGACAAGACCGCTGCGGCCGAGCGTCTTACGACGGAGTGGATCCAGGAGGCACTGGATCGCGGCGCCGGCGAGGTCGTCCTCAATTGCATGAATCAGGACGGCGTGAGGAAAGGCTACGACAATAAACAACTGCGGACCGTGCGGGACGTTTGCACCGTGCCGTTGATCGCGTCCGGTGGAGCAGGCGCAACCGAGCACTTTCGGGATGTCTTCCGGATAGCGGACGTCGACGGTGCGCTTGCCGCCAGTGTCTTTCACAGTGCCGAAATCGATATTCGCGACCTCAAGACCTACCTCGGCGCCGAAGGGATCGAGGTAAGGCCATCGGGAGAACGACGTGAACAATAGCGACCTGAGCTTCCTCGCGACCCTGGAAGCCGTCATACGGGACCGCCTCGACAATCCCGACAGCAGCAGTTACACCGCAAGTCTCGCAGCCAGCGGTGATCAGCGCATCGCCCAGAAAGTCGGTGAAGAAGCCGTGGAGCTGGCCCTTGCCGCGGTTGCCGGGAATCAGTCCGAGGTCATCGACGAAGCCGCCGACCTCGTTTATCACATGCTCGTCCTGCTACAAACGCAGGACCTCGATCTCGCGCAGGTCGTGGCGCGACTTCGGGACCGACACTCAACCAGACCGAAGGAGCGCGGTTGCGGCGACCAATAGGCCCTCACTGCTGACCTCCGCGGTTCAGATCACGACTTCCGGCGCGACCTCGCGGCGATTGTATCTCGAGCTCATGACGTAACCGTACGCGCCCGCATTCGCAATCAATATCACGTCGCCCTCCCTGGACGGCGGCAGCAGCCGGTCTGTGCCCAGGCGGTCCCCCGTTTCGCAGATCGGTCCCACGATGGTTGCGGTTTCACTGGGTGCCTCGCCCGCTCGCGACAGGTTGACTATCTCGTGATACGCACCGTACAACGCGGGGCGGATGAGGGAATTCATGCCGGTACCCACGCCGATATAGCGCATGTCGCCTTTGCCCTTCACCTGGGTTACGTGCGTCAGCAGGACACCGGCACGGGCGACGAGATAGCGGCCGGGCTCGAGCCAGATAGCGTATTGCGGGTAACTTGCCCGAACCTCGGAAAGCAGGGCATCCAGGCGCTGCAGATCGAACGGCCGGTCGCCCGGCTTCTCCGCAACGCCGAGTCCGCCTCCCAGATCGATGGCGGTTACGTTCGGGAATCGTTGCGCGATCCCGACGAGCTGTACCGCAACGCTTCTCCAGGCTTCCGGATCCTGCACGCCGCTGCCACTATGTGCATGGATACCGACGACGTCGGCGCCGACTTCCCCGGTGAGTCTTGCCAATTCGTCGACTTCGAACAGGGGTACGCCGAACTTCGAATGAACACCCGCCGTCTTCACGTGCTCATGATGACCCCTCCCCTGACCCGGATCCATGCGCACAAATATCCTGCGTCCGGCAAATAGCTCGGGCCAGGCCTGTAACGGATAGAGATTGTCGAGCGTCACCAGCAGGCCCTTCTCTAGCGCCCAGGCATATTCGTCACGCGGCGCAAAATTGGGGGTAAAGAGAATGCGGTCGAGGTCGAGATCCGGGATGACCTGCTGCAGCCACTCGACTTCGCCCGGCGACACGCACTCGAAATCGCATCCCTCGTCGTCCAGCAAGCGGATAATCTCCGCATTGAAGTTAGCCTTCACCGCGTACAGCACCCGGTCGACGTTATCGAGACCGAGCATTACGCGCGCTGCATTTCGAACACTATCCGTGTCGTAGACGTATGCGTTGAGCTTCTCGGACGCGATGTCGAGCAGAGACTCACGCTTGCGCATCCACCATGCATCCGGTGCATGCGCGACGGCGGTCCCGGCGCGGAACAACTGCTCCCAGCTGGCCCCGAACGCGGGGCTGCCCCCGGTCTTGCGGATAATGGAAGAATGCAGCTTGCGAACCAGCTTCGCACCCTGCTGTTCATCGATGACGAAGCTCAGGTTCAGGTCGTTCGCTGCCTGCGACATCAGGTGAATGCGCTCTTCCTCGAACACCTCGAGCGCGGGCGCGAGCCGCGAAAGGAACGTCCGGATCTTGCGCCCGACAAGACTGACTGCGGAGCAGCGTGTAATCAGCCTGACATTGCAAAGCGGTGCCAGGTCCGCGACGAGGCCCTGCAATATATCCTCTCCCGGTTCCCCGTCCGGCGTATCGATCGAGACCGTTACGTTGGTTTCGGACGTCGACACCAGGTCGACCGATACGCCGTTGTCACTGAACACCGTGAAAGCACGCGCCAGGAATCCAACTTCGTGCCACATGCCGACGCTGTCCATGGACACGAGGGTAAGTCCGTTGCGCATGCATATGCCTTTGACCTGCGGCTCAACCTCTTCGGTCACCGAGGAGATGACCGTGCCGTCGAGTTCGGGATGCGTCGTGCAACGGATGAATAATGGTATGCCGAAGGATCGTAGCGGCGACAGGCAGCGGGGATGCAGCACGGTGCTGCCGGCCGACGCCAGTTCCTGTGCCTCATCGAAGTGTAGTGCAACCAGCAATCTCGCTGACGGCACGACCCGCGGGTTTGCCGTAAACATCCCGGGAACGTCGGTCCAGATCTCGAGCCTTCGTGCCTGCAGCTTTGTGGCCATGTAGGCCGCCGACGTATCGGACCCACCCCGGCCCAGTAGCACCGTTTCGCCCTGCGTGTTGCGGGCGATGAAGCCCTGCGTCAGGATGACCTTTCCCGAGTCGGCCAATCGTTCCTGCAGCGCGCGGTCCGGTCCGTGCTCGCAGGTCGCAGACAGGTAGCTGCGGCTCCGTCCGCGATTCGCGCGGCTCTTGCTGACCAGTATTTCGCGGGCGTCCATCCATTCGGCGGGCACGCCGACATGGTTGAGATAGGCAGCTCCGAGACGGGTCGACATCAGCTCGCCGAGGGCCATGATGCGGACACGCACGCGCACACTGACTTCACGCACGAGCCGTATGCCGGCGATGAGCTGGTCGAGTTCGAGCAGGTATTCGTCGAGTAGTTCGGGCCCGTCGAGTTCGAGTTCCCGTGCGAGGTCGTAGTGACGCTGCCGGATTTCCTCGAGGCCCTCCGTCGATCCCCCCGACGCAGCCGATTCCAGCAGTGCAGCCAGCGCGTTCGATACACCCTGCAATGCCGAGTGCACCACCACCGGTTGCAGGTCGTCGCCGAGCCTGTTGCGCAGCAGCTGCGCAATGGTGTCCCAGCATGCCGCCGATGAGACGCTGGTGCCGCCGAACTTCATCACGACCCAGCCGGAAGCCGCGATATCGGGTGGAGCGCCCAGGTTGCCGCTGGCTTCAAACCCGGCTTCATTCATCATCTTATCGCCGCACCCTGCATATCACGGAGACAAAAAAAACCCGCCAGGAAATCCTCGCGGGCTCGTTGACGGCGTCCGGGCTTTATCGTTAGCCGGTACTGCCGCCATTGGCGCCCGCGCACCTCTGGCGCGCCATATGTTTTATGTATTCTTGCGCGTTCGCATACGGAACGCGTCGGCACTTTACGCGGGCGTCGGAAACAGTCATCAGCAAAGTACAGCGAACCTTGTCCCAAAGGTCAAGTCGAGCATCGCTATTCGTCCCACTTGGGCGGGATCGTCACGGCACCTTCGGAGGCTGAAGCAACCTCTGCGCGATATTTTGCAAGGGCTCCACGCTGCACGGCGGACGGGGGACGCTGCCAGCGCTCCCGGCGCCGAGCCATTTCCTGCGAGTCGATATCGACATTTATCTGCTTCGTTTGCGCGTCGATCACAATCGTATCGCCATCTTCCAGCAACGCGACAGGACCGCCCAACGCCGCCTCCGGGGATATGTGCCCGACCACGAAGCCGTGGCTGCCGCCCGAGAAACGGCCATCCGTGATCAGGGCGACCTCGGCCCCGAGGCCCTTGCCCATGATGGCCGAAGTCGGCGCGAGCATCTCGCGCATGCCGGGCCCGCCTTTCGGGCCTTCGTAGCGGATGACGATGACATCTCCGCTCCCGACCGAGTTGTCCAGTATGGCCTGCAGTGCTTCCTCTTCTGCATGAAAGACACGGGCCTTGCCCTCGAACCGAAGACCCTCCTTGCCGCTGATCTTCGCAACGGCGCCCTCCGGTGCGACGTTGCCGTAAAGGATTGCGAGATGGCTGTCCGGTTTGATCGGGTTGTCGAAGTCGCGAACGATATCCTGGTCCGGCGGATAATCTTTGACGTCGGCCAGATTCTCTGACAGCGTCTTCCCGGTAACGGTGATGCAGTCCCCGTGAAGAAGCCCACGATCCAGCAGTCTCTTCATCAGCGGCTGGATACCCCCGATGGCGATCAGCTCCGCCATCAGGTAACGGCCGCTGGGCTTTACGTCGGCAAGCACCGGCACCCTGGCGCCGATTTGCGTGAAGTCATCGAGCCCGAGTTCCACGCCGGCCTCGCGCGCCATGGCGATAAGGTGCAGCACCGCGTTGGTGGATCCACCCAGGGCGATAACGACGGTGATGGCGTTTTCGAAGGCCTCGCGGGTCATGATATCCAGCGGCTTGATGTCGTTCTCGATCAGGTTCATCACGGCCTCGCCGGCACGCCTGCAATCGTCTCTCTTCTGATCGGAGACGGCCTCCTGCGCCGAGCTGTTGGCAAGGCTCATGCCGAGCGCTTCAATGGCCGATGCCATCGTATTTGCCGTATACATGCCACCGCACGCGCCCGGACCCGGTATGGCGGTCTGTTCGACCTCCAGTAACTCCGCATCACTGATCTTGCCGCCGGCATGCGCGCCGACGGCTTCGAATACGGAAACGATGTCTCGGCGATGCGCGCCGGGCCGGATCGTTCCGCCATAGACAAACACTGCCGGTCGGTTGAGTCGCGCCATGGCCATCACGCAGGCCGGCATGTTCTTGTCGCAGCCGCCGATAGCTACCAGGCCATCGAAACCCTCGGCGGCCGTGACCGCCTCGATCGAATCTGCAATGATCTCGCGCGAGACCAGTGAATAGCGCATGCCCGGCGTACCCATGGAAATGCCGTCCGAGACCGTGATCGTATTGAATACGACGCCCTTGCCGCCCGCAGCGTCGGCCGCCTGCGCCGCCTCGCGTGCAAGGCCATCGATGTGCATGTTGCAGGGGGTCACCATACTCCAGGTCGATGCGACACCGATCTGCGGTCGGCGGAAGTCGTCTTCCGTGAACCCGACGGCCCGGAGCATCGCCCGGCTCGGCGCCTGTTCATCGCCATCGACGACAACCCGTGAATACCGGCGTAATTCTTTCTCACTCATACGGTGCGCTCTGCATGTCCAGCATCCCCGAAGGACCGGAGTTGCAGTCTAGCAATGAATCGGAAGGCCGCGAAGCGCCGCGAAAAGAGTATCAGTCGTCGTCGCGAATCATGACGGCGACCCGATTGTGGACGCCCTCTTCCCGAGTCGGGTTGTCGCTGATGAATTCGACCACGAACGCTTCGTCGCCTTCGCTCTCGACGTCCTGCACCAGCGGTATGAGTAGCCGCGCCGCGCGCTGACCGGGGCCGAACACCACAATTCCATTGCCCGGTGGGAAGAAGTCCTCGCCGGCCGTCGCGGTGATGTCGAGAACTTCGGTGTTCACGATGAGGCGCGTATCGTCCGGGTTGAAACGGACGAGATCGATCTGCACGGCCGGATCGCGTTCCCTGACGGATACCTGGCTAACCGCGAACGCAACGGTATTTGCCGGTAGTTCGGTTTCGAAACGGCGCTGATCATCGTCTTCCAGGGTCAGTTCGATCGTCGCCAAAGCAATCGCCGCCGAGTCCGCCTCGCGCACCCGCAGCGTCGACTGCTGGTCGGCCTCACGCCGCGTGTCCGACGCCATGGTCAGCGTAACGCGCGCCCGTTCCACACCTCGTGCAAACTCGACATAGCCGCCGTTGGATATCTCGAACTGTCCCGACCGCCAGGGTGATCGGTTACCGCTGAAGCCGACCTCTTCGAGTCTCAGCGTCAACGGCTCTTCTAGCGGTTCGCGACGAATAATGTCCACGATTACGCCGGGGCTGTCCTCACGAAGGGTCACCGATCTGACCTGTGTCCCGATGGAACCCGTTCTGATATCTATCTCGACGTCCGGTGTTGCCAGTTCCGCGAGATCTATCAGTTCGATGGTTGTTTCGGCCAGCGCCTCTCCTTCGAGAGTCGGTGCGACGGACGAATCTCCGGCGCTACTGCCGGGCTCCGAAGACGGAAAAACCGGCAGCGATTGTTTCGATCCGTCGGCCTGCGTCAGCGGCGGCGCATCGGAGATACCCGTTGATGAATCGTCGCCGGATGCGTCGCCCGCCGCGGCGGGCCGGATCTCTTCCTCGACCGGCGGCGACATGGTTCGGGTCGTCGCGGACGCAAGGTCCAGGCGTTGCAACACTTCGTCGACGATCCCGAACTGGTAACCGGCGACGCCGAGCAGGGATAACAGGATGACCAGTGCGACGACCCATTTCAGAGACCCGCCGCCGTCCTCGAACTCCACGTGCTGAGAAACGTCCGGCGCAACAGCGCCTCCGGCCCGCTGGTAGGCGAGAGCCTTGATAAACTCGGCCATGGATTCGAATCGTGTAACCCGCGAGTAGGACAGCGCCTTCTTGATCGCAGACCAAGTCTCGTCGCTGACGCCGGCAAGCCGCTGCGGCGTCATGCCTGCTTCAGCAGCTTCCGCCGCGTTTCGCGGACCAAAGACGCGGTAGCCGGCGACGAGTCGGTACAAAAGGCAGGCAAGCGAAAAGACGTCGTCGGACGGAACCGGCTCCTCGCCGGTCAGCACCTGCATGCTCGAGTACGCAGGCGTCAATGCACCGAGAATCCTCGGATCGAAGTCATCGCTGTCGAGCCGTTGCCGCTGTTGCACGCGGGCGACACCGAAATCAAAAAGCTTGGCGTCACCACTCGGCAGGATCATGATGTTGCCTGGTTTGACGTCAGCGTGAACGATGCCGCATCGATGTGCGTACTCCAGGGCTTTACCGACTTGCCACACGATGCGGAGTGAGGTGTCGTGGTCGATCTTCCTGCTGTCAGGCGAGTCCAGGATGTCCGCGAGAGTACGTCCGTCCAGCCATTCCATGACGATAAAGTAGAGATCTTCATCGCGATCGAAGTCGATGAACCGGACGATATTCGAATGCGTAAGGCAACGGCTCTTGGCCGCCTCCTGTTGCAGTGCCCGCAACGCGCTGCCGTTCCTCGCCAGTTGCGGCGACAAGACCTTGATGGCGACCCACGGTTCCTGCGAGCCCGCTTCCGCAATGCGCCGGTCGAGCGCCTTGTAGACGACGCCCATGCTGCCGCCGGACACCCGCTCCTGCAGCACGAAGCGGTCACGAAGCACTGATCCCACCTGCACCCGATCATCGGGATCTTCCGACGCCAGCACATCGGCGGCGATTACGTCGGTGCTGCTGAACGGATCATCGTTGGCTGGTTCGTCGATGCCGGTCGCGGCCCCCTGCTGGACCGTCTGATGAAGTTTCGCCTGCTTATTGCTCGTCGGTACCTGCTCGGTGACGTATTGATCGAGCATGGACTTTACGAGCTGGAAGGTCTCCTGGCGAAGCGCACCGGCCTCGAAGCGCTCCTGCAGGACCCGGCGAATCTCCACTTCACTGCCATCGTTCACTTCGAGCAGGCGCCCGATAGCCTCGCGGATTTCCGCGAGCATCTGCACTTCGTCTCCCTTGCCGGCCAGCCGGTCTTCGAAGCTCGCCAGCTGGTCGGAAAAAGTTGCATGCAAACTATCGGTTTCGGCACTCATGGTCTGTCAACGACAATCAGGGTTCGTTAGCACAACGCACATCCCTCCAAGTCTATCGCTTATGTCAATGATGCGCGCGGAACTGGTCGTCAGATTACTTTGCCCGGGTTGAGCAGGTTCTGCGGATCAAGGGCTCGCTTCAACCGGCGCATCAGTTCGATTTCGGTACCCCCCCGGTATCGCTCGAGGTGTGCTCGCTTGGTCACGCCAACCCCGTGTTCGGCGCTGAAGCTGCCGCCGAGCTCCGCTACCAGATCGTATATGGTCGCTGTGACCCGTTCGACCCGGTTCTGATCACGGAACAGGTCTTTCGGAACCGTCAGGTTGTAATGCAGATTGCCGTCGCCGACGTGACCGAAGATCACCGGCTTCGCAGAAGGCTCCTGCTCCCGCAGGCGGTCGGCACAGCGCAGCAGAAACTCCCGCATGCGGCAGATGGGAACCGAGATGTCGTGCTTGATACTCGGCCCTTCGTATTTTTGCGCTTCCGAGATCGCATGACGAACACGCCACAACGTCTCCGCTTCCGCTATGTTCTTGGCGATAACGGCGTCTGAAATCCGACCCTGCTCGAAGGCTTCCTCGAGGAACTGGCCGAGCGCAATCGAATCCTCGGCGACAGCCGCCTCGGCGAGCACGAACCAGTCCCCGGCCAGCTCGCATGGCAGTGCCGCGCCGCCAATGTGGCGTTCGACCAGCTCGAGCGCATATCTCGAGATCAGTTCGAATGATTCAATACGGTCCCCCAGCACTGCCCGCATTCCAGCAAGCAGCGTCACGGCACTGCCGCAATCCGGCAGCGTCATCAGCAACGTCGTCATCTCCCCGGGGTCCGGGTACAGCCTGAGCGTGGCGGCGGTAATGATCCCGAGAGTCCCTTCACTGCCGATGAAGAGTTGCTTGACGTCGTATCCCGCCGTGTCCTTGTGCAGCGAGCGCAAGCCGTCGATGATGCTGCCGTCCGCAAGAACGACTTCGAGGCCCAGGACCTGTTGTCTTGCCGTGCCGTAGCGGATGACGTTAATACCCCCCGCGTTCGTCGCGAGGTTGCCACCGATCTGGCAGCTGCCTTCCGCGCTCAGGCTCAGGGGAAAGTAGCGATCGACGGCACGTGCTGCCTGCTGCAGAGTGGCGAGGACACAGCCCGCCTCGGCGACCATCGAAAAATCGTCCGCATCGATCGAACGGATCCGGTTCAGGCGAGACAGCGACAGGATCAGTTGACGCCCGGACTCGTCCGGTATGGCGCCACCGCAAAGGCCGGTATTGCCGCCCTGGGGGACGACGGCGACGCCGGCACTCGAGCACAGCCGGACGATGTCTGCGACCTCCCCGGTCGTGCCCGGCGAGACCATGACAAGCGCTTTCCCGTGCAGGACATTGCGCCATTCCGTTACATGGGGCTCGAGCGCCTGTTCGTCAGTCACGCAGTTTTTCTGCCCGACGATTCGCGCAAGATCCCCGACAAACTTATCCGTCGTCGACAATGACCTGCTCCGAAAAGGTGGCCCAGTCGATGTTGCTGCCACAGAAAACCAGCACGACGCGTTTCCCCGCCAGTTCCTCGCGCAAAATCCCTGTCAGCGTTGCCGTCGATGCGGCGCAAGCCGGCTCCACGGCCAGCTTCATGCGCTGGAACAGGAACCCCATCGATTTGCGGAGCTCCAGATCATCCACCTCCACCAGCCGGTTGACGCTGGCACGGCACAGCTCGAAAGAATACGGCATGGCGTAAGGTGCCCCGAGGCTGTCCGCGATCGTGCGTACCCGGTCGATACCGCGCGGCTCGCCCGCGTCGAAGCTCAGGCGCATCGAGTTTGCGCCGCAGGGTTCGACCCCGATGATCTCGACAGACGGACGGAGCTGCCTGACGACGTTCGCGATGCCTGCCATCAGGCCTCCGCCGCCGATCGGCACGATGAGGGCATCGAATTCGTCCAGTTGCTCGCAGATTTCCAGGCCGACCGTGCCCGTCCCCGTGGCAACCTCCGGCCCTTCGAACGGGTGCACGAAATAACGCCCTTCCTCCCGTTCGATGGCTTTCGCAACGTCAAAGGCGTCGTGAACGTCGTCGACCATCACCACCTCCGCGCCGTAGGCTTTGCACGCCTTTACGCGATACGGGTTCGCGGAACCGATCATCACCACTTTTGCCGTGCTGCCGAGAGCCCGCGCGGCAAACGCGGTCGCAATCGCGTGGTTTCCGGCACTGACGGCGGTAACGCCCCTGCCGAGCTGCTCGCGCGTCAGCGCGCGCAGATTCGCGAGTGCGCCACGAGCCTTGAACGTGCCCGTCCGCTGCAGGAACTCCAGTTTGCCCCACACCCGCGTGCCGTTGTCCAGGGCCAGCTCGATGGCGGCACAACGCATCAGCGGCGTGGTCCAGATACTGTCCCCCAAGGCCTTCCTGAGGGCGCGGACCGACTCGATCGTGGGTGCTGTCACGGTCATGAGCGAGCGGGAGCGCCGGCGGGGTGCCTTATGTCAAATAGATGTTTCATCCGGCTGTTCGGGAAAATGAAAGTCCTGCGCCTTCAATTACTTTCAGATAGAACTTGCGCTGCATCCGAGACTGCTTTAATTTGATTCAACGGTACCCGGTCAGTCAACGTCAGCAACCGCGGGGATTCAAAGGCTTGCTGGCCCTGTCCTGCAACGCGGTACCACGATGACACGCGAACTCTAGTGAATAAAGCGGTCGCGCGGAAGTCGCTTCGGGCATATAAATGGAACTTGACGAACTGTCTCAATCCGGTATTCGGCGTATTGCCGACTATTCGCCGTACCTCGATCAACTTGCCGGATTGGCGCAGGAGATGGGTCTGCGTCAGCGCAGTAATCTCGTTCATCTCGAGCGCAGCCTGCACGAATACTGGTCGCTCGGCCAGAACAATATTCTGAGTTGGGCACCGCTTGATGAGGGCATTCTCATCCTGGTTTTACCGCACTACGCGATCGCGGAGTACACCTCGCAGCAGCAGGGAGGCAGCCCTCCCCGCGTGTCCCCGGCATTCATAACCGAGCTGATTTCAGGTGATCGTCAGCTCAACTTCCAGCAGATGCAGAAAGTTGCGCGATTGCTGGAGGTCAAGCCCGTGTACGTGCCGCTGCGGCAACCGCTGTCCGGGCAACCGGTCGAGACTCAGATCATCGAGAAGATGATCCGGCGCTACGGCATCAACTACGTCGCCAGCCGCGCGGTCACGCTTTTCGACATTGTTGGCTTCAGCCTGCTGACACCCTTCGAGCAGATGACACAACTCAACAGCCTCTCCTATTCGCTGAATTCGGCGCATGCAAAGATGCTGGAACAGGATGTCGGCATCAATTTCGCCCGTTCGTCAAGCGGTGATGGCTTCTACGTCTGGAACCGTGACGACGGTCTGGAGGCCAACGTCAATCTCTACCATTTCATGCACATCGTGCTGGCAGATAATGCCATCGCTCGCAGCAAGGCGGCATCGAAAGCGGTGCCCCGGCTGCGCGCCTGTTTTCATGTAGGTAGTTGTTACGAGTTCCACCAGGCCGACGGCCTGAATCCGACCATGCACGACTTCATCGTAGGCGACGTCACGATCGAACTCGCCCGCATGATCGAAGCCGCTTTGCCTGGGCAAATCCTGGTCGGTGAGTTTCTTGCGAATCACTCGCAGTCCAATCCGGATCCGACCGACACCCAGGCGCATATCGACGCCGTGACCTTCTTGCAGCGCGCCCAGGGTAATCTTTCCAAGCTCAGCGGTCTGGAGTTTTCCGGAGAACGGGTCACCGCTATCAAGTGCTACCTTACTGGCGAGAACATGGGTGGTGGCCAGTTCAGCATTCGTCGCCTGACGATCAAGGACAAACATGGCCTGTCGCGTGTGGCCTACAACGCAAAGGTAAACATCTACCGCGAGAACACGCGGCCGATACTGCTGGGTATCGAAGATCGCAAACTTCCCGAGGCACGGCAGTCCGCGTAGGCAGGGAAATCGCGGTCAAGGAACCGCTCCTGCGTTCCCAGGGCTGCCTGCCAGCCAAAAAAGGACCGCCTCAACCGAAAGTGATGGCGGTCTTTTTTTCTTCGAAATGGTCGGGGCGGGGAGATGGGCGTCGCTCCGCGACGCCTGTCGGACGACTTCGTCGTCCTCGGTGCGAACTCAGTGTTCGTTCCAATACCCTCCCATTTCTAAAAAAAAAGGACCGCCTCAACCGAAAGTGATGGCGGTCTTTTTTTCTTCGAAATGGTCGGGGCGGGGAGATTCGAACTCCCGACCCCCACAACCCCATTGTGGTGCGCTACCAGGCTGCGCTACGCCCCGACCGAATTAGGAATGCGTTAGGAGGCGAGCAATGATACTTGCCCGACCACTGTATAGGAAGCTTGATCTCAGCGTCGCAGAATCTTAAGAACTTGTTCAAGTTCTATGCGTAACTGTTTGATAATCTGCTGACTTTGCGACACATCCGACTTGGCCTGATCGCCCATCAGTCGTTGCCTGGCGCCGCCAATGGTAAAGCCCTCGTCGTACAGCAGCGAGCGGATCTGCCGGATGATGAGTACGTCCTGGCGCTGGTAATAGCGCCGGTTGCCCCGTCGTTTAACGGGCTTCAATTGTGGGAACTCCTGCTCCCAGTACCTGAGTACGTGCGGCTTCACCGCACACAAGTCGCTCACTTCTCCGATTGTGAAGTAACGCTTGCCAGGAATGGGTGGAAGTTCGTCGTTATTCCCCGGTTCCAGCATAGGCTTCGACGCGTGCTTTTAGTTTTTGTCCCGGACGAAATGTCACCACACGGCGAGCAGAGATCGGAATCTCCTCGCCCGTCTTCGGATTTCTGCCAGGACGTTCTTTTTTATCGCGTAGATCAAAATTCCCGAAACCGGAAAGCTTGACCTGCTCCCCAACTGCCAATGACGCGCGCAGCTCTTCAAAGTACATGTCGACAAGTTCGCGTGCTTCGCGCTTGTTCAGTCCAAGCTCGTTGAACAGCGACTCCGCCATGTCTGCTTTTGTCAGTGCCATTGTTGCTAGTCTCTCAATTCTGCGCCGAATGTTTCGCGCAATTTTTGCACTGCCGCGGCTTGAGCGGCGTCCGCGTCATTGTCAGTAAGGGTGCGTGATGTTTCCTGCAAAATCAAGCTTATTGCAACGCTTTTTAGCCCTGCTTCTATTCCCGGCCCCTGGTAAATGTCAAAAATCCTGACATCCCGGGTCAAATCGGGAGCCGCCGATGCCACCGTCCGAACGAGATCCTCACCGGAAACGTCCTCACCGACGATGACGGCCAGGTCGCGGCGGATGACCGGGAACCTCGACACCGGATCCGCCACCGGCGCGGCCGACGCCAGCGCCTGCAGTGCATCGAGTTCGAATACGAAGGCATCGCGTTTGAGTTCCAGTTGCTTTGCCACCTGCGGATGCAGCTTGCCGATAATGCCTATTTCGTGGTCGTCCCGAACGATCGCGGCAGACTGGCCCGGCTGCAGGGCAGGATGCTCAATCGACCGGAACGTGACATCGGAGGCATCTCCGGCGAGCTTTAAGAGCGCCAGGAGATCTGCCTTAAGATCAAAGAAATCAACTGCTATTGCACGCAGACCCCACTGCTCCGGCAGAGCAGTCCCGCAGCTCACGGCCGCGATTCGCACCACTTCCTCGGAGGCTTCCAGCGTGCCGTGAAATGATTTGCCGATCTCGAAAAGGCGGACACGATCCTGTTGCCTTGCAATGTTTGCCGACGCGCTGGCCACGAGCCCGGGCAAGAGCGATGAGCGCATGACCGACATCTCCGATGAAATCGGGTTACTCAAAACAAGCTCGGAACCGTCGGGCGCGTACGGCGCATTGCTGCTCTCATCGATGAAAGCGTAGGTGATCGCCTCCTCATAGTCCCGCGCAACGAGCGTCGCTGATACCGTTTCGAGGTCCACCACGGATTCGGTCACGGTTAGCAGGGGCGAGGCCGCGATCTCGGTCGTTTCCGGCACGGAATCGTAGCCATGGATGCGGACGATCTCCTCGATCAGGTCCACTTCCGAAGTAATGTCAAATCGGTAGCTCGGCGCGACGACCTCCCAGCCGGATTCATTCGCTTCGAGCGTCAGTCCGAGGCGTTCGAGAACCCCCGTGACGACGCCGTCTTCCACGTCGAGTCCCAGCAGCAAGGACACCCGGGAGCGGCGCAGCGAGATCGGTTTGCGCTGCGGCAGATGCGTCTCCGCGACCTGGTGCACGAGAGGCCCCGCCTCACCGCCCGCGATCTCGAGCAGCAGTTCCGTCGCTCGTTCGACGGCCCGCCCCTGCCCATCGAAATCGACACCGCGCTCGAATCTCAGCGATGCGTCGGTGTGCATGCCGTAGGAACGTGCACGACCGGCCATGAACGCCTGCGGCCAGAATGCCGCCTCGAAGAAAACATCGGTCGTCGTGCCGCTGACTGCCGTGCTGAGCCCGCCCATAATGCCGGCCAGGCCGATGGCGCCGCTGTCGTCGGCGATGACGAGGGTATCCTCGTTGACGACAACCTCCTTCTCGTCGAGCAGCGTAACCTTCTCACCCGGCTTCGCCAGCCGCGGCCGGATCGCACCCTGGACGCGCGCCGCATCGTAGGCATGCAGGGGCTGCCCCAATTCGAGCATGACGTAGTTGGTGATATCGACCACGGGCGAAATGCCGCGAAGGCCCGAGCGCCTGAGTCGCTCGACAAGCCACAGCGGCGACCGGGCCGTCGGATCGATGTTCCGGATCAGCCGGCCGGCAAAGCTCGGACAGCCCTCGGGCAGGGGAATTTCAACGGGCAATGTGTCGTCGATGCTGGCCGGCACCGGCGCAACGTCCGGCGGTTTGAGGGGACTGCCGGTCAGCGCCGCGACGTCCCGGGCCACCCCAAGCACACTGAAGCAATCGCCGCGATTCGGCGTCAGGTCCAGATCGAAGACCCTATCCGGCAAGCCGAGATACTCGGTCAGGGGCATGCCGGCCGGAGCATCGTCAGGAAGTTCGAGGATCCCGTCGGATTCCTCCCCGAGTCCGAGTTCGACGGCGGAACACAACATCCCGTTCGAAACGATCCCGCGAATCTTGCTCTTGCGCAGCCTGACCCCATTGGGGAGCGTGATTCCCGGGACCGCAAGGGGGCTCTTCATTCCGGTTGTTACGTTCGGCGCACCGCAAACGACGTCGATTTCCTCGCCGCCGGCGCTGACCTTGCAGACAGTCAGGCGGTCGGCATCAGGGTGTTTCCTGACGCCAAGGACTTCGGCTACGACCACGCCATCGAGGCCGGCGCCTTCGGTGTCGACACCATCGACCTCGAGCCCCAGCATTGTCAGCTGATGCCCTAGCGCTTCCGAATCGAGATCGGGATCGACCCACTCACGCAACCAGGATTCTGCAATCTTCATCGCGCTTACCTGAACTGCCGGAGGAAGCGAAGGTCGTTCTCGAAGAACGTGCGCAAGTCCGTGACTCCGTAGCGGAGCATGGCGAGGCGTTCGATGCCCATGCCGAACGCGTAGCCCGTGAACTCCTCCGGATCCACACCGGCCGCCTCCAGCACGTTCGGGTGCACCATGCCGCAGCCCAGAATTTCCAGCCACTTGCCTTCTTCCCACAATACGTCCACCTCTGCCGACGGCTCCGTAAACGGAAAGTAGGATGGTCGGAATCGCAGCTCCGCCTTGCGTTCGAAGTAGGCCTCGACGAACTGGTGCAGAACGGCCTTTAGATTCGCAAAGCTGATGCCGCGGTCGACGACGAGCCCCTCCACCTGATGGAACATGGGGGTGTGCGTCTGATCCGAATCGCAACGGTAGACCCTGCCTGGCGCGATGATGCGTATCGGCGCGCCCTCTTCCACCATGGATCGTATCTGTACCGGTGAGGTGTGTGTGCGCAGTAGCCGTCCACCGGGGAAGTAGAACGTATCGTGCATGGCCCGCGCCGGGTGATTCTCTGGGATATTCAGCGCGGTGAAGTTGTGAAAATCGTCCTCGATCTCGGGACCCGAACGTACGCCGAAACCGGCGTTGCAGAAGATCTTCACTATCCGCGACATGGCCCTCGAGACCGGGTGACGGCCCCCGATCGAGTAGCCGCGGCCTGGCAGCGTCACGTCGACGGCATCTTTCGCGAGCCGCTCCTCGAGCGCCGCCGATTCGAGCGCTTCGCGGCGCGCGTTGATGCGCCCCATGACTTCCTGCTTTGCGCGGTTGATTTCCTGGCCTGCAGCCGGGCGCTCTTCCGCCGGCAACTGGCTAAGCGACTTCAGACGAGCCGTCAGTTTGCCCTTCTTGCCGAGGTAGGAGACTCTTACTGCGTCCAGCGCAGCCAGGTCGCCGGCCGCATCGATTTCCGATGCGGCCGCTTCAACCAGCTCACTCAGTGCCTGCATCGCTTCAGATCCCGGGACGCTTGCGCACCCCTTCAGCCCGGATCAGCTGTTCTGCGCGAGTGCCGCTTTTGCCTGCTCGGCAATCGCCCCGAAGCCCTCCGGATCATGCACCGCGATGTCCGCGAGCACCTTGCGGTCGACTTCGATATTGGCCAGGTTCAGACCGTTGATCAGCCGGCTGTAGGAGAGGCCGTGCAGGCGCGCTGCCGCATTGATGCGGGTAATCCACAATGCGCGGAACTGACGCTTGCGCTGGCGGCGATCGCGGTAGGCGTACTGGCCGGCCTTGATGACCGCCTGCTTGGCGGTCTTGTAAAGTTTACTGCGAGCACCGTAGTAGCCCTTTGCTTCGCCGAGGACTTTCTTATGTCGTGACTTGGCGGTTACGCCACGCTTGACTCGTGCCATTTCTCAATCTCCTCTCAGCTGTAGGGGAGCATGCGGCGCACGCTCTTTACGTCGGCATCGGCGATCTGCTCGGTCGAACCGAGATGACGCTTACGTTTGGCCGGTTTCTTCGTAAGGATGTGATTGAGATGGGACTGGGCGCGCTTGTAGCCACCCTTGCCCGTCCGGCGGAAGCGCTTGGCAGCGCCCCGGTTGGTCTTCATCTTAGACATTTTGTCGTCTCCACTTTAGTTAGCCATGCCACGTACCAGGCTTCGTTTCGAGAAGCCGGCCGCTGCAGGCGGGGACAGCCCAGGGTTCGGCCCCAGGGCAACACTTACTTCTTTTTCGGCGCCATCACCATGATCATCTGCCGCCCTTCCATCTGCGGCATCTGCTCGACGACACCGTATTCTTCCAGGTCATCCCTGACCCGTGCCAGCAAATTCGCGCCCAGTTCC
The DNA here is from genome assembly GCA_009937525.1 of Gammaproteobacteria bacterium. Taxonomy (GTDB): domain Bacteria; phylum Pseudomonadota; class Gammaproteobacteria; order Steroidobacterales; family Woeseiaceae; genus UBA1847. The sequence goes on from JAACFE010000047.1 coordinate 18,173, forward strand.
TGGTGCGCCATCTCCCGGCCTCTGAACCGCAAGGTGACCTTGGTCTTGTCGCCGTGCTCGAGGAATTCCATCAGCTTGCGCAGTTTGACCTGGTAATCGCCCTCTTCCGTACCCGGACGGAACTTGATCTCCTTGACGTGTACCTGTTTTTGCTTGCGTCTGGCCGACTGGGCTTTCTTGTTCTGCTCGAACAGGTATTTGCCGAAGTCCATGATCCGACAAACCGGCGGATCTGCCGTAGGCGCTACCTCGACAAGATCGAGACCCTCGTCCTGAGCCAGTTCGATAGCGGCTGCGACCGACATGACTCCTTTCTGTTCACCCTCCGAGTCAATGACCCTGACTTCGGGGCCATCGATTTCCTCGTTCCGCCTCACGCGCTTTGTAACTGCGATTCCGGTGTCCTCCACAGACCAACAGGCAATTCCGCCAGTCTGCCCTGCGGCAGCTGCACGGGACCGCGATTCTATATACCCGGCGTGCAAGAAACAACCGGGGGGACCCCGGTTTTTTCATAGGAATCAGGCATTTTGTTGCTAAATAGGGACAGTGTCCTTAATTACCAGTTGAAATCGGCACGATGGCGCCGCGACCGGCACCTGGAACCACTGTCCCCAGGAATATGGTGGGCGATGCGGGTTTCGAACCTGCGACCTCCACGATGTCAACGTGGCGCTCTACCCCTGAGCTAATCGCCCCCTTTTTCAAGCTCCGCCCGCCGCGGCGGGCGGCTAACGATACTCAAGCCCCTGCTGCAGCGCAAGACCCTCAACCCGCCTTCAGATCGGGCAGCCCGAGCCCTTCCTGCCGGATGCGCCGGATCTCGTCCCTGAGGTGGGCTGCCTCCTCGAATTCGAGGTCGCGGGCGTGCCGCAGCATCTGTTTCTCGAGCTTTGCCGCTTTCTTCATCAGCTGCTCCGGCGACATCGCCGCGTAGGGCGCCGCATCCTCGGCTGCCCGCCGGCGCGCGCCTCTCGGCGCCGGATACGCGGCCTCCATGATGTCCGCCACCTGCTTGACGATGGTGGCCGGTGTTATCCCGTGCGCCTCGTTGTGCTCGAGCTGGCGCTCACGGCGCCGTTTGGTCTCGTCGATGGCGCGCTGCATCGATCCGGTTACGCTGTCGGCATACAGGATAGCCGTGCCGTGGACGTTTCGCGCGGCACGGCCGATGGTCTGGATCAGGGATCGGTCGGAGCGCAGGAACCCTTCCTTGTCCGCATCGAGGATAGCGACCAGCGAGACTTCCGGCATGTCAAGGCCCTCGCGCAAAAGATTGATGCCGACAAGTACATCGAAGCTCCCGAGCCGCAGGTCGCGGATAATCTCGGTCCTCTCCACCGTGCCGATATCGGAATGCAGGTAGCGCACCCGTACCTGGTGTTCACCGAGATAATCGGTCAGATCCTCGGCCATCCGCTTGGTCAACGTGGTGATCAGGACCCGTTCACCGGCCGCGACGCGTTTCCGGATCTCCGACAGCACGTCGTCGACCTGGGCCCTGGCCGGCCGCACGACGAGCTCCGGGTCGACGAGCCCGGTGGGCCGCACGAGCTGCTCGACCACGTTGTCCGCGTGCTCGGTCTCGTAGCGGCCGGGTGTGGCGGAGACGTATATCGTCTGCGGGGACAGTCGCTCGAACTCGTCGAACCGCAATGGACGGTTGTCCAATGCGGATGGTAATCGGAATCCGTATTCGACCAGGGTTTCTTTCCGCGACCGGTCGCCCCGGTACATGCCTCCCAGTTGCGGCACGGTCACGTGGCTCTCGTCAATGATCAGGAGGGCATCGTCCGGCACGTAGTCGAACAGGCACGGTGGCGGCTCGCCGGTGGCCCGGCCGGAGAGGTAGCGCGAGTAATTCTCGATGCCGGAGCAGTAGCCTAGCTCCTGGATCATCTCTAAATCAAATAAGGTTCTTTGCTCAAGTCTCTGAGCTTCCAATAATTTTTCGTTTTTACGAAGGTACCCGAGACGCTCCTTCAACTCGATCTTGATGGCGTCACAGGCTTTCAGCAGGGTTTCCCTCGGCGTCACGTAATGGGTCTTCGGAAAGATCGTCAGCCGCGCGACCCGACGCGTCACCTCTCCGGTCAGCGGATCGAAATACGACAGCGACTCGATTTCCTCGTCGAACAGCTCGATCCGCAGGGCATCCCGGTCCGACTCCGCCGGAAAGACGTCGATGATGTCGCCGCGCACGCGATAGCTGCCCTGTGAGAAGTCGAGTTCGTTGCGCTGGTACTGCAGTTCAGCCAGCCGCCGCAGGATCATGCGCTGATCGATACGATCTCCGCGCACCAGATGCAGCACCATGCTGAAGTACGCCTCCGGGTCACCGAGGCCATAGATGGCGGACACGGTCGCGACGATGACGACGTCCCGCCGTTCAATGAGCGCCTTGGTTGCCGAAAGCCGCATTTGCTCGATGTGCTGGTTGATCGATGCGTCTTTCTCAATGTAGGTATCCGAACTGGGAACGTAGGCTTCCGGCTGGTAGTAGTCGTAGTAGGAAACGAAGTACTCCACTGCATTCCGCGGAAAGAACTCCCGCATTTCGCCGTAGAGCTGTGCTGCCAGCGTCTTGTTGGGTGCCAGGATGATCGCAGGCCGCTGCAGCTGTTCGATGACGTTGGCTATCGTGTAGGTCTTGCCGGAACCCGTTACGCCCAGCAGGATCTGCCGGGCGAGTCCGTCCTCGAGCCCTTCGACGAGGCCCGCGATCGCCGCGCCCTGATCGCCGGCTGGCTCATAATCGGAGACGAGCTTCAGCGTGTCCCGATCCTCGACCAACGATTTCTTGGGCAGGCTTGTGGATTCACGTAACATCGGGTGTCCATATCGCGGAGGCAACCAGTGAGTTTATCAGTTTCGCCGCGCATGGCGCGGGTGAA
>JAACFE010000134.1 GCA_009937525.1 Gammaproteobacteria bacterium
ACTGTCGACGACGCCATGGGCGCCGCCGTTATGATGCAGTCCCGAATCTCGTCCGAAAGCCGGCAGAGCGGCCGTATTCCGGTATCCATCCGGGTCGGCTGCCACTTTGGGCCGGTCGTGCAGGAGCAGAACGATATCTTCGGGGCTGCCGTGCATACGGCCAATCGCATGACGTCACAGGCGAAATCACGGCAGATCGTCATTTCCGGGGAGACCGTCGACAAGATGAGCCCGAAGCTGAAGGAGCAGACCCGGCAGATCGACGTCGCGACCGTGCGCGGAAAGATGGATGAAGTCGCCCTCTACGAGCTGCTCTGGAACCCCGAAGAAGCGACGAGCATGCTGCCCACGATCGAGTGGGAAAACCGCGGGCGAAAGGCATCGGGTATGGTGCTGAATTTCCGCGGCCAGACTGTCGAAGTCAGCGACAAGCGCAAGAGCGTCAACATCGGCCGCGCTGACGACAACGACCTCGTGGTCAAGGGAAACTTGATCTCACGTATTCATGCCAAGGTCGAACTGCGTCGCGGCAAGTTTATTCTCGTGGACCAGAGTACCAATGGCACCTTCCTGCAGAACGTGCAGGGGGAAGAAACGTTCGTGCGTCGCGATTCCACTGAGTTGAAAGGCGAAGGCACGATCGGCCTTGGCCGCGCAGAAGAGCCGGGCGGCACCCTGGCCATTCATTTCAAGTCCCTCGACTAATGATTTCAGGGGCAGCGACCTTAAGTGCCGGGCACTTAAGGTCGCTGCCCCCTGATTGCTAGCGCGGCCAGTCTATGGCGTCCAGCTCTGCCTTTATGCGTTGCTGCTCGTCGAGCAAGGCTTTGGGCGCGCGGTCGCCGAAAGTCTCGAGATACTCGCCGATCGCCACCATTTCCTGCGACCAGGTCACCGGGTTGATCGTCGTCAGCTTGCGCATCGTCGTCTCGTCGATGTCGAGTTCAGATGTGTCGATGTCCTCGGCATTGGGGAGAAAGCCGATCGGCGTCTCGCGGGCTTCGATGCGCCCTTCGCAGCGGTCGATGATCCAGCGCAGCACGCGCAGGTTCTCGCCAAAGCCCGGCCACATGAACTTGCCGTTCTCGTCCTGGCGGAACCAGTTGACGTGAAAGATCTTGGGCAACTCGGCGGTGCGCTCCGGGAATGACAGCCAGTGTGACCAGTAGTCGCCGAAGTTGTAGCCGCAGAACGGCTTCATGGCCATCGGGTCGCGCCGCACGACGCCCACTTCGCCAACCATCGCCGCCGTGGTCTCAGACGCGACACCGGCACCGACGAATACACCGTGCTGCCAGTTCTTCGCCTCGAATACCAGCGGCGCAAGCTCCTTGCGCCGGCCGCCGAAGACGATTGCCGAGATCGGTACACCCTCGGGTGCGTCCATGAGCTTCGAGTAACTCGGGTTGTTGGTCGCGGCTGCCGTGAATCGGGAGTTCGGATGTGCGGCAGGCCCGTTACTGGCATCGTAGTCGCGCCCCTGCCAGTCGTAGGCCGGTTCGCCGACGTTCTTGCCCTCCCACCATGGCTTGTTGTCAGCCGTGCGCCCCACGTTCGTGAAGATCGTGTTGTGGTGGATCATGTCGAACGCGTTCTTGTTGGTCTTTTCATTGGTGCCGGGCACAACGCCGAAATAGCCGGACTCCGGGTTGATGGCACGCAGAACGCCTTCCTCGTCGAGGTGTAACCAGGCGATATCGTCACCCAGCGTCCAGACTTTCCAGCCCGGCAGCGAGTGCGGCGGTATCAGCATCGCGAGATTGGTCTTGCCGCATGCCGACGGGAAGGCGCAGGCGATGTAGTGCGTCTCGCCGTCCGGGCTTTCGATGCCCATGAGCAGCATATGCTCGGCAAGCCAGCCCTCGGTGCGCGCCTGGTGGCTGGCGATCCGGAGCGCATGGCACTTCTTGCCCAGCAGCGCATTGCCGCCGTATCCGGAGCCGATGCTCTGGATCGAAAGTTCTTCCGGGAAGTGCACGATAAAGCGTCGCTCGGGATCGAGGTCGCCGGTGGAGTGCAGTCCCTTTACGAAGGTGCCCTCACGCTCGATTCTCGCGAGCGCGGCGTTGCCCATGCGCGTCATCATTTCCATGTTGATCACGACGTAGGGGCTGTCGGTGATCTCGACGCCGCAGCGCGAATAGGGTGAATCGATCGGTCCCATGCAGTAGGGGATTACGTACATTGTCCGGCCGCGCATCGCGCCCTCGAACAAAGCATCCATCTTGGCATGTGCCTCGTCCGGGCTCATCCAGTTGTTGTTGGGGCCGGCATCTTCCTCGTCGGGCGTGCAGACATAGGTCAGGTGCTCGACGCGGGCAACGTCATTGGGGTCCGACAGGTGCAGGTAGCAGTTCGGATAGCCGTTCTCATTGAGCGCAGACAGCGTGCCGTCTTCGATCATCTCGGCAATGAGACGGTGGTACTCCGCAGATCCCCCGTTACACCAGTGGATAGAATCGGGCTGCGTGAGTTCTGCGACCTGGTCGACCCATTCCTTCAGGGCCGGGAGCGTGGTTGTCATCTTATTCGTGCCGGACGTGGGGACTGAGGGGGCGGCATTATACCGGGAATGCATACGATTGCAGCCCGTGATTTCCGAAAACCGCCCGGGCTGAACCTCGAATCTATGGGCGTTAATGCGATACCCAATGCGGGGTGGAAGCGTGTACTCTGTCTGCCGTGACCAGCTTGCCTGACTTTTTCGGCGAACATAGCCCCCTCAAGAAGATGCTGTCGGGATTCCAGCCCCGCGCCGGCCAGGCGTGGATGGCCGAGGCCGTGGCGGACGCGATCGCGACCTCCGACAAGCTCGTCATCGAGGCCGGCACGGGGACCGGCAAGACTTTCGCGTACCTGCTGCCCGCCTTGATGAGTGGCCGCAAGACCATCATCAGCACCGGAACCAAGGCGCTTCAGGACCAGCTCTATCACCGGGACCTGCCGCTGATCGGCAAAGCGATAGGCCGGCCCGTCAGCACGGCGCTCCTGAAAGGCCGCGCCAACTACCTGTGCCTGCATCGGCTCGATCAGCTCGAAGATATTGCGCCGTCCCTCATTGGCGATTTCACCGAGGTTCGCGAGTGGCGGCACCACACCGACAGCGGCGACCGCGCCGAGCTGACCGCCGTGGCGGAGGATTCGGCGATCTGGCCCCTGGTGACCTCGACGAGCGACAACTGTCTGGGTCAGCATTGTCCACAGTACTCGGAGTGCCACGTCGTGAAAGCGAGGCGACGGGCGCAGGAGGCGGACCTCGTCGTCGTCAACCATCACCTGTTGCTCGCCGATCTCGCGATGAAGGAAAGCGGTTTTGTCGAGTTCCTGCCGGACGCGGAGGCGGTGATCCTCGACGAGGCCCACCAGGTGCCCGACCTGGCCGTGCAGTTCTTCGGCGTCGCGGTCGGCAGCCGCGAGCTGCAGCGCGTCGTGGACGAGGTGCAGGTGGCGACACTACCGCACGGGGAACCGGAATTGCAGCGGAGAGTGGACCGGCTGGATACCGCCATCAAGGCGCTGCGGCTTGCAGCGCCCCGTCAGGAAGGCAGGCATCAGCTGGACGAACTGATGCCTGATATGCGCGAGGCCTTCGACGGGCTCTCCGCCGCGCTCGGCGACATGGCGCAAGGGCTCGAATCACTGAGCGCTGGCTCTGCCGATATTGCGAAGCTGCACGAGCAGTTGCTCGGTATCGGCGAGCGGCTCGCCCTGCTTGCGAGCGAGGACAGCTGGGACGGTCTTCGCTGGCTCGAGGTGAACCCGCGCAGCATCCGCATAAACCTGACGCCGCTTGACGTGTCATCGACGTTGTCCGGGCTCACCGGTAATCGCCACCAGGCCTGGATCTTTACGTCGGCGACGCTGGCGGTCGGCGACGATTTTTCACATTTCACATCCAGAATGGGGCTGGGTGCTGTGACAGGTCTGACGTTTCCAAGTCCTTACGCACTGGCCGAGAACGGCCTCGTCTATCTTCCGCCCGGCCTGCCGCAGCCCTCCGACCCGGGCCATACGGATGCGGTCATGGAGGCTGTGACACCGCTGCTGGACCTGACGCGTGGCGGACTGTTTTGCCTGTTCACGAGCCATCGCGCTCTCAACGCGGCGAAGAAGTGGTTCCGCTCACACAAGTCCCGGCTTGGTGGCCGCAAGCTGCTCGTGCAGGGTACGGCGCCACGCGATGACCTGCTGCGACGATTCCGCGACGCGGGCAACGCCGTTCTGCTCGGCACCGGCAGCTTCTGGGAGGGCGTCGACGTACGCGGTCAGGCCCTGACCGTCGTTGCCATCGACAAGCTGCCATTCGCGTCGCCCGCGGACCCGCTTATGATGGCGCGCCTGGAATTCATTCGCCGCGAAGGCGGCAACGGATTCGCCGAACACCAGCTGCCGCAGGCCGCGCTGGCGATGAAACAGGGCGCGGGCCGGCTGCTTCGCGATGAAAACGACTACGGGGTCATCGTCTTGTGCGACCCGCGTATTACTTCGCGCAGTTACGGCAGGACTTTTCTCGATATCCTGGAGCCCATGGGGACAACCGCTGACCTGAAGGATGTCGCGCAGTTTTTTGAGCGTCACGAGCGATCGGGGGCTGTAGCGTGAAGCTGTTGGCGCTCGATACGTCGTCCCTCGCCTGTTCGGTGGCGCTGCAGCTGGGAGATGCGGTGATCTGCCGTCATGAAGAGCAGGCCCGCGAGCATACGCGCCTGCTCGTGCCGATGATCAAAGACGTGCTGGGGGAGGGCGGCATCACGCCCAGCGACCTCGATGCGATAGTGCTCGGCAACGGGCCGGGCTCTTTCATCGGCATGCGCATCGCGACGTCGGTTGCGCAGGGGCTGGCTCACGGTGCGGGCATTCAGATCGTACCCGTGTCGTCGATGCTCGCCGTTGCGGCCCAGGTCGTGGAAACTGAAGCGGCCGGAGCCGTGGCTGTCTGCCAGGATGCGCATATGGACGAGGTCTACCTGGGTCTCTTTGAAGCCGGCAGCAGCCGGGTGCCGGAGTTGCTTTGCGCCGAACGCCTGCACGACCAGTCCGCGATCAGCGAACTGCAGCGGGAGCCTGCTCGCTTCACAGCGGCGGGTTTCGGCTGGCAGCGATATCCGAAACTTCTCGAGACCAATCGGCCGTTGCTTGCGGCGGTCAGTCCCATCAGCCATCCTTCCGCCCGATTCTTGCTGGCGGCCGGATCCGCGCTCGCCGTATCCGGCGCGGCGATCGATCCGCAGGACGTAGCTCCCGCCTATCTTCGCCAGAAGGTGGCGCAACCTGCCAGGCCACCAGATTCGTAACAGTTCTGTAATATAGTGCTGCTGTAATGCGTCGCGAACGGGCACCCGCGCCCCGATGTGTGCGTGTAGCTGGAACAGTGAATGGCAGCTGGCAAGATCCTTATTGTCGAAGACGAGGCGCCGATCCGGGAGATGATCGCTTTCCACCTGGTCAGGGCCGGTTTTGAAATTGTGGAAGCCGGCGATTGCCAGAGCGCACGGAGACTGCTGGCTGACGAACGTCCGGATCTGGCGCTTATCGATTGGATGCTGCCGGACATGAGCGGGCTCGAATTGACACGGATGCTGAAGCGCGAACACGGTAATGAAGACCTCGGGATCATCATGCTCACCGCGCGCGCCGATGAATACGACAAGATTCTCGGCCTCGAGGGCGGCGCAGACGACTATGTCACCAAGCCTTTCGCACCGCGGGAGCTGATCGCTCGAATACACGCCGTATTGCGCCGCTACCAGTCCCTCAACGACGAAGTCCTGCAGGCAGGTGTTCTCGAGCTGGATGCGGCCGGGCACCGGGTAGTTGCCGACCGCTCCGAGATCCGCCTTGGCCCCACCGAATACCGGTTGCTGCGGTTTTTGATGACGCACCCCGATCGCGTTTACAGTCGCTCCCAGTTACTCGATCGAGTCTGGGGCGCGAACGTTTACGTGGAGGAACGCACCGTTGATGTCCACGTGCGGCGGCTTCGCAAGGCACTTGCGGAGCAGGGTGCCGATGCCTATATCCAGACGGTTCG
>JAACFE010000135.1 GCA_009937525.1 Gammaproteobacteria bacterium
ACCATCGGGTTATCTTTGTCGCAGCTGAATGCCACGTCATACATGCCTGCCAATACGGGCCCGATCTCGTAGAGATAACGACCATCATTCTGCATCTCCACCATGGCCGAGGCGATCGGGTCAATGCTGTCCATCTCTTCGTCGTCTTCGTTATCGTCCGGCACCTCGCCCGCATTATAGAGATACACCGCGGGCATGCAGTCAGTTTGAGTAGCAATAAGCATGGAGACTTCCCCTGCGATGCTGCCGGTCTCGGCTCGATCGAGTAATCGAACTGTCGGCCGCATGATGAAATCCGGATCCGATCCCTCGGGTGCGTGGACACTCTTCATCAAATCGAATTCGGCCACGAAGTCAGCGTTGCCGCCCACTGGCAATGTGAAACCGCGATTGAGCTTCAGGCCCGACTCCGCGCTACTGGGTATGTAAAGCCCATGAATAGCGCCGTCGTCAGTAACAATGTAGGAACCATCACCGATGCAGTCGGAGTCGTTCGTACCGGCACCCATTCCACCATTTCCGCCCTGCGGCGCGTTCGCAGCAAGCCGCACCCACTGATACTCGCCTGCTTCCAGGGTTTCATCCGTTAACAACGGCGCCGCATTCATGCCCTGGTAGGCCAGCAGATCGATTTTTGCCGGAGGGTCGAAAACGATCACCTGATTACCGGCACCTGCCTTTTTGAATTCTGCTTCGGTGAACTCGATGCACACCTGGTGTGCAGACTGTATCGGGGCATCGCTCACCGACAGACTCACCAAGCCGGTACCAGATCCTGCGCTCGACGAGTCGCCCGAGCAGCCAGCCAGCGCTATCGTCGTGCCCAGCAAAATAGAAAGCGAAGTTCTCGATTGGCGAAGTGTCATAGCGTTTATTTAATCTCTTGAGATTATCGGATCTCCGCATGTTACTCATCGGTCGCATGTAAGCTCTACTGTCGCCTTTTGCCGACAACCGCAAGACGCAAAATTTCGTCCCAGTGTCTTTTTCCATGCACTGAGTAAATCGTTATGTAACAAGAATTCGAACTGTCTCGCGCGAAGCGCGATCTGGCGTCTCTACTCGCTACAGAAATCATAGAATGCCTAAGCGCCTTCGGAGGGCAGGGACGTACATGGTTACTACCCAGGTCGTCTGGGTTCACGCAAAACTCCCGCCAAGACAAACTAAACAAAACGGCCCCATGAAGGGGCCGTTTGGTTTTTGGCGCGCCCGGAGAGATTCGAACTCCCGACCGCCTGGTTCGTAGCCAGGTACTCTATCCAGCTGAGCTACGGGCGCATTGTCTGTTTCGCGGGGCGGCCCCCGCAAGGGCCGCACATATTACTGTTCCGGGGTGCTCCCGTAAAGGCCGGGAGCCCCTCAATCCACCGTGCCGCCGGGGCCACGGTGCCCCGCCGGCAGCGAGAAGAACTGCAGTTCCTCCAGCTCGCCGCCCAGCGTGCTATGCCCCGCTGCCGGCTCGGCCCGAAGCCGCTCCACCCAGCGCCGGGCCTCGGTCATGTAGTGGTCGTAAAGTTGTTTCCTGAGCGGCAGTGAGAGGATCGCAGGTTCGCCTTCATCCCTGGCCAGCGCCGCATCCAGCGAGAACTCGGGCAGCTTGACCGACGCCTCCCGGTGTTCCCAGAACCCGGTACACAGATCGAAGTCGTACAGGCTCAGGAACTCGTGGCCGGCCCGCGCAATAACGCGGACCGCGTCAATGATGTAATCGACTTCGGCATCGTCCATCACCCAGTGCAGGCCGATCCGGCACCAGCCGGGCTTGATCCCGCAGTAGCCGTCCTGGACCGCATGGCGGTAGCGCTCGGAGGTCGCATCGTCGATGCCGAGCAGGCGATGTCCGTAGGGACCCGCGCAGGAACAGCCCGCGCGTGACTGGATGCCGAACAGGTCGTTGAGCAAAGCCGTGACGAACTTGTGGTGCAGGTACTTGCCGTCGGGCGACCTGATATTGAACGAGATGATGCCGACGCGGCGTTCGGGATCCGGGTTACCGAGGATCTCGATGCCGTCCTCGGACCGCCAGCGATTCATCGCCCGGGTCGTGAACTCGTGTTCCCGGCGGCGGATCGTATCAACACCCACGCGATCCTTGATCTGGAATACGAGCGCCGCCTTCATCGTCTGCAGCACGCCCGGCGTACCGGCTTTCTCGCGCTCCTCGATATCCTTGATGAAATCCTGATCTGTCTTGCTGACGTAATCGACCGTGCCGCCGGCGCCGACGCTCGGCGGCAAATCACCGTGATAGATACGCTTGTTGAAAACGAGCACGCCGCTCGAGCCCGGCCCGCCGAGGAACTTGTGCGGCGAAATGAAGATCGCGTCGATGCTCGGGTCGTCGCCTTCGTTGTCCGGCTCGGGGTTCATGTCGATGTCGACATACGGCGCGCACGCAGCGTAGTCGAAACAAGCCATGACGCCGTGTTTGTGCAGCAATGTGGCGACTGCCTTTACGTCGGTTTTGATGCCGGTCACGTTCGACGCCGCCGAGAAGGAACCGATGCGCAGGCGTCCCTGGTACTTCGGGTCCTCAAGCAGTTCCTCGAGGTGGCCGAGGTCCACCTGCCCTGTTGCATCCAAGCGGACCTCAATGGTCGTCGCGAGCGACTGCCGCCACATGATCTCGTTGGAGTGGTGCTCGTAGGGTCCGACGAACACCACCGGACCTTTCTCGTTGAATGTCTTGCGGAAGCACTCGCTGTCGATCTGGCAATCCGGCATGTCCATGACGTCGAAAAGCTGCTGCCGCGTCGCGGGCGCGAGCGCCACGCCGACGATCTGCTGCAGCTTCTCGATGGCGCCGGTTGCGCCGGTGCCGACGGCGACGATTCGGCCGTCGGGACCCGCGTTCACCGATTCCTTGATCGCCGTCTCGGCCTCGTGCAGGAGCTGGGTCATGCTGCGGCCGGTAATGTCGTCTTCCGTGTGCGTGTTCGCGTAGACGCGCTGCAGGCTCTGCAGGTAGGACTCCACGAAACGCAGACAGCGGCCGGAGGCGGTGTAGTCGCAATACACCATCAGGCGCTCGCCGAACGGCGTCTCGAAGGTGGAGTCGACGCCGACGATCTGCTGCCGAAGGTACGCGGGATCGAGCGATTGATAAGTTTTCATGGGACGAATACTACCCGACCCGGGCGTGGCGCGCGGGCCTTTGTGGGCGCGGTTTCCGTCTTACTATTCAGGCGCTTCGATCGCTGCCTCGATCGAGTTGGCAATCTTGCCCGGCACGTTCACGTTGGCCGTGAATGCGCGATAGCCGGAATCCCAGAAATAGAGCTGCATGCGCCACATCTGGCCGTAATGAAACACTCGCGTCTTGCCCGCTTCCCTGACGATCAGGACGTCGGTCGGCAGGGCGGTGGCATGGTCGACACCCGGATACGGCGCTTTGTCGGTCTTGTCCTTGCTACGAAAACTCGAGTTGATGTGCACCATGCGGTTTTCGATGTAGGGATTGGTGAGCCCGATGTAGACCGCGTCGTCACGAACCGGGATCTTCGCCACGATCTCCCAGCCATACGGGAAGGTTTCATCGGCGATCTCGCCGGCTTCGAGCCTCGCAACCACGCGCTCGACGACGGCATCAAGATTCTCGGCGCTGTCCTCTTCGATCAACAACTGGCTCTTTTCCCAGGTACGGAACTTGGCCATCATCCGCGCCGGGCCGTCGCCCTTGTACTTGTTGTAGTGTTTCTCTTTCCTGAGGGGTTCGATCTGCACGCTCACGGCTTCGCCGGGCACGGTCGAAACCAGCTGTCGCAGCTCGTCCGCGGCGGCGTGCGCTGCCGCAACCATCTCGTCGTAATTCGGAGAGTCGGCGTAATACACCATCGCGTGCGCAACCGGGTTCGCCATGTTGACGACGGCCTTCTGCTCGTCGCCCCAGGTGAATACCGCGATGCGCAGGATCTGCGCCGAGATCGTCCGCGGCACCTCGGCTCGGGCTGCCTCGATGAAGTTGGGTGATGTAAGTACGAAGACTTTGGCCTGCTGAGCGTCGTCCGGCACACGCACATCAAGCGAACCGTGCAGCTCCAGCGAAGAACCGCCGGCCGCCGCCTCGATGGCGGCGACCGTCTCGGCAAACGAAGCGTCCGAATGATAGATGGTCTCGAAGATGCCGATCTTGTCATCGGCGTGCGCCGGCAGCGCAAGAAGCACCGCCAGCGCCGCCGCAATTAGCTTTTTCACGGCTTACTGGGCTGAGCCGAAGCGGTACGAGACCTCGAACTCGATCTGGCTCATCTTCAGCTCGATCGTCTGCGTCGGGTCGAAGAAGCTCGGCCCGGTGACCGAGTTCTCCGGCGCGTACATGAACGAGAAGTTCCATTCGCCGCCGCGATTTGGTCTGTGCGTCAGGCCGAACGTGAAATGCTGCTCCATGACGCCCGGCGCCAGGATATTGAACATTACATCGGCCGCCTGGATCGGCTGTTCGCCGTAGCTGTAGCCGAAGCGCCAGACGTTGTTCTCGCTGGACGCCCACTCGAAGCCGAGCTTGTAGGTCGTCATGTCTTCCCAGCCGAAGCCGGCACCGGCATTGCCGCCGAGGCAGGCCTCGTTGTCACCACCACCGACAGGCACGAGAGGCAGCAGCGGGCAACCGAACATGTTCAGCATCGGGTTGGCGATAGAGTCGACTTCGCCGTAGGCCGTGTGCTCGACGTCGAAGTTGATACGCAGAGCGTCGCTGGCCACGAACGAGATGCCGCCCTTGATGCTCGACGGGATGTCGAAGCCGCCCGCCTCTGCGAACAGGTCCGAGTAATCGTCGAACTCGGTCATCGACATCTTCGACTGGTAGGCGAGGCCCACGCTGAAGGCATCTGTGATGCCCCACCAGATACCGCCGGCGAAACCCCAGCCATAGGATATGTCGTGGCCGTTGTTGCTCAGCGACGTCACCTGGGTGATATCGCCGGTCGTCGCGAACGTCTTGGCGATGGCCTGGAAAGTCTGTACGCCGTTTGCCTCGAACATTTGCACCGCAAAAACGGGACCAATGCCCCAGGCGAAGTTGTCGCCAGCCATCGCCGAATAATTCAGCGCGAGGAACGCCTGCGCCAGGTCGACGCCGGCCTTACCGGCACAGTAGGGGCCCGGGCCTGTCGCCGGCGGCTCACCGGCCTGCGGGTTGCCACCACACAGGTACGACGTGGCCGACGCATTTGCGTCGTCCCAATCCGTGTTCATGCCGCCGCGGCCGTAGAATGCGGCGGTGATGTTGCTGTCGTTCTGCAGGCTCCAGTTCTTCGCGACGTAGGGGATCGGGAACCACTCACTGCCGCTGTCGATCTCGCCGGGCGTGATAGAGTGCGTCGGCAGAAACCTTCCATCGGGCAGCGGAATCAAGCTGCCGGGGCCATTGGGAAGCTGGCTCTCTGTAGGCACCACGTAGCTGCGCCGCGGGCTGAATATCGACAGGCCCGCTTCCCACTGGTCGCTGACGAACACGCCAAGCGCCGGGTTGCTCGCGGACATGATCGCGCCCATGTCGGCGTTCGATCCCACGCCCGTGCCGGCCATGCCTTTCGACGTCGTGCCGACGCCGTGCGTGAAGTAGCCGTTGGTCGCAAAGGCCGAACCGCTGGCCACGAAAAGTATCGCCGCAGCAAGACCCGCCACAACGCCTCTGAACTTGGAACTCATCACATTCTCCTCCCGCCAATCGAGCCGAACGACTCTGGCAATTTCACAAGGCCCGCGCCCCCCGCGCGTGCACCGGTTTCCTTAATCCTTTGCTGCTCGTGCTCCGCAAAACAGGTCGTGTAGCGTCTCCATAACCTTCGTTGCCTCGTCACCGGCCAATGAATAGAACACCGACTGCGCGTCTTTTCTTGCCGAGACGATCTTCTCCCGCCGCAACACGGCCAGGTGCTGCGACAGCGCCGATTGACTGAGCCCGAGAATGCTCTGCAACTCGCTGACCGTCTTCTCGCCTTCTGACAGCTGACAAAGAATTATCAGCCGCCATTCATTCGCCATCGCCTTGAGCAGTTCGCAGGCGTGTGACGCCATGTCGT
>JAACFE010000048.1 GCA_009937525.1 Gammaproteobacteria bacterium
CCAATCGCTGGGGCCGACTGCACGACGTGCCCAACCTGTTCGTATCGGATGGCAGCGTGTTTACCAGCAGTGCGGCACCCAATCCCACGCTGACCATCGTGGCGCTGGCGATACGTCAGGCCGAGCACATTGCGGAGTCGATGGCGCGGCGCGAACTTTGACGCGACCGGCGTCTACTGGGTAAGCCACTGCCTGATCGACTGCGGCAACGCGGTCCCCGGCATCGAACTCAATGCTGCGCGGCTGGAAACAGGCCGGTCGTTCTGACGGCTACTTGTTGAACTGGCCGGCGCACTCCAGGAAATCGCAGATCACCGGCCGGAACGCATCCATGTCCACCAGGAAGGCGTCGTGGCCCTGGATGCTGTCGAGTTCGACCAGCCACGTGTCCTCGCAGACGCCCCTGATGCCCTCTGCGAGCTGATGCTGCTGGTGGATCGGAAACAGGATGTCCGTCATGGTGCCGATGACAAGCGCGCGTTCGAGCTTCAGGCGCCGAAAGCCGTTCTCCAGCGAGCCGCCATGCTCGGCCAGGGAAAAGAGGTCCGAGGCGCGCGACAGGTAGAGGTAACAGTTTGCGTCGAACGCGCCGCTGAACTTGTTGGCGTGGTTCTCCATGTAGGATTCGACGGAGAACTCGATGCGGAACGGCTCATCTCCGGGACCGACGTCCGTCACGCGCTCACGGCCGAATCGTTTTTCCCATTCCTCGGGCGAACGGTAGCTGATCATGCCGAGCTTGCGCGCCAGGCGCTGGCCGGTAATGGGGGGATCACCGGGATCGTAATCGCCGCCCTGCCACTTCGGGTCGGAACGGATCAACTCGCGCTGCAATGACCGTATCGCTATCGCCCAGGGCAGTGGCCGCGCCGACGAGGAGATGGAAATGAAGCCGGCAACCGCGTCCGGGTGCTTTACACACAGTGCCAGGCCGCTCATGCCGCCCATCGAGCAGCCGATGACCGTGTGCAGGCGCTCGATGCCCAGGCGCCGCACGACCTGGTAGGCAGACTCCGCGACGTCCTCCAGTGACAGCGTCGGAAACGAGATTCCATAGCGCTCGCCGGTCGCCGGATTGACCGACGCGGGACCGGCGGAACCGAAACAGCTGCCCAGAGAGTTTATGCAGATGATGCAGTATTTGTCCGTATCGAGCGGCAGATCCTCGCCGATCATGTTCTCCCACCAGCCGGGCGTCTGGTCCTCACCGGATGACGCAGCGTGGGCCGACGGCGACAAGCCGGTAAATATCAGGATCGCGTTGTCTTTCGCCTCATTGAGTTCACCCCAGGTCTCGTAGGCGAGTGTCGGCGATTCGATGAACCCCCCCCGATGCATCTTGAAAGGCCCGTCCAGGGTCATGAATTTGGTTGCCAGGGTCATCGAGATTACTTCTTCGCGTGTTTCATCAGGCGCTTGCGCCGCCGCTGCTGTCGCGGCGTCAGCTTGTTGCGCCGGCCCTTGTAGGGGTTTTCGCTCGTTTTGAACGACAGCCGCACGGGCGTGCCTCGTAGTTTAAACGCTTTCCGGAAGCGATTGATAAGGTAGCGGCGATAGGCCTCGGGCACTCGTTCGGTCTGGTTGCCGTGGATCACGATTACGGGCGGATTGCGCCCGCCCTGATGTGCATATCGCAGACGGATGCGCCGGCCGCGTACGAGAGGCGGCGGATGCGCCGTTACCGCGCTCTCGAGCTCTCTCGTCAGCTCCGTGGTGGACAGGTCGCTCATCGCTGCCTTGCAGGCGCGCTCTACGGCCGGCAACAGGTCGCCGACCGCGGTACCGTGCAGGGCCGAGATCGTGATCCGTTCGGCAAAGTCCAGGAACGGCAGACGCCGGTCGAGTTCATCGCGAACGTGTTTTCGCTCGGCGGCACTCAGCCCGTCCCACTTGTTCGTGACGACCACCAGTGCACGGCCTCTTTCGAGCACGAGCCCGAGGAGGCTCACGTCCTGCTCCGTAATACCCTCGTGAGCATCGAGCACCGCGATGACGACTTGCGCCTGTTCTATGGCCTGCAGGGCCTTGATAACGCTGAACTTTTCGATCGCCTCATGCACGCGCGCACGACGACGTATGCCCGCTGTGTCGATGAGGACGTACTTGCGGTCGTTGCGTTCGAAGGGCACTGCAACACTGTCGCGCGTCGTGCCCGGCTGGTCGAAGACGACCAGCCGTTCCTCTCCGAGCAGCCGGTTGACGAGTGTCGACTTGCCGACATTCGGGCGTCCGATGACCGCGATCCGCAGTTCCTCGTCGTCCGCCTCCTGCTCCGGCTCGTCGGCCTCGACCTCGAACTCATCCAGCACCGCCTCGATGAGCGCGCTCACATGATCGCCATGCGCGGCCGATACCGCGTGCGGCGCGCCGATGCCGAGGCTGTGAAACTCGCTCGACGCAACAGCTGCGTCCAGTCCTTCGGCCTTGTTCACCGCCAGCCACACGCGTTTCGCATGACGCCGGGCAAGGTCCGCGACATGCTCGTCCGCGGCGGTGAGTCCGTCGCGCGCGTCGACCATGACGATGGCGGCATCAGCCTCTTCGAGTGCGCGCACCGTCTGGCCGGCCGTGTGCTCCTCGATACCGACTTCGCCGCCCGCAACACCGCCTGTGTCGATGACGAGGTATGGAATCGGGCCGAGCTTGCCGAAACCGAACTTGCGGTCACGCGTCAGGCCCGGGTAGTCGGCAACGAGCGCGTCCCGCGAGCGGGTAAGACGATTGAATAACGTGGACTTGCCGACATTGGGCCGGCCGATCAATGCGATGACGGGAAGCATCGGATTTCGCCTACACGAGCGCGTGTCAGGCGCTCTCGTCGTCCTCTTCGGCAATATCGGGCGCGCGGCGGTCGTCCCGCTTGGGCTCCACGACGTACCATGCGGAGACCGAACCGTCGTCGGACTGCACGTAGAGCCGGTCCGCCATGACCAGCGGTGTGCCGACAATTGCACTGCCGCCCGCGCGAACCCTCGCAACCGGTTCGCCGTCTACGTTACTGAAGAAATGCAGGTAGCCCTCCAGGTCGCCCACCGCGACCGTGGTCCTGAATGACACGGGCAACGTCGGCTCCCGACGCAGTAATGCGCTCTGGCGCCAGATCTCGGTGCCGCTGCGGCGGTTCAGCGCAACGAGTTCGCCGTTGTCCAGGGTCGAATACACGTTGTTCCAGTCGGCGCTTACGCCTTCATACGTCGATAACTCTCGCGCCCAGAGTACCTGCCCGGACTCCCCGGCAAGGGAAGCTATGCGTCCCTGGTAGCCCGAGGCATAGATATCCTGCCCGACCACGGCAAGGTCGCCGTCGATGTCGGACAGGCGATCGAGATCGGAGCGTCCGCTCGGCGGTGCCAGCATGCTGTCCCATTCGACATCGCCGCTCGAGAAGTTTATCGCCATGACGCGGCCGTTATCGAAACCTGTCACAACGGTCTGGCCCACCTGTATCGGCGATGTCGAGCCTCGCATCGTGAGGGCCGGCGTCGACTGCTCGATGGTCCAGCGTTCGGAGCCATCGAATACGGACAAAGCCGTCAGCTTGTTGTCGACCGCCTGGACGACCACCCACTGCTCGTGGACCAATGGCGTCGCAAGCGATTCGCCCGCGATATAGGCGCGCCAGCGCTCGGTTCCGTCATCAGCCGCAAGCGCCACGACGTATCCGTCGGCAGAGACCACGACGATCAGGCCCTCCCCGACACCCGGACCCGACGATACGTCGATGCCCAGCTTGTTGCGCCAGACCGTTTTGCCGCTCTCGGGGTCAAGCGCAACGACATTGCCGTTGACGCTGGCTGCGTAGATCCGGTTGCCATCCCCCATGGGCCGCAGCGCAACGCGCAGAAACTCGGCATCGGACCCGACTTTCGCCCTCCATAAGCGCTTTACCGGCACCTTCTTTTCGAATTCGATCAACTCGGCGGGTTTGAGCTCTTCGTCGTCGTCACCAAACAGGCCGCAGGCGGACAGCATGCACGCCGCAGACAAGGCCAGCAGATTGCGGCCGAGCGGTGTCACTCGCTGTCATCCTCACCGGGAGTCGCGGCCGCCGCCGCCGGGAGATCCATGAGCTTGAGCTGTATCAGCCCCTGGTCGACAGTCGGTTGCGCTTCGCCCAATGCGGCCTGGTAGGACGCCCGCGCCTCTTCGTAGCGGCCCAGCGCAACGTAGGCATCCCCGAGCTCTTCGGCGTAGCGTGCCGCGAATGCCGCGTTAGCCTGCCCTTCAAGCAGGCTCAGAACGTCTTCCGGCTTGCCCTGGTAAAGCAGGATTTTCGCGAGACGCACGCGCGCAATGTGCTTGAGATTCTCGAATCCGCTCGTCTCCAGCAATTCCCTCAGCGCCTGCGCGGCATCCTCGTCGCGGTTCCTGTCCATGTACAGGCGTGACATGGCAAGCTTCGACTGAGCAGCATAGGTACTGTTCCCGAACTCGCTGTCGAGTTTGGCGGCCGAGGCCTCGGCTGCATCCAGATCACCATTGACGACGTGTTCCGCAACTTCGTCGTAATGTACCGACGCCGCGATCTCAGTTTCGACCTTCTGCGTCTGGTAGTAATTGATACCGAACAGTATTGCCGCGCCGAGCACGACGCCGCCGATGACGTAGAGGCCGTAATCCGACCACCACGTGCGCATCTTCTCAATCTGTTCTTTTTCCGAAAGTAGATCGTCCACGAATTCAGTCCTTAGTCATCATCGGTGCCAGCATCCGCTGCCACTTCCTCCAGTTTGCCTTTGAGTATCGACGCGACCTGGTCGAAACCGACACTCGATTGCTCTTCACGCGTATGCATCGGCTTCAAGCCGACGCGCCCCTCGGACAGCTCGCGCTCTCCAAGTATCAGTGCGAATTCAGCATTGCTGCTATCCGCACGCTTCATCTGCGACTTGAAGCTGCCTCCGCCGAGGTTCAGCTCCACGCGAATTCCCGCGATCGCATCCCGCAACTCCTCCGCCACGCCGACCGCGCGCTGCAAGGTACCCTCGCCGACCGCCACGATGTAGACGTCGGCACCGGTATCCGGAGCTTCTCCTCCGCAGGCCTCGAACAGCGCGACGAAGCGCTCGATGCCCATCGCCCATCCGACCGCGGGCGTCGGCCGACCACCGAGTTTCTCGACCAGTCCGTCGTAACGCCCGCCGGAGCACACGGCGCCCTGTGATCCGAGCGCGTCGGTAACCCATTCGAACACCGTGCGATTGTAATAATCGAGCCCTCGCACGAGGCGCGGATTCAACGTATATGCGATTCCTGCCACGTCGAGCAGTTCCCGCAGCTCCTCGAAGTGCTCCGCCGATTCGGCATCCAGGTAATCGAGCATTACCGGGGCGCCTTCGATGATTCCCTGCATGTCCGGGTTCTTGCTGTCGAGAATCCTGAGCGGGTTGCGCTCGAGGCGCCGAATACTATCCTGATCCAACTGATTTTTCACGCCGGAAAAGTACTCCACGAGCGTGTCCCGGTAGCGGTTACGCGCCTCCGGCGTACCGAGCGAGTTGAGTTCCAGGCTCAGCTTCGATATCCCCAGGCGGCGCCACATCCGGGCGCTCATGATGATGAGTTCGGCGTCCACGTCGGGCCCGGGATACCCGAGTGCCTCGACGTTGAACTGGTGAAACTGCCGGTAACGTCCTTTCTGGGGCTTCTCGTAGCGGAACATCGGCCCCGAGGTCCATAACTTCTGGCGCTGGTTGTGCAGCAGCCCGTTGGTGATGCCGGCGCGTACCACGCTCGCCGTCGCCTCGGGGCGCATCGTAAGGCTCTCACCGTTGCGGTCCTCGAACGTGTACATCTCCTTTTCGACGATGTCGGTCACCTCGCCGATCGAGCGTCGGAACAGCTCCGTGTATTCGAGTATGGGCGGGCGGATCTCGTCGTAGCCGTAGGAGTGCACGATGTCCTGCAGTACCTGCTCGAGGTATCGCCAGGTCGCGGCAACGTCCGGCAGTATGTCGTTCATTCCCCTGATGGCTTTGGGTTTCATGTGACTGGTCGCTGCAGGAGCCGATTATGAGCCGGTGATGCTGAGTCGTGCGGTACGCCCGCGGCGGCTGGCGGCCGGGATGCTGAAGTCCTCGCCGTTGACCCTGATATCGACGTTGTCGGCATCGCCGAACAGCACCGAAAGCGGGCCGGGACCGCTGACGTTGACGGTACGGCCGGCTCGACCGAGCTGGAAGAAAAGGCGGCGGCCGGACGCATCCATGATTTCGGTCCAGCAATCGCCGACAAAGGTCACCGAGAGCCGGACATCATCGCCATCTGCAGCGGGCACCGTCGTCGCGGGCTGTGCCAGCTCGACCACGATCGGCTGCATCGGCGCATCCGCGATCGGCTGCGTTTGCTGATCCGCGGCTGGCTGCGTCTGCTCATTCTCGACGGGCTGCCCGGGTACCTCCCCCGGCGGCGGCTCGGCGGCCGACCCGGGGGCGCTCTCCGTCTCCCCGGCTGGCTCGGCCGTCGGCGGAGCTGCCTCGTCCCCGGCTTCCGTTGCCTCCGCAGGCGGCGCGCCTTCAGAGACCGCCGGCGAGCTTGCAGGCGGAACCGGCAGCGTTGCGAACGGCCGTTCCACGAGTATCCCGTACGCGATTGCCAGTGATGCAATCACCAGGATGGCGATGATCCAGGGGCCCGGCGTTAGTTCGCGATTTGGCTTCTGCCGCTGCACGACGACGGGTGGCATCTCCTGGCTTCGCGTCAGCCGATAGTAATCGGCCAGCACGTCGTCGTGGTTTACGCCGACGAGCTGCGAGTATTTCTTGAGGTGTCCTTTGGCAAATACGGGCGCGCCGAGAACGTCGAACTCATTGGTCTCCAGCGCCCGGATCTTCGCCTCTTCGACATGAAGTTCCTTCGCGATCTCGAGCACGCTGATCTGCTTCGCACGCCGTGCCTCGGCAAGCCGTTCGCCGCCTACCGGGCCTTCCGCTGTCGCGTCTGGCGTCTCGTCGTCCGGTTTTTCTTTCTCGTCGGTCATGAATCTGGCGGCGCCACGGTCCTAGCCGGACTGGCGAATACGCTCGGCCTCGGCCGAATCCGGGAAATCTCGCAACAGCTGCAACGTGTACTGGCGACGCGCGGTATCGTCACCGAGCTTTTCCTCGATGAGAATGCCGTGGTAAAGCACCGGCGCAGTCGGCATGTTGCCGCCCAGGTAGCGCTGCAGGAAGGCGCGGGCGCGCAGCGTATCGCCCGTCTCGTAGGACAGCACGGACATTTGCAGGAGTGCCTCACCATAGGTGGGTCGCCGCTCCAGCGCGGCGCGCAGGTACTCCTCGGCCGCGACGTGATCCGGCTTTTGCATCATACAGACACCGGCATTGGTATACGTCCGCTCCGAATAGTCGTTGGTGGGCGCCTTTATTGCTTTATCGAAATACTTGCGGGCTTCGTCGAATCGTGCCTGCCGGCACAGGAATACCGCATAGTTTTCCTGAACCTTGAAGTCGCGCGGCGCCACGCGCACGGCATTGTCGTACGCATCCTCGGCGAGCCTGACATTGCCGAGCTCCTCGTAAGTCAGGCCCAGGGCCGACCAGGCCAGGCCGTTCTTCGGGTTCTGCTCCAGAGCCAGTTCGAGGCGGTCGCGCGCGAGATCATAATCGCCTTTCCGGTAATAACGTGCCCCGAGCTGGTAATTCAGCTCCGCGGCGTCGCTCTGATCAGCCTTCTTCTCCGGCGGTCCGGTAGTCGTCGACACACAACCCGTAACCATGAGTAAGGTGACCATCGCCACCACGAGACAATCGCTCTTTTTCACCCCGTCGCCACCCCTATGTTCTTTTCGCCCAGGCGTCTGCGAACCCGGTCGCTGACCTTGCCAGCGAGCTGCCCGCAGGCCGCGTCGATATCTTCCCCGCGCGTCCGGCGCGTCGTCGCCACGATACCGCGATCGCGCAACCGGTTCTGGAAATAACGGATCGTCTCCACGCCGGAGCGCTTGAATTCGGTTCCCGGGAACGGATTAAAAGGAATGAGATTGACCTTGGCCGGATTTCCGTCGAGCAGATCCGCCAGTTCGTCGGCATGTGCCAGCGAATCGTTGACGTTGCGCAACATGACGTACTCGAAGGTGACAAAGCGGTTCGCATGTTTCGCCGCATAACGCCAGCAGGCGTCGAGGAGTTCCCCGATCGGGTGCAGCTTGTTGATCGGCACGATACGATTGCGCAGCTCGTCGTTCGGCGCATGCAGTGACACCGCGAGAGACACGTTGCATTCGTCTCCGAGTTTCTCGACGTGCGGCACGATACCCGAGGTGCTGATCGTGACGCGGCGCCGGGACAGCCCGTAGGCATAGTCGGAAATCAGCAACTCGAGCACCGGCACCACCTGGCGGTAGTTCGCCAGCGGCTCGCCCATGCCCATGAAGACCACGTTCGTCACCGCGGATTCCCCATTCGGGCGCCGCGGCAGCACGGTGTTGGCATGCCAGACCTGGCCGATGATCTCGGCCGCGGTCAGGTTGCGATTGAATCCCTGCGCGCCGGTCGCACAGAATGCGCAATCGAGTGCACAACCGACCTGCGACGAAATACACAGGGTGCCGCGTGCCGGCTCGGGTATGTACACGGCCTCCACGCGTTGCCCCGAGCCACTGGCAAACAGCCACTTGACCGTGCCGTCCGACGATTTGTGCTCACTGTGGACCCGCGGCAGCGACACGGTCGCCCGCTCGGCAAGCTTCGCACGAAGCGACTTCGACAGATCCGTCATCGCGTCGAAGTCGTTGACACCGCGCTGATACATCCACTGCAGCAGCTGCCGCGTGCGATAGGGCTTCTCGCCGAGATCGGCAAAGAACGCCTCCAGCTCGCGTTGAGCCATGCCGAGCAGGTTCAGTTTGTCAGTGTCGCCGGTCATCGGTTACTGGCCTATCGCGTGCGCGGACAGATTCCTTCTTCGCCAAAGAAGAACGCGATCTCCGTGGCCGCCGTGTCGGGACCATCCGAACCGTGGACAACGTTCTCCTCGATGCTCGCGGCAAAATCCGCGCGGATCGTTCCCGGTTCTGCGTCCGCGGGATTGGTGGCTCCCATGATGTCGCGGTTCTTCTCGATTGCGCCCTCGCCCTGCAGCACCTGCACGATGACCGGCCCGGACGTCATGTACGCAACCAGGTCGTTATAAAACGGGCGCTCTCGGTGGACGGCGTAGAAACCCTGGGCTTCCTCTTCGGTGAGGTGCTTCATCTTTACCGCGACGATCTCGAGGCCGGCTTCTTCGAAGCGCCTGTAGATTTCGCCGATCAGGTTTTTCTGGACGCCATCCGGTTTGATAATAGAGAGCGTCTGCTCAACGGCCATGCGATGTTCCTTTTCGAATGAGTGGAGATTCCCGCACGAGCCAGAATTCGACCGGGCGGACGTAAACCCGCGATTTTACTTGGCATATGGGAGCCGGGCAACGGCGACGGCCTAGACGTTGAAGCTTTCTCCGCAGCCGCATTCCCCGGTGACGTTGGGGTTTCTGAAGCTGAACGCCTCGTTGAGGCCGCTTTTCACGAAATCGACCTCGGTGCCGTCGATCAGCGTCAATGCGTCTGCATCCACGACGACCTTGACGCCCTTGTCCTCGAATACGACGTCGGCGTCCGTGATGTCTTCCGCGTAATTGATGACGTAGGAGTAGCCGGAGCAGCCGGTCCTGGTCACGCCCAGGCGTAAGCCGATAGTCTCGCCCCGGGACTGCAGGTAGCTGCGTACCCGGCTTGCCGCCGATTCTGTCAACGAAATTGCCATATCTAGTTCGTGTCCTTGCCCGCATCCGGGCTTCCGCGAACGCGCTGCCCAAGCGACCGCACCGCATCCTCAAGTAGTAGTATACGGCCCAATTTCTCCCGCGGTACAGGCAGAGTTTGCATAATTTCCTCCGCGCCGAATGCCTGCAGCGCAGAAACTGGCCGGCCCTCGAACTCGCGGCAAAACGCCTCCGCCCCCGCAAGCAGGTGGGGGCAGCCCCATGCGCGAAATCGCAGGCCCACGATGATATCGCCATCGATGTCCGCTGCAAGGGCAACGCGCACGCCCTGCTCGATGATTTGCACCCGGGCAGCCGGTTTTTCAAGGTCGCCGGCATGATCGGGCGCGCCGAACAGCTCTCGCACCCGCGCGCTGTACGGGTCGCGCGTCACGGAGCAGGCTCCGGAGCAATATCGCGCAGGCGGCCGACGGCCTCCCGGTAACGGGCGACCGCGAAATCGACCTCCGCAGTTGCCGTCGGGCGCCCGAAACTGAAGCGTATGGCGCTCTGCGCGAGCAGGTCGCTGCGGCCGAGCGCGCGCAGGACGGACGACGGCGCCTGGCTTTTCGAATTGCAGGCCGACCCGGTGGCCACGCACAGCGGTTCGAGCGCCAGCAGCAGGCTTTCGCCTTCGACGTCGTCGATGCTGACATTCAGAATACCGGGGAACGAATGGTCCTCGCTGCCGTTCCGCAGCATCCCGTCCATATCCCGGATTCCGCGCCAGAGCCGGTCTCGCATCGACTGCAGGTGCGCGCGGTTCTCCTGCATTTCGGACCGGGCGATTCGCGCAGCCTCTCCGAATCCCGCGATCAGCGGAACGGCCAGGGTGCCCGGGCGCCGCCCGTTCTGCTGCCCGCCGCCGAAGGTGAGCGGCTCGACGTGGCAACCCGGACGATCGGCGACGAAGAGCGCACCGACACCCTTGGGGCCGTAAACCTTGTGCGCCGTCGTCGACAGCAGGTCGACCGGCATTGACGCCAGATTCAGCGGCAACTTTCCGACCGATTGGGCGGCATCGACGTGAAACAGCACGTCTCGCTCGCGGCAGATGGAACCGAGCGCCTCGATGTCCTGGATCACGCCAGTCTCGTTGTTGACGTGCATGATCGACACGAGCTGCGTGTCGGCGCGGATCGCCGCCTCGAGCTCGGCAGGATCGAGGACGCCGGTATGGTCCGGGTACAGCCAGCTCACCTCGAAACCCTGCTTCTCCAGCACCTGGAAAACGTCGGACACGGCCTTGTGTTCCGTGGGCATGGTGATCAGGTGCCGGCCGCGGTCGGCGCGGTATCGGGCGGCACCGAGGATGGCGAGATTGTCCGACTCGGTGGCGCCCGAGGTCCACACGAGCTCGCTCTCCTTGCAGCCCAGCAGCTCGGCAAGCTGCCCGGTCGCACGCTCGACATGCTCCATGGCGCGTCGCCCCACGATGTGGCCCGATGACGGGTTTCCGAAATCGCCGTCCTGCCGGAACAGTGGCGTCATCACGTCGACGACACGCGGATCGACGGGGGTCGTCGCCGCATAATCCAGGTAGACGATAGTGGCCTCTTTCGTCACGCGTCTTTTTCCCTTTCCCGCTCCATGGCCGCAAGAATACCTCGCAGGATGTTGACCTCGTTCTGGTCGGGCCGTGCCCGAATGAACAGGCGCCGCAATCGCCGCATGAGGTGCCGCGGGTTGTCCGGGTCGAGGAACTGCACATCGGTCAGCACGCGCTCGAGATGCTCGTAAAAATTCTCCATCTCCAGGCTGGTCGCAAGTGGCGCGTCCGCCTCGTACTCTGGCGATCTCACTGCCTGCGCCAGGCGCAGTTCGTATGTAACTACCTGCACGGCCATCGCGAGATTCAGCGAACTGAATTCCGGATTCGTCGGAATTGTCAAAAGCGTATCGCAATGATCGAGATCCGAATTCGACAGCCCGGACTTCTCCGGGCCGAACACGGCCGCAACCGGCCCCTTGCGGCTCTCATCCAGTAAGCGGGCCGCGCAATCACGTGCATCCAGGCAGGGCCAGTTGATGGCGCGGGACCGTGCACTCGCGCCGGCCACGTATACGCAGTCCGCGATCGCGTCCGCGAGCGTGTCAAATACCGTCGCATTCTCGAGCAGGTCTTCCGCGCCGGATG
The DNA here is from genome assembly GCA_009937525.1 of Gammaproteobacteria bacterium. Lineage (GTDB taxonomy): Bacteria > Pseudomonadota > Gammaproteobacteria > Steroidobacterales > Woeseiaceae > UBA1847. The sequence goes on from JAACFE010000048.1 coordinate 11,879, forward strand.
CCCGCGCCGTCGCCTCCTTGTCCGGGAAATAGCGCGGATTCACCAGCGCCAGGTCCATTACACCCATGTTCTTCATGGCACGGGCGACCGCGCCGATGTTGCCCGGGTGCGTGGTACCGACGAGGACGATGCGTATCGACATGACAATATTCTGGCGAGTAGCCGGCAAAGTCCGGTATTCTACCGCCCCGATCGGGCCCGGGCAGGTGCAATTCCAGGCCGGGACAGCGGCAGCTCTTTGACATCGATGGAATCGTTACATGCACGCACTACTGAATGTGGCTGTGATGGCCGCGCGCCGCGCCGGCAACTCGCTGATGAGAGACCTCGTCAAACTCGGCAACCTCAATGTCGAGATGAAGGGCCGCAACGATTACGTCAGTGAGGCGGATCGTGCCGCCGAACGGGAAGTCATCGACACCGTACACAAGCACTATCCGGATCACGCCATCCTGGCGGAGGAATCCGGCGCGAGCGGCGACTCGGATACGCTCTGGATCATCGACCCCCTCGACGGGACCACCAACTTCCTGCACGGCTTCCCCGTGTTCGCGGTGTCCATCGGCGTACAGGTCAACGGCCGCATGGAGCACGGCGTGGTGTACGACCCGATGCGCCAGGAACTGTTCACCACTTCCCGCGGCGCCGGCGCCCAGCTCGACGGCCGCCGCATCCGCGTCAGCGGGCAGAGCAAGCTCGAGCGCGCCCTCATCGGCACCGGCTTCCCGTTCCGCCACGCCGACTGCGAGATGGAGCCCTATCTGAAAATGCTGGGCAAGATCATCAGGAATACGTCCGGCGTGCGGCGCCCCGGCGCTGCTGCCCTCGATCTCTGCTACGTTGCCGCCGGCCGCCTCGACGGCTTCTGGGAAGCCGGCCTGTCAGCATGGGACCTCGCGGCGGGCGGCCTGATCATCCGCGAAGCCGGCGGCATCATCAGCGGGCTCGACGGCAGCGAGAATTACCTGGAAACCGGCCACGTCCTCGCCGGCACGCCGAAGGTCTACGCGGGACTCGCGAAACTTTGCGCATCGGAAATCAAAGCCGTTCTGCACAAGCCAGACGCGAACGCCGATACCAAGATTGGCCCCTGAAATAAGCCTTAAGGCGCAGCAGCAGGCCGGCCCGGGTGTTGTGTTCCTCGACGGAAGTCAAGCGCAGGCGAGCGGAGCGAGCCGAGCCATGACGGAGAGGAATTCCCCGGCGGCCCGCCTCCGTTGCTAGGGCAAATCGTCGATCAGCTCGGGGTCCTTGACGGGCTCGATGAGGTCCTGGGCGTTCACGCCCAGCAACAGCGCGGTCGCGCTGGCGGTGTAGATCGACGAGTAGGTGCCGACGATGATGCCGACGATCAGCGCGATCGAAAATGGCGCGATAGACTCGCCGCCGAGCACCAACAGGGCGACGAGCACGAGCAACGTCGTCAATCCGGTGATGATCGTGCGCGCGAGCATCTCGTTGATCGATGTGTTCATCGATTCCTCTGACGACACGCCGCGCAACTTGAAGAAATTCTCACGAATCCTGTCGAAAGCGACGACCGTATCGTTCAACGAGTAACCGATCACGGCGAGGATCGCTGCGACGACCGTGAGGTCGAAGGGCAGGCCGAAAATCGAAAAGAATCCGATGGTGACGATGACGTCATGCGCAAGAGCAGCGACGGCGCCGGCCGCGAACTTCCACTGAAAGCGAAACATCACGTACGCGAAGATCAGGAGTAGCGCGATGATCATTGCGAAGCCACCCTGCTCCGCGAGTTCGCTGCCGACCTGAGGACTGACCGCCTCAACGCGGCGAAGATCGACTTCCTTGCCGCCCGCCGTCAGGGTCGCCTGCAGCTGCTCGCGCATAGCACTCTGGTCGGAACCCTCCTGCGGCGGCAGGCGCACCAGGACGTCGTTGGCTGCACCGAAGAGCTGCACCTGCGCGTCTTCGAACCCGGAGTCGAAGAGATCACTTCGAATTCCTTCGACATCCGCGTCTTCCGTATAGCCGAGCTCGAGCAGTATGCCGCCCGTGAAGTCGATACCGAAATTCAGGCCGCGCGTGCCCAGCGAAACCAGCGATGCAATGACGACGATCACCGAGATGGACAATGCGATCCGGCGCCTCGAAAGGCTGAGGAAATCGATAGTGGTTTTCTTCTTGAGAAATTGCATCGTCGCTTCCTAGACCGGAATGCTCTGGAGTTTGCGGCCGCCGAACGCCAGGTTGACGATTGAACGCGTGCCGACGATCGCCGTAAACATCGACGTGAGGATGCCGATCATCAGCGTGATCGCGAATCCCTTGATCGGACCGGTACCGAAGCCGAGCAGCACGATTGCGGCAATGAGGGTAGTGATGTTCGCGTCCGCAATTGACGACAGGGCTTTGTCGTAGCCCGAGTGAATCGCCTGCTGCGGCGATGACCCCGCCGCCAGTTCTTCGCGTATTCGCTCGAAAATGAGCACGTTCGCGTCCACCGCCATGCCGACGGTCAGCACGATACCGGCGATACCGGGCAGCGTCAGCGACGCACCCAGCAGCGACAGCACGGCCACGATGAAGACCAGGTTCGACAGCAACGCAACGTCGGCTATGAGCCCGAAAACCCGGTAGTAGACGACCATGAAGATGATCACCGCCAGGAAACCGACCTGGATCGCCTTGAAGCCGCGATCGATGTTGTCCTGGCCCAGCGTTGGGCCGATCGTCCGATCGTCGACCTTGTAGACCGGCGCCGCAAGCGCGCCGGCCCGCAGCAACTTGGCGAGGTCGCTGGCTTCCATGGGATTGAGGCCGGTGATCTGGAAGTTGTTCTTGAAGACACCGCGGATCGTCGCCGTGTTGATGATTTCTTCCGACTTCACGCGGCGCGTCTCCGTCTGGCCGCCGCGCGTCACCGTCTCCTCGCGCCACTCGATGAACAACGTGGACATCGGCTTGTTGAGATTGTCCCGCGTCGTGGCGAGCATGCGCTCACCGCCGGCAGCGTCCAGCGTGATATTGACAGCCGGCTGGCCCTCGGCACTGAAGCCGGCGGATGCATTGACGATCTCGTCGCCGGACGCTATCACTTCGCGTTTCAGTAATTGCGCAGGCTCCTGGCCACGCCCGGGGTATCGCCGTGAGCCCGGCGAGTTGCCCGACTGGTCGACGAGCCGGAACTCGACCGTCGCCGTCGCCGTCAGGATCTTGTCCAGCTCCGTCGGGTCCTGCACACCGGGCAGCTGCACGACGATGCGATCGATGCCCTGCCGCTGCACCAGGGGTTCGGCGACACCGAGTTCGTCGACGCGGTTCCTGAGCGTCGTGATGTTCTGCTCGATGGCAAAGTCCTGGCGGGCGCGGATCTGGGTCTCGGACATGCGCACCGTGAATGCCTTGTCGTCCGTGCCGTCGTCGATCAGGACCTCCGAGTCGGCAGTACGCACGATATCCCTGGCCGCATCGTAATCCGCGCTGTCCGCGACGCGAACGGTGATGACGTTGTCGTCGAGGTCGACGCGATGGCGTATCCTGGCTTCACGCAGCCGATCATCGAAGTCCTGCTGGTAGGATTCGAGGCGCTTCTGTATCGCGGATGCCATATCGACCTCGAGCAGGACGTATATGCCGCCGCGCAGATCGAGGCCGAGACTCATCGGGTTGAGACCGAGACCGCGCACCCATGCCGGCAACCTCGGTGCGAGCGTCAGGGCGATGTTGAGATCGCGCCCGTAACGATTCCGCAGCTGGTCGCCGGCCGTCGTCTGATCTTCTGCGGCCTCGAACCGCATCACCGCCCGATCGTCCTTCAGGTAGGTCGCCTGTGGTTCGATATTCGCGGCCCGGACCGTGCCGATGAATTCCTGCAGCTGCGCCTCGGTAACCGGTTCGCCGAGACGATCAGCCAGCTGGATCGCCGGAACGCTGCCGTAGAGATTGGGCAGGGCCAGGAGCATGCCCGTCAGCAATGCGACGAGCACCAGCACGTTGAGCCAGGCGGGATATTTGTTCATCGAAACAGCGCGTCGTCGATCAGGCTTCTTCAAAAGTGCCCTTTGGCACTACCTGCGAGACGCTGCCCTTCTGAATCTTGATCTCGGTGTTGTCGCTGATCTGCACGACTGCGTAATGGTCACTGATTCCGGTTATGCGTCCGAGGATTCCACCGGCGGTCATGACCTCGTCACCAACCTGAAGAGCAGCGACCATCTCGGTATGCGCCTTTTGCTTCTTCTGCTGTGGTCTGATCAGCAGGAAGTAGAACGCGATGAAAATGACGACGAGGGGCCACAAATCGAAGAGGCTACCCTGTGGTGCTGCCTGTTGCGCATGAGCGCTACTGATAAAAAAATCCATGGTGTTATTTCTTCTCGTTGCGGGGCGTGGAGGGTACCCCGAAAAAACAGCGCGATATTATGGCACAGAGCGAAGGACGTGGGGTCGCGATTGCGAAACCCAAGGCGAATTCCGGTTCAGGCGTAGGCGTTACGCAGGGAGGCAACGAGAGCCGGCAAGGTACCGGCATCGATAGCCGCCCGGAGATCTTCCATAAGCTTTTGATAATAAAAGAGATTGTGCATTGTGGCCAGGCGCGGCCCGAGGATCTCGCCGCATTTGCCGAGGTGCCTCAGGTAGGCAAGGCTGTAATTCCTGCAGGTGTAGCAGCCGCAATCGGGGTCAGGTGGAGAGGTATCATCGGCGAAGCGTGCGTGCCGGAACTTCACGACGCCGCGCGACGTAAACAGCTGGCCGTTGCGCGCGTGGCGCGTAGGAATCACGCAATCGAACATATCCACCCCACGCAGTACGGCTTCGGCAATATCCACCGGCATACCGACCCCCATCAGGTAGCGTGGCTGCTCATCGGGCATCCCGGGCGCCAACGCGTCCAGCACGGCCAGCCGCTCGTCCTCCGGTTCGCCGACGGCGAGCCCGCCAATCGCGTAGCCATCGAAGCCTGTACTGAGTAGTCCGTCCATCGATTCGGCGCGCAGCGGCCCGTAGATGCCTCCCTGGACGATGCCGAACAGAGCCTCGCCGCGACCGGGCTCGACCTCCTTGAGTTCGTCGAAGCGCCGGCGACTTCGTTCGGCCCAGCGCAACGACAGCTGCATCGACTGCCGGGCCTCGCTCTCGGACGCGGGATACGGCGTGCAATCGTCGAAAATCATCGTGACGTCCGCGTTGAGCTCGTGCTGCACCTCCATCGACCTTTCGGGCGTCAGGAATACCTCGTCGCCATCGACCGGCGACTGGAACCGCACGCCCTCTTCCGTCAGCTTGCGCATGCGCGCCAGCGAGAAGACCTGGAAGCCTCCGGAGTCCGTCAGGATCGGACCGTGCCAGTTCATGAATTCGTGCAGCCCGCCGTGCTTGCGGACGACGGCCGGACCTGGCCGCAGCATGAGGTGAAACGTGTTGCCCAGAATGATCTCGGCGCCGTCGGCCGCTACTTCCTCCGGCGTCACACTCTTTACCGTACCGTAGGTGCCGACGGGCATGAAGGCGGGCGTCCTTACCGTGCCGCGGCGAAACGTGAGGAGTCCGGTACGCGCGGTCCCGCTGCGATTGAGGATTTCGAACTTCATTCGTGTCCTCCGGGGGTCACGAACATCGAATCGCCATAACTGAAGAATCGATACTTCGACTGCACGGCATGTTCATAGGCACGCAGTATGTGCTCGCGCCCCGCGAACGCCGCCACCAGCATGAGCAGCGATGATCTGGGCAGATGAAAATTCGTGATCATCGCGTCCACGCTCCGGAATTCGTACCCGGGCAGGATAAAGAGGTCGGTTTCGCCCTGGAAGGGTTTGATCTCACCGGCGCGTGACGCACACTCGAGTGCACGCACGACCGTCGTACCAACCGCTATTACGCGACCGCCAGCCGCACGGGTCTCGCGCATGGCTTCGCAGCATGCCGCGCTCACCTGAACCCGCTCGCTGTGCAGGCGATTCTCCTCGATGTGTTCGCGCCGCAGCGCCTGGAACGTACCCGCGCCGACGTGCAGCGTGATCCATGCATGGCCGACGCCTGCTGCCAGCGTCTCGTCGAGCATGGTGCTGTCGAAATGCAGCCCGGCTGTCGGCGCCGCGACCGCACCGGGGTCCTTTGCGTAGACCGTCTGGTAACGCTCCACATCCTCGGGCTCTGCGTCCCGGCCGAGATAAGGCGGCAGCGGAACCTCTCCGGCCGACTCCAGTATCGTCAACACCGGTCCCGGGAAATCCAGGATGAAGAATTCTCCGTCCCGGCCTGCGACCCGGACTTCCTCGCCGCCCGTGAGCAACAGGCGGCCTCCCTTTTTCGGCGACTTGCTGGCACGCACCTGCGCCAGTGCGCGGCACTCACTTTCGATGCGCTCGATCAGAATCTCGACGCGACCGCCGGTTTCCTTGACCGCGGACAGGCGCGCCGGGATGACACGCGTATCATTGAACACCAGCAGATCACCCGGGTTGAGCAATGTCGGCAAGTCGGTGAACCGCCGGTCCACGATTCGCCGACCAACCTCGAGCAGTCGGCTGGCGCGACGTTCGGCCGCCGGATAGCGGGCGATAAGCTCGTCGGGAAGGGCGTAATCGAAGTCGGAGATTTGCATGGGCGCGCATGGTATCAGAGCCGCGCGCGCCCACGCGTGCAGAATGCCGGTCAGGTTCTTTGGGTCGGGCGGGGCACTGTCAGCACCCTGACGTCGACGTCCGCGGGCATTGCCGGCAGAGGTGGAAGGGGCGCGAGGGGCATAAGCATGCTCGAACGATCGTCCGGCATCTCGATGTCCAGAGTCTGGCGCCGCTTGTCGCGCATGATTCCGAGTTCGACTTTCTCACCCGCCTGGTACGAGCTCAGAATGCGCATGGCGTGACCGACCGAGGTCGGTTCGCGGCCGTCGATACTCTGAATGACGTCCCCGTCCTGCAGTTTGAGTGCTTCGGACCTGGGCGCGTTCACGACCAGCAGGCCGGTATCGGTACCGAAGTAGCGGCCCAACCCTTTGTTGAGCTCGACGAGTTCCATGTCTCCGAAGCTGCTGCCGAACAGTGGCGACGCGAAGCGGTACTTGCGAACAGCATCGGACGTCACGTGTATCTCGGGAATCTTGAACTCGTATTTCTTGCCGTCTCCGCTCCAGGCGTAGGCGTGCACATCCATGACGCGGGGTTCGACCTCGACCTTGCCGACATTTCCGTCGCGAAGGTATTCCACCTCCAGCTTGTCACCCGCCTCGACACCTTTCATGAAGTCGAGCAGGCGACGGTTTGCATCGTTGCCATCATCGGCGCTCAGGGACTCACCGTTAACCCCGGTGATAACGTCGCCTGCACGCAGACCGGCATCGTCTGCAGCACTCCCCGGGGTCACTCCCAGAATATTGACGCCTTCCACGGGTCCCTGGTCTTCATTTCCGCCTACGGTGACGCCGAGCCTCGGCTTGCCCATAAGCTCGCCCATCATTTTTTCCATTTCCAGGATCCGCGGGAGATTCTTCTCGCTCAGTTCGGCAATTCGTCGGGCGGCCTCCTCGAGCTGCCGCTCGGCCTCCTGCATCTGCCGACGGGCCTCCTCGGCTTCCTTTTCGCGCACTTCCGCACGACGCTGCTCGTCGGCTTCACGCCGCGCCTGCTCCTCGTCCGGACTTTGCGCAGCCGACTGCCCGGCCAACAACAGGGCCGCCGCCGGAATCAAAATCTTCATCATGTTCATAAAAGTGGTGCTCCTGAAACAGTCAAAATGCGGTTCGCTGCGCCTGCGCATAGCGCATGCCAACCAGCAACTTCATCAACCTGACGCGCTCGCGCCAGAATATTTCCTCTTCTTCCGGAGTAAGCTGAAACTCGGGATCGTTGAGCTGATAGTCGATAGCGGCGATCCGGTCCTCGAGATCCGCGATCGTCGCCGCCGTGCCCGCGCGCATCACGCGTGGTTTATCGGGCAGGTCACGCAGGTCGTTCTCCAGTTCGCGCGATTCCGTCATCAGCGTCTGCAGTGTGTTCAATTGAATCGGCGAGCTGCTGCCTACGTTGTCCGGTGTCGTGGGATAGACAACGGGCTCTTCCTCGAAGATGCCCGGCACTATCAGAACCGCCACCACGATTGCCGCCGCCAGGCTGCCGCCGACATACCAGGTCGACGGGCGCCGCGCCGCCGGCCTTGTGATCAGGCCCTCGGCCTCCGCCTGCTCGCGGATGCGGTGCCACACGGCGCGCGGCGGCATGGTATCCGGCAACCCGCGCAGTCCCGTGCGCAGCGCGTCGTGTTCGTCGGCAGTCAAGGCGCAGATCATCTCTTCATCCTTTGCGTCTTTCGTCATTCTCTAGTAACTCCTCGCCGCGGCACCTTGTTCACCAAGGTCTTCCCGACCGGCATCGAGCATGGGCCGCAGGCGCTGATAAGCCCGTGAAAGCTGCGATTTGGAAAAGCTTTCGGTCTTACCCATCGCTGCAGCAATCTCCTTGTGTGTAAAGCCTTCGACATCGTGCAGCCATACAACCACGCGGCTGACTGACGGCAGGCTCGCGAGAGCCGCATCGAGGTCCAGCGCGTCGTCCGGATGCCTCGAGATCCCGTGACTGGCTGCGTCGCCGGGCGTCATGTCATCCCAGCCATCGACCAGGGACTGGCTACGCGCCGTCCAGGCCGAGCGGAGAAACATCAGGGCCTTGGTCACCGCGATACGCCGGATCCAGCTTCCGATCGCCGCCTCGCCGCGGAACTGCTTTATCGAACGCATGACCTCGATAAACGTTTCCTGGACGAGGTCCTCCGCATGTGCCGGTACCCGGGTAAACCGCAGGCACAGCGAGTACACCGGTGCCCCGAATGCCCGATACAGGATCTCGTGCGCCCGCGCGTCGCCACGCGCGGCCCGTTTGACGATCGCTGGATCAATCTGGATATCGGCAAACTTACTCATGTCTCGCACCTTAGATGCCCGGCACCCGGGAATGGTCGCAGAACCGCGAAATATTCGTATACTGTGCGCCTTCCGGTCGGGACCGCCCAGATTCTACCCCGGCCAGACTTGCCGGGATGGCGGAACTGGTAGACGCGCCGGATTCAAAATCCGGTTCTGGAGACAGAGTGGGGGTTCGATTCCCCCTCCCGGCACCA
>JAACFE010000136.1 GCA_009937525.1 Gammaproteobacteria bacterium
TTCGAGCACGCGGACAGGTCGCTCGAAGCGGCATCGGTCGCGAAACTCGACCGCATCTGCAGGAAGCTGAAGCTGTCACCTGACGATCACGTCCTGGAAATCGGCACGGGCTGGGGCGGTTTTTCGATCTATGCAGCAGAGAACTACGGCTGCCGCGTTACTACCACGACGATTTCGTCTCAGCAGCACGATTACGCGCGGGACGTGATCGCGAAAGCCGGATTGGAGCAACGGATCACCCTGCTGCAGAGCGATTACAGGGATCTCGAAGGCCAGTACGACAAGCTCGTGTCGATCGAAATGATCGAGGCCGTTGGGCACGAGTTTCACGACACCTACTTCAGCAAGTGCTGCGAACTGCTGAAGAAAGACGGCTTGATGCTGCTGCAGGCGATCACGATCGCGGACCAGCACTATGAGCGGGCGAAGAAGACGGTCGATTTCATCAAGCGCTACATCTTCCCGGGCGGCTGCCTGACGTCGGTTACGGCAATGTCGGATACGCTGACGCGGGTTACCGATATGCGGATCGTCGACCTCGAGGACATCGGCCCGCATTATGCGACGACACTGCGCCGCTGGCACGAGCGTTTCTCCGATAGCATCGACGAGGTACGGGGCATGGGATTTTCGGAGGAATTCATCCGCATGTGGCGGTACTACCTGTGTTACTGCGAAGGCGCATTCATGGAGCGAGCAATCGGTAATGTGCAGATGCTGATGATGCGGCCCGACGCCCGACCGGCCAGCCCTGCAATCTAGCGATCCTTCCTTCAGGGCGATTCTCGTCGCATAATCGGCTTATGCAAGGCATCGTCTTACGTACCCTGATCACCATGCTGGGCCTGTTCCTGGCATCCACGCTCGTGCCGGGCGTCTCGATTACCGGCGCCTGGACCTTCATACTTGCGGCTATTCTGCTCGGGCTCGTCAACGCGGTCGTTCGACCTGTCGCGTTCGTGCTGACGTTGCCGATTACCCTGATCACGCTGGGGCTTTTCATCCTCGTGCTGAACGCAGCCATGTTCGGGCTGGTCGCGGTATTCTTCGACAACTTCGTGGTATCCGGTTTCTGGTCGGCGCTCTTCGGTGCGATCATAGTGAGTATCACGAGCACGATAGCGTCGTGGTACATCGGGCCCGACGGTCGCGTAGAAGTCTTTGTCGTCACCCGCCGCTGATCGCAAACGGAGACCCGTGTGAGTATCAAAACGCGCCTGATCGATTATCGGGACGGCGAGCTCGTATGCGAAGGAATGCTGGCCTGGGATGACGAAGTCGCAGGAACACGCCCGGGCGTGCTGGTCGCCCACACGATTCGCGGTCGCAGCCCATTCGAGGAAAGCAAGGCGATGGCGCTCGCAGAACGGGGCTATGCAGGGTTCGCGATCGACGTTTACGGCAAGGATGCAATTGGCGCCGACATCGAGGCTTGCCGCGAAAGAATGGAGACCCTGAGGAGCGAGCGCGAGGTCCTGCAGCAGCGGCTGTTGCTTGCATTGCAGGCGATGCGGGACCAGCCGGAAGTCGACGCGTCGCGCGCCGCCGCTATCGGCTACTGCTTCGGCGGACTGTGCGTACTGGATATCGCACGGACCGGCGAACCGCTGGCCGGGGTCGTCAGCTTTCATGGGCTCTTCGACCCTCCCGGAAACACGGAAGGCAATCGCATCGAGGCCCGCATACTCGCGCTCCATGGCTGGGACGACCCCCTGGCGACGCCCGACGAGGCCGTTGCGCTCGGGCAGGAACTCAGCGGCATGGGTGCCGACTGGCAGCTCCACAGCTACGGCAATGTGCGGCACGCATTCACGAACCCCGCCGCCGACGCGAGTACCGGTGTGACGGTATATAATGAGTCGGCCGATCGCCGCTCCTGGGCAGCGGCGCAATACTTTCTTTCAGAATTGTTCGATACCTGAGTATCGATCGGAATCACTCGCGCCGCTCTGCGCGTCGCGACGCATATCCTTCCGGAGGTCAAGCGTGAGATTGAGAAACCTGTTCGTGGTCGTCATCGCGCCGTTCATCGCGGTTGCGTGCAGCAAGGAGCAGCCGCAGCAAACGGTGTCGGAGGCGCCCCCCGAGTTGTCGTCGCCCGTGGCCGTCGAGGTGAGCGGCGGCAATCCTGCTGCAGAAAAGGCGTCTGAACTGATCGCCGCGGACTACATGCGCGACATCGTCGTCGAAATCTCCAGCGACGCTTACGAAGGACGGGGGCCGGGCAGCCGCGGTGATGTGAAGGCGCGCGATTACCTGGCCGCGGAAATGCAGCGGCTCGGCCTGCAGCCCGGTGCGGCGGGCGGCAGCTGGGAACAGAAATTCGACCTGGTCGGCGTCGACACGATGCAGCCGGAAACGTGGACCTTCGAAGGCCATGGCGAAAGCCACGCCTTCAGGCAATGGGACGATTTCATCGTCTCGAGCGGCGTCCAGGAGGAACGGGTCGAGATCAGCGATGCGGAAGTCGTGTTCGTCGGTTACGGCATCCAGGCGCCCGAGTTTGACTGGGACGACTTCAAGGGTGCCGACCTGGACGGCAAGGTGCTGCTCATCATGAATAATGATCCCGACTGGGATCCGGAACTATTCGAGGGTGAAACGCGGCTTTGGTACGGGCGCTGGGATTACAAGTACCAGAGCGCCGCCAAGCGGGGGGCGGCGGGTGCGATCATCATCCATACGACGCCGTCGGCGGGCTATCCGTTCCAGGTCGTCCAGACATCGTGGACGGGGGAGCAGTTCGAGTTGCCGGCCGGTGACGAGCCCCGCAATCAGGTGAATGCGTGGCTCACCGAGGACGCCGCGCGTGAACTCGTCGCGATGGCGGGCAAGGATCTCGATGCGCTGCGCGAAGCCGCCTACAACCGTGATTTCGAACCGGTACCGCTCGGTATCACGACCTCCATCGCGATGGACGTGAAACTGAATCGTACGGAGAGCGCCAACGTGCTCGGTCTCATCCCGGGCAGCGACCCGGAACTCCGCAACGAAGTCGTCATCTACACCGCGCATCACGACCACCTTGGTATCGGTGAGCCGAACGAGGAAGGCGATGCGATCTACAACGGTGCGAGGGACAACGCGTCCGGTGTCTCTGTCGTTCTCGCAATCGCGAAAGCATTGAACGCACTGCCGGAGGCGCCACGGCGCTCGTCGCTGTTTGCCTTCGTGGGCGCCGAGGAGCAGGGTCTGCTCGGCTCGCTGTACTACGCGAATAATCCGACATTCGAGCCGGGTCGGATTGCGGCGAATATCAACTACGACAATCCGAACATCCTCGGCGACACCCATGATGTGACGTTCGTCGGTCTCGGAAAGTCGTCGATCGACCAGATACTCGAGCTGATCGCCGAGGAGCAGGGCCGGGAGGTCAAGCCCGATCAGTTTGCCGACAAGGGCTATTTCTACCGCTCCGACCAGTTCAGCCTGGCAAAAATCGGCGTCCCGGCCATGTACCTGAAGCCCGGCACCGACTATGTCGACAGGCCGCCGGGCTGGGGACGCGAACAGCAGAATCACTACACCAACGTGCACTATCACCAGCCGTCAGACGAATACAACGACAGCTGGGATTTCACGGGACTGGTCGAAGACGCCTTGCTCGGCTACTGGACGGGGCTGGCCATCGCCAATGCCGACGAGATGCCCGCCTGGAAACCGGGCGACGAGTTCGAGGCAGCGCGCCTGAAAGCGATATCAGCGCTGGAGGAGTAGAGCGGGGTGCCCCGCGATTGCGGGGCACACGGTTCTCGTCACTCGGCTGCGGCCGGAACGACCAGGATGTCGCATGGCAGGTGGTCGAGCACCCGTGCCGCGGTGTTGCCGATGTAACGTCGCGTGATGCCGCCGCGGGACAGCGCTCCCATGACCATCAGGCTGGCACCATGCGTCTGCGCAAACATCGGCAACAACTCGTGGGCCCGGCCCGGCAGCTGATGCACGTTCTCGTCGGCAACGCCGGTTTCCCTGGCAAAAGCATCCAGCGCCTTGCGGTGCTCGTCGCGAATTTTCGCGTCCAGTTCGTCGACCGGCAGCTTGACGGGCTTGAAAGTTTTCATTGCACGGGACCCGATCTCGACGAGCCTCTGGTAGGTGTGCACGAGTTCGACGCGACCGCTGCTGGCCGCGGCGAGCGATTGCGCAGTCTCGACGATCAGTCGGTCGAGGCGTGCTTCCCTGTCCTTGTCGTGCGTCGGATCGACAGCAGCGACGATCAGCGGTTCGTCCTTCCATTCCACGGGCTTCACGAACCACAGCGGATAGTCGAGCTTCTTCATCAGCTGCCAGTCCGTATCGGCAAACGTCGCGCGCTCTGCCGGTGAATGGTAGTGCGTTCCCTTGACGACGAACATCGGATCAATGTCCACGGCCCGGGAGATCACGGCGTCGGCAACTGGCCTTTCATGGCTGGTGCGCGTGGCAACCTTCAGGCCGGATGCCTCTGCGATTTTGGCGAGGTCGAACAGCGCCTTCTCCTGCGCATCCTCGATATCTTCGGCGAGGTCTCGAACCTCGCTCGATATGATGAATATCTCGCTCAGGAAGCTCGTCGTCGGGTCGCACAACAGCAACTCGATATCGCAGTTCATGAGCCCGGCCAGCCAGGCGGCTCTGGCGACGACTTGTTCGGGGTAGTTGTCGAGTTCGATGATTGTGAGGACAGTCTCGCTCATTCGATTCTCCTGGAATCCAATCGAGCAACGGCATACCGCCGCCGCGTCCAATAGGATAGGGATTTTGCCGGAAGTGCAAAATCCGTATGCGACGCGACAAATTTCGGGGACTACTTAGAGATCTTATGCGCCGGCGCAGATACAGGGGCGAGAAAAGGCCGGGCTTTAGCCCGGCCTTTTTCTCCTCGATTGCGGCTTGTCGTCAGGAGCGCCGGAAGCGGCTGAAAAATCCGCCTTTGCGCTCGTCATCATCGTCGTCGTCATTGACAGCCCTGGGCTCGGGATTGACCTTGAGCGCCTTCATCGTCTGGGTCAGTGACGTCGTGATCTGTTCCTCGATCGGGTCCGGGCTTACGCCTGGAGGGGGCGCACCGGCCGTTTGTTGCGGGGGCTCGTCGGTCTTGCCGGTATTCAGTGCACGAACCGTTGCCAGTCGCTGTGATGCCGAAATATCGAGCCCGCCTCTCTGATCCTCGATCTGGGATTCGATGGAGACCTCGACGCTGGGCTTCTCGCCCCATACGTTTTCGAACTCCTTCTCCATCTCCGATTGTTCGGAGTCCGCACGTGCAGACGGCTCCCGTGAACTGGACTGCTCTTCAGCCGCCGCTGCGGCAGCCTCTTCCGCCACGCGTGCAGCGACGGCGGCCGCGGCGACACTGAGTTCTTCGCCGAACAGCGTCTCGGCCATCTTGTCGTCGACGTCCTCGATCGTCTTCGCGTTCGCCAGGCCAACTGCGATTTTTTCGAGCTCGGCCGCGGCCTTTTCCTCGCGCGCCTTGTCTGCCTCGGTGGCTTCCACCGTATCGGCGTCTTCCTTTTCTTCCTCGATGATGCCTTCCTCTTCGAGGCGCTTTTTCCTTTCCAGTGCAGCCCTGTCGACCTTCCTGTTGATCGAATCGTCGAGGGTGATCTCGGGAATCTCCTCGATCTCTTTCTTCGGTTTTTGCTTGTTGAGAGTTTCGGCGGCCGGCGCTGAGTCGTCGCCGGACGCGGGGTCACGACCATGAGCAACGGCCATGGCACGTTCCAGCGCGTCGAGATCGGGGCGCAGTTCGGCAAGCGTCGGGTCGCGGTCCCAGTCCGGCGTGTCGTCGTCGGCCGCGGTATCTTTCGACGGCTCCGTTGCGGTGCCTTGAGTATCAGAATGCGCCGGAATCGTCTCTTCAGCAGCGGGCTCCGATTCCTGTTCCAACTCGAGCTTCAGCTCGAGTTCCGGATTCCTGGGAGCGGACTCTTCGACCTTCAACTCGACTTCCGGAGCCGCC
>JAACFE010000137.1 GCA_009937525.1 Gammaproteobacteria bacterium
AGCTGGCTGATCTGCTCCATCAGCGTCTTGTTCTGTTCGAGGAGACGCTCATGCTCGCTGCGCTGCGCTTCGAGCTGCCGCTGCCAGCCTTCGTTGACCGCTATCTTCTCCTGTGCACAGCGGTTGCCCCGCATGATCCAGCCGATCACTGCCCCGGCCGCAACGGAACCAGCGATGAATGCGATGAACGCGGTAGTAATTTCGGGCATGGCTTAGTCCGTGTTGTGTATTCCTACGAGGCCAGGCGCACGCGGTCCATTTCGGCGAGCACTTCTCGAATCTGTTGCAGGGCCCAGTCGATCTCCTGCTTATCGATCACCAGGGGTGGTGCCAGCCGGACGACCGTCTCATGGGTCTCCTTGCTCAAAAGGCCACGATCCATCAGTGCTTCGCACACGGCCCTGGCGGTGCCTAGCGATGGTTCGATTTCCATACCGACGAACAGACCGCGGCCACGGATGTCCCGGATCATCGGGCTGTCGATCTTGCGGAGTTCTGCGATCAGGTAATCGCCGAGTTCCGCGCTGCGCGCCGGCAGGCCGTCGTCGACGAGTATGTTCAGGGCTTCCAGGCCGATAGCCGCACCCAGGGGGTTGCCGCCGAAGGTGCTGCCGTGGTCGCCGGGGTTGAATACGCCCATCACGTCCTTCCGTGCCAGGAACATGGAAACGGGGAAGATGCCGCCGCCGAGCGCCTTGCCCAGGATCAGTCCGTCGGGCTTCACGTGCTCGTGTTCGCAGGCGAGCATCCTGCCGGTACGGCCAAGGCCGGTCTGGATCTCGTCGGCAATGAGCAGCACGTTATGCTTGCGGCACAGTTCGGCGGCCGCCCGCAAATAGCCTTTCGGTGGTACGACGATGCCGCCCTCGCCCTGGATAGGTTCGACGAGAAAAGCCGCCGTGTTCTCATTGATGGCCGCCTCGAGCGCGTCGATGCTGCCATATTCGACGACGTGAAAACCGGCCGGAAACGGCCCGAAGCCGGCTTTGTACTGGGGCTCGTCCGACATCGCGATGATGGTCGTGGTGCGTCCGTGGAAGTTGCCGCTGCACGCGATGATCTCGGCCTGGTTGTCGGCGACACCCTTGACGGTGTAGGCCCACTTGCGAGCAGCTTTGATTGCGGTTTCCACGGCTTCCGCGCCGGTATTCATCGGCAGCGCCATGTCCTGCCCGGTGAGTTCGCAGGCACGGGCGAGGAACGGGCCGAGTTTGTCGGTGTAGAAGGCTCGGGACACGATATTGAGCGTGCCGACCTGGTCGCGGACCAGCCCGACCAGGCGTGGATTGGCGTGACCATGACTTACCGCCGAGTACGCGCTCATCATGTCCAGATACTTCTTGCCCGAGTCGTCCCAGACGAAAACTCCCTCGCCATGGGTCAGTACAACAGGGAGGGGGTGGTAGTTGTGCGCGCAATAGCGCGACTCGAGGTCAATGTATTTGTTCATTTGGTCGTTTTACCTGCGCCGCAGACGCTATTCTGCAGGTCGCTAAGATGCCCCATAAGCCCATAATTTTACAGTAATAACGGTCCTGCAAGCCAGCAACGGGACGCGCCGGCAACCGCGATGCGGCTTGCCTGTCGGCAAACAGGCGTTACCTTTGCGATTCCGTGGAGCATCAGGCGGACCTTATGTCCACTGCACCTGTCAGCCAGAGAATGTTCATCGACGGTCCCGCGGGCCGTCTCGAAGCGATACTCGACGAGCCGAGAGACGGCCCGGCGAGCGGCTGTGCCGTCATCTGTCATCCGCATCCGCAGCATGGCGGAACCATGCACAACAAGGTCGCGCACACCCTGGCACGCTCATTCGTGCGGCTCGGGTTCACCGCGCTCCGTTTCAACTTCCGTGGTACCGAGGGGAGCGAGGGGAGCTACGACGAAGGCGTGGGAGAACTCGGCGATGCGCTCGCGGCGGTGGACTGGCTGCGGTCCAACGGACCCGGGGGGCCGCTCTGGATCGCCGGATTCTCGTTTGGTGCGGCGATTGCGGTACGGGCGGCGGGACCCGCGCAGACGGACGGGCTGGTCGCAGTCGCGCCTGCCATCTACCGTTTCGCGCGCGACCTCGATGCGCAACCACGCTGTCCGTTCCTGGTGGTTCAGGGCGATGAGGACGAACTCGTCGATGTCGAGGAAACGATCGAATGGGTGAATGGTCTCGAGCCCGGACCGGAGTTGCTCGTTATGACGGGCGCGGAACATTTTTTTCACGGCCGGCTCGTGGAGCTGCGCGATGCCGTGATGGAATTTGTGCAGTCGAACAGGTAGGAACGCTTCTCGAGCCGCGAGCAAAAAAAAGCCGGGACACGCCCGGCTTTTCGGTAATCGAAGCGTCCGCTGCGCTCAGACCATGTCCTTGAGGCCCTTGAGTGCCGTCACCTTGACAACCTTGGTGGCCGGTTTGGCCTTGAACATCATTTCCTCGCCCGTGAACGGATTGATGCCTTTGCGCGCTTTCCTGGCGGGCTTCTTCACGACGCGCATCTTCAGCAGGCCCGGTACGGTGAACAACCCGGGGCCGCCACGACCGCCAAGGTTCTTCTTGATCTGTGCGTTAAGCGAATCGAATACCGCCGCAACGTCCTTGCGGGTCAACCCCGTGTCTTCGACGATCGTTGCGTAGATTTCCGACTTGGTAGGTGGCTTCTTGGTATTTGCTGCCATGAAAAACTAACTCCCTGAAACGAAAAAAACGGGCGGTGCCCGCAACAAAAGCTGCGCGACCATAGCTGAATCACGGACAGGAAACAACTCTCAAAGGCGCAATTCCACGGGGAAAAGCGCCATTAAGGCGTCAGAAGGGACGATAACTAGTCGGTAAAGAACTCGCGCTTGAAACGCACTTCGGAGGGGTTGCCGGAGCCTTCCGGCGTCACGGTGATGTCGAAGATCAGCGTTTCCCGATTGGCGACCGGCGTCTCGCCGATATAGTAGACCGCGTCCTGCTCCTCGATCTGGCGCATCGTGACATTCTTGAGCTGCCCGGTCAGGTTGACCGTCTTTACGGAGACATCGGCCGGCACGGAACCGTTGTCGGATTCGCGCAGGACGGAGACCGTGAGCATTGCACGATTCTTGCTGCGTACGATGTTGTATGCGCGGGCAACCTCGGGAGGCAGCGCGTCGGTGGACTGGGCACTGAAATGAACAACGTAGTCGCCGATATCCTTCATGGATTCGCCAGCAGGCTCGGCAGTCGGTACCTCAGGAGCTTCACCACCGCCTCCACACGCGGCAAGGAAGCCGCACAGTGACAAGGCAATCAACGGTCTTCTGTTCAACATCGTGTTGGCCTCCCGATCAGCCTGTCACTATAAACCATTTGCCGCGCGGCCGGGAACGATCGCGAGGGGCAGTTCTATCGGGCCGGAAATGCGCAACTCCTTGTTACGCTGTGTCTGTCCCCGCACGATGCGAATTCGCGATGGGGCAACATCGAGAAAGCGGGCGAGTAAGCGGATAACTGCCTTGTTGGCCTTGCCGTCTGCAGGTGCAGCCGTCGTCCGCACCAGGAGCCTGCCGTTGCGAACCTCGAGTACCTCGTTGCGGCTCGCGCGCGGCTGTACGCGGACGCACACGGCAACTTCGTCGCCAACGCGCCGCACACAGGATTCCTCGTCCTGCATCGTCGATCCTGTTACAGGAGTCCCATGAAGAGCCTGACGAGGGCGCCGAGCGCGATCAGCGCAAATATCGGCGATATGTCGAATCCGCCGATCGGCGGAATGATGCGCCGAAACGGCCGCAGCAATGGCTCGGTGAGTGCGTAAACCATCGCCACCGCAGGGTTGTATGCCCCCGAACTGATCCAGCTGACGATTATGCGAATGATGATCAGCCAGAAGAACAGGTTGAACGTCAACAGCACCAGGCTGACCGCGGACCCTATCAGCAGCGACAGGATCGTCGGCCGTATGCCTTGGACCAGTGCAATGATGAACACGGCGAGATACTGGACGCCGAAGGCGACGACCACGGTAGCCGTATCGACACGCCCGATGGGCGGCAGGATACGCCGCACGGGAACGACGAGCGGCGAGGTCAGCTTGAGTATCGCCTGCGCGAGCGGGTTCTGAAAATCGGCACGGGCCAGCGGCAGGAACAGGCGCAACAGCAAGACCAGCAGGTACAGCCGCGCCAGCGCGTCGACGATGAATACAATCGCGTCTACAGCTCCACCTGCCATGCTTCAGCCCCTGTTGGCTTCGTCCGCCAGCGCGACGGCACGGTCTCGCGCCGCCTCGAATGCTCGCGCAAAGATATCACGAACGTGGTCGGCTTCGAGGCTCTCGAACGCCGCCGTCGTGGTTCCGCCGGGAGAGCGCACGCGCTCGATCAGCGACTGCATGGTTTCATCCTCCGCATCCGCGATCGCCGCCGCGCCCTTCGCGGTTTCGATCGTCAGTATGCGTGCTGCCTGTGGATCCAGGCCGAACGCCTGGGCCGATTTGATCATCATGTCGATGAGCAGGTAGAAGTATGCGGGACCGGTGCCCGATATCGCCGTTACCGAGTCGATGTCGGCTTCGCTTTCGACCGATACGACGTGGCCGACCGCCGACAGGATTCCGGTCGCGCGCTTCGACTGTTCCTCGGTAGTCCGCTCGTTCGCGTACAGCCCGCTCGCGCCGAGCCTCAGCAGTGCGGGCTGGTTGGGCATGACGCGCACGATCGCGAGGCCGCCGCCGAGCCAGCTGTCTATGTCGACGGAGCGGATACCGGCGGCAACGGATACGATCAGCGGCCGGACCTTCTGGACCGTTTCGGCGATACCCTCGCAGACGATACGCATGACCTGCGGTTTTACGGCCAGTACGACGGTGCCCGCGCGGCGTGCCACGTAATCGTTAGATTCCTCGATGATTACGCCGGGCAGATCCCTGGCGAGTGCCGCCCGCTGCTCGATCGCGGGTTCGGCAACGAGCAGGTCCTCCGCTGGGTACTTGCCCTCGATGAGACCCGCTGCGATGGCACGCGTCATGTTGCCGCCACCGATAAACCCAATGTAATCGTTGCTCATTGTTACTCCCGTTCACTGCGGTTCAGGCGTCCCGCGGACCGAATACGGCCGTGCCGATCCTGACGATGGTCGCACCTTCCATTATCGCTGCACGAAAGTCAGCGCTCATCCCCATGGACAGCGTATCCATGACAAGGCCCTCTCGCGCAAGCGATTCGGCCAGTTCGCGCGTGCGCGCGAACGGCGCTCTCTGTTCGTCAAGGGAATCTCGCACCGCAGGCAGGCACATGAGGCCGCGCAGTCTGAGGCGCGGCAGGCCGGCGATCGTGCGAGCGAGTTCGGCGACGTCCGACGGCGGCACGCCCGACTTGGACGCTTCCTCGTCGATATTGACCTGGATGCAGACGTTCAGGTCGCCAAGCGACTCCGGGCGTTGCTCCGACAAGCGTCGCGCGGTCTTGATCGTGTCGACGGAATGCACCCAGTCGAAGTGCTCGGCGACCGGCCGCGTCTTGTTCGACTGCAGGTGCCCGATGAAATGCCAGCAGAGCCCTTTTTCTGCCAGTTTTGTGACCTTCTCGATGCCTTCCTGCACGATGTTTTCGCCAAAATCGAGCTGTCCCGCGGCGGCCGCTTCGACGATCTTCTCGAGCGGTTGTTTCTTGCTGACCGCGAGCAGGTGGACGTCTCCGGGCCGGCGCCCGGCTTCCACCGCTGTTTCGGCCAGCAAATCGCGGATTATTCGCAAGTTTTCCGTGACTCTAATCACGTTTTGGTCCGGGTGCTTCGCTATACTACGCTCAATATTCGCCGGGTTATGGTAAGTCCGGCAGCCCACAACGAGGGAGAAATATGGCCGTCGACGTTGCGCAGCTGTTGTCGTTCACGGTAAAGAACAACGCGTCAGACCTGCACCTCTCCGGTGGCGTGCCGCCGATGATTCGCGTTGATGGTGACATCAAGCGCATCA
>JAACFE010000138.1 GCA_009937525.1 Gammaproteobacteria bacterium
TAGCCGAATGTCAGGTCGAAGTAGTTCTGGGCATCGACGCTGCGGAAATCCTCGAACAGGGCGTCGGCTTCGCTCGCCTGCGCGTCCATAGCGCCAATATGACGCCACAGCAACGAGGCGTCAAAATTGTTGAGCGCCCACAGAGCTCGAATCGTTGACCGGAACTCGGGTACGGGATCGCACGACGTACCATAGATACCTTTACAATCAACGACCTGCGACAGCGGTGTCGTCAGGAACTCGTTGGTCAGGTACTGGTGCGCATTCCACGACAGCGCAAGGCTGCCGATACCGCCGAGCTCGAAGCTCGTATCGACAACGAGGTCGATGCCTTCCGCCTGGTACCTCTCGAAGTTCGTGAAGAACGCCGGAACACCGGTACCGGTTTCACCCAGGGCACCGCCGATCCTGACTACTCCGGCGAGACAGACCGGATCGCCCAGTACGTAGCAGGTATCCAGCGACTCCTGGCCGGTCGGCGTGTCGATGTAGTCGGTGATCTCGATGTCATAGTAGTCGAGCGAAATCACGGCCGGGAACCACTCGAAAGGCGTCTCCCACACGAAACCGAGTGTAAACGTTTCGGCTTCTTCCGGCCTCGGCAGCGCATTCAGGTTCGTCCCGAAGAAGACGTTGATCTGACCAGCAATGATGTCAGGCACTGTCCCGACCTGGGTCGGCAGCATGCCCGTTGCAACGCAACGATTGAACAACTCACTACCTGGAGCCGGCGGGTTCGGGTTTCCGACAGAGCACGGGTCGAACGTGGCGTTGTCGAGCCCGGTCGTGACCGGGCGGAACAGCTCACCGACGTTCGCTACGCGCACGGCCTGCTGCTGCATGGCACGCACACGGAAACCGGGGACGATCTCCCAGCTGATGCCGGCTTTCCAGGAATCGGTGCCGCCCTGAATGTCGTAGTCGGCATTGCGATAGCCCAACTCGATATCGAGGTTCTCGACCAGCATCACGTCATTGAGAAGCGGCATGGCGGCTTCGACGAAATACTCGTCCGACGAGTAGGAGCCGTTGATCGGCAAGCGGTTACCACCCGCACCACCCTGGCAGCTGGCGGGTGCCAGTTTCAGGCATTCGTCAGGCGACGAGCTTGCCGTGAGCTTCATGGACTCGAAGCCGAGAGCAAGCGCGAGGCCACCGTCGGCCCAGGGCAGCGAAACCATGTCGAACGAGCCGCTGGTCGACGCATGGTAGATCTCCTGCGTCGCCACGCGCAGGTCGCTCGCGATGGCGATGAAGTAGCCATCCTCGCGTTGTTGGTCCGTAATAGACCCGACAGGACCGAAGATATTGATCGGCGTACACGGCGGCCCTGTCACCGTGCCGGTAACACTGATGCACTCGGTCGCACTGACGGTGTCGATTCCAGCCTGCAGGTTGGTCAGGTTCGTAAATCCGTCCCGGGTTTCCACGAAATCCGACTCGGCACGCTGGAACGACAGGTCGTAGTCCCAGGCGCTCGCCCATCCCGGCAACATCCCACGGAAACCGAGCACATATTGCCAGTAGTCCGTATCGAAGATACCCGTACGCGGACCGAGTTCGAGCGTGCGGCGGCGGGCCGTGGACGTGAACGCGTCGTTCTCGTCGAATACGCCGTCACCGTTGACGTCCTGGATACCGACGTTGTTGAAGCCGAGCGGGTCGGCAGCTAGCGCGCCCTGCAGTGCAGCCAGCGTCTCGGCATCACAGGTCGGATCTGCCTGGCATGCAGCGATCGCGTCAGTCGTCTGCGTGACGAACGACGCAGCGCCCGTATTCAGGTCGCCGATGATCGTCTGACGAGCAGCACCGTTGAGGAACGGGTTCATGATCGGGATCGTGAACGCCGTGCCGAACGTACCGGACGGTGCGATCTGGAAGGCCGACCTGTTCGACGAATACGTGGCGCGCCCGTAGAACTCGACGTTGTCGTTGAACTCATAGGATGCGATCGCCGTGAACTGGTTACGATCCTGCGGCGTCTGATAGTAGTTGAACGGGTTGAAATTGAAACGCGCACATTCGCCTGCTACCAGGTCCCCGTTGTCTCGGAACTGGTAGCTGTTGCCGCTGCGCAGGTTCAGCGTCGCCGGGATGGCGGTTGTCGAGCCAACGCCCGACGAGTGCGCGGTCGTGAACTCCGTGTTACCCGAGCAATCAGCCGACGGCGCGGGAGGCGGTTCGCCCAGCCCGGATCCGGTGGCCGACGATACGCCGAACAGCCCGAATGCCCTGTTGGCCAGCAGGACCGAGCCGCGCGAGGTCTTGCTGCCGCCAAGTACCAGGCTGCCATTGTCGGATTGGACTCCGAACAGAGCAGCCATGTAGGTCGTATCCTCGCCGCCGCCACCTTCAGCCTGTCCGGAATCGGTTTCGGACCATCCGTATTCGACTTCGAATCCCTCGAAGTCATTACGGAGAATGAAGTTGACCGCGCCGGACATCGCGTCCGACCCGTACACCGCGGATGCGCCGCCGGTGACGACGTCAACCCTCTTGATCATATTGATTGGTATGACGTCGGTCGTAACCTGACCGTTAATGTCATACGGCGCCAGTCGCTTGCCGTCGATCAGGAGCAGCGAGCGTTCCGGACCGAGGCCGCGAAGATCGAGCGTGGCCTGGCCGGCGGTGCCGTTGTTGACGTTCTCACCATCGCCCGGAATCGTGATGGGCATGTCGCGGAAGACGCGCTCGATGTTTGGCGTCTGCTTTAGGCTTATCTCCTCCTCGGTAATGGTTGTGATCGGACTTGCCGCAACGATGTTCTCGTCGCGGATTCTTGTTCCCGTTGCAATGATCTCTTCAATCGCGACGTCTTCGTCCTCTGATTGTTGTTGAGCCATCGCAGGGGCACACAGAGCAGCAACGACTCCCGCCAGGATGGCGGACCGCAGGCTGCTACGAACCGTTAATTCGAATTTCATGGTTTCCCCCTTTGACTTGGGTGTGCCGAAACAGCGCTGTAGCTGATCTACAACGCTCTCCTGTGTACCACGAAGTTATATTTCGAGGCATAAGGAAAAACGCCTATCCATATGTATAATTCACAAAAACAAGTATTTATGAGCGGCTTTATGCGAAAAGGTTATTTGTGCCCGGTCCGTTCGCACGAGTGATGATAAGTTAGTTGCAAGAAAGCCACGCCTATTCGGTGGCGTGAAACGCGGCCGTCGCTTTGCCGATTCCGCCCGCGATACGATAGCCTTGTTCGACTCCCCCGCGCAGAAGAGTATTCGCGATGAGCTATCGACTATCCATAGCTGCAGCCCTTTGCTTTGCTGTGGCGGCGCCGCGCGCAGAGCAAAACATCTATGACGAGTACTGGGATTACGAACTCCGCTTCGACCCCTTCAGGGCAACGTCCTCCGGGGACTATCGTTTCAGTGACCGGGTACCGGACGTCAGTGAACCGGCGCAGCGTGCCCGGCTGCTGCAGCTGAGGGAATTTGCGGAGCAACTGGATGCGACTGATCCGCACTCATCTGCCGACGCCCTGAACGCAGCCATCCTGCGGTTCATACTCGAACACGAAATCTCACTCGGCGAATTCTCGCCCTGGCGCATACCCTTTCTTTCGGATGCCGGTTTCCACATGGATGTCGGCTACGTAGTCTCGTCGACCCGATTCGACAGCGTGGACGATTACCGCGACTATCTTGCCAGGCTCGATGCGTTGCCCGGTTACCTCGAACAAAACCGTGTCAACATGCAGCTCGGTATCGAGTCCGGATTCACGCAGCCCCGCGAGATCATGGACAACATCCTCGTGTCCTTCGACGCGCAGGTGACCGAGTCTGCCGACACGCATCCGCTGTACGCACCTTTTCTCGACATACCGGACACGGTATCGGCTGAAGACCAGGAGCGTTTGCGGGCCGAAGCCCGGCACCTGCTCGAAAAAAAGGTGATACCGGCATATGCCGGGGTTCGCGACTTCATGCACGAGCGCTACGTGCCGAACGCGCGGACCACGCTCGGCGCGAGTGAATTGCCGGACGGTGAGGCGTATTACGCCGCGCTGGTGCGCTATTACACGACGCTGGATTCCGCGACGCCGGACAACGTCCACGAACGCGGCCTGCGCGAGGTCGCGCGCATCCGCGAAGAGATGAATGACGTTATTGCGGAGACCGGGTTCGATGGCAGTTTTGATGAATTCCTCGAGTTCCTGCGTACCGACCCGCAGTTCTATGCCAGGACGCCCGAGGAATTGCTCATGCGCGCCGCCTGGATCGCAAAGAAGACCGACGGGCGCCTGCCGGCGTATTTCGGCAAGTTGCCACGGCAGCCCTACTCCGTCGAACCGGTCCCGGCGGAGATTGCCCCGAACTACACGGCCGGCCGTTACGTCCCTGCACCACCGGGGGGACCACGGGGCGGCCAGTACTGGGTCAACACCCACGCGCTGGAGACGCGCGCCCTGTACCAGCTCGTCGCGCTGTCGCTGCACGAAGGTGTGCCGGGCCATCACCTGCAGGGCGCGCTGGCGTACGAGGTCGAGGACGCGCCCCGGTTCCGGCAACACTTCTATCCCCATGCCTACGGCGAAGGCTGGGGCCTGTACGTCGAGAAATTGGGGGTCGAGATGGGCCTGTACGACACCCCCTACGATCACTTCGGCCGCCTCTCCTACGAGATGTGGCGGGCCTGCCGGCTCGTCATCGATACCGGTATCCACGCGAAGGGCTGGACGAGAGAACAGGCAGTGGACTATCTCGCCTCCAACACCGCGTTGTCGATGCATGAAGTGGGCACCGAAATCGACCGGTATATCGCCTGGCCGGGCCAGGCGCTCGCTTACAAGATCGGCGAGCTGACGCTGTGGGACCTGCGGCGGGAGGCCGAAGCGGCGCTGGGGGATGCGTTCGATATTCGCGAGTTTCATGACGTCGTCCTCACATCCGGCGGCGTGCCGCTCGAGCTGCTGAAGTCGATGATCAGGGCATACATCGACGAGACGCTCGCCGAGTGAACTCGACGTCGATGAGACGTGCTTTCTATACGACGAGCCGTGAACTAGCCGTCCGCGACAAATCTATAATGAGGTGTTTGCACCTGAGAGATACCGCGTGACCCTCGACGACCTGCTGCGAGACCGGCAACGACTGTTCTGGATCCTGAATATCGGGGGCTGGACCGGCTACACGATCGCCGCCTGGCTGGGTGCGCTCGCGCACGAGAAACCCGAATCCTACTTCGCCGTCATCCTGGTCGCAGCCGTCGCCGGGTTTGCGGTGACCCTGCCGATGCGCTCGCTGTATCAGCGCCTCTGGAATCGCTCCCCGCTGATGCTCGCAGCCGGCATCATGGGCACCTGTTACGTGGTCGCCATCGGCTGGCGCTGGCTGATGAATTCCCTCTACTGGGACTGGGTCAAGCACGGCTGGCGCCCCGAACACGCAATGGACTACATCAGTGGGGTGATGGGGTCTTTCTATATCATGCTCTGCTGGAGTGGCCTCTACTTCGGCATCAAGTATTACCAGCAGCTGCAGGACCAGACGGAGCAAACGCTAAAGGCCACTGCCACCGCACACCAGGCTCAGCTGAAGATGCTGCGCTACCAGCTGAACCCGCACTTTCTCTTCAATACGCTGAACGCCATCTCGACGCTGATCCTCGACGGCGCAAACGAGACGGCAAATCTCGCCGTCAGCCGGCTCAGTGATTTCCTGCGCTACACGCTCGACAACGACCCCATGAAGCGGGTTACGCTCGGCTCGGAGCTTGGCGCAATTGATCTCTACCTCCAGATCGAGAAAGTGCGCTTCGGTGATCGGCTCATCATCGAAAAGGATATCGAGCCACGCGCACTCGATGCACTCGTGCCCAGCCTGATACTGCAACCTTTGATCGAGAATGCGATCAAATACGCCATTACACCGCGAGAGGACGGGGGTACGATACGGATATCCGCCC
>JAACFE010000049.1 GCA_009937525.1 Gammaproteobacteria bacterium
TCTTTCGTCGTGAGTTCGTCGAGGACCTGTTCTTCGACGTGACGCTATCGCATTCCTATGCGACCAACCCGCCGACAGGCGCCGAGAAGGCCGATTACACCCTGACTACGTCCATCGGTTATTCCTGGTGAGCAGGACGAGTCTCAGCTAGAAAATATAGTCGCCGACGACTTCGATGAGGTGATCGGTCCAGCGCTCGGGGAACGGCTCCGTTAATTCGATCGAATTGGCGAAATCGGCCTCGAACACGCGGCGCTCGAGATCGGCGACGGCTTCGGGATGAGACGTCGCGATATTGAGTTCCTTGTTGATGCGGAAACTCCAGCGGTCCCAGTTCGCTGACCCGATGCAGGCCCAGCCGTCGAAGCTGGCCGCCTTGATGTGCGACATGCCGGGGTAGATATAGACACGGATGCCGTGCTCGAGCATCGCGTTCGCCGCGAGCGCGTTATTGCGCGTGATTGGGCCACGGTCGGTGACCAGCGGCATGATGACGCGCACGTCGACGCCGCGGCGACGCGCCCTGGCAAGCTCGTAAAGCATCGCGTCGTCGGTGAAATACGCATTCTCGACGTATATGTATTTCCGCGCGTTGCGTATCGCCTCCCGTTGCGCCCGGAATATCTCGTGATCGTCCGCGCGGGTAAAAAGCGCCCGGACAGGGTAGCCGATGTCGTCGGCGTTATCGGGTTCCGGGCCGAGGCGCACCGCCGCGTACCCGAGGTCGCCGAAGAGTCCCGCGTGGGCCCACGCTTTCTCGAACTCGTATTGCAGGACGTCGACGATAGGCCCGCGCAGCTCCGTCATGAGGTCGTGCCAGTCGTAGCGGTATTCCCTGGCGATATTCATGCCACCGGTAAATGCCAGCGTCTCGTCGATGATAGCCGTCTTGACGTGATCGCCGGTCAACCAGGGGTTGATGGCCTGGCGGACGTCGATCTCGGAATCGCGCTCGAGAAACCGGTGTACCGAGGACGGCCCGCGATGATCCTCCGGAAGCGTCGGCTGTTTTTCGATCGTGGAGACGATCGTGCCGAGACCGTCCAGTAACACCCTGACGGCAACGCCCTCGTTGGATCGCCGTTTCAGAAGTTCCCCGATCCGCACCGCGTAGTCGTCATTGTCGAAGATATAAGTTCGCAGCGAGATCGAAGAACTTGCGCGGGTGACGGCATCGATGAACCGTGTAAAGAATTCCTGGCCGTCCACGAGAAAGCGCATGGTTCCGCTGGAGGGCTGCCGCCCGGTCAGTTCGTCGAGCCTTGCCTCCCATTCCTCGAGATTCATGCCGGCCTGAGACGTCAGCGGAGGCACGGGTTCGCCCGCAAACTCATTCAGCGATGTCGGTGCGACGGTTTCGGCTACCGTATCGCTCGCTACGAACAACAGGCGGTAGAGGGAAGAAACAGGCCGGAACACGATGCCGGCGGTATGGCTGCCCGCAACGTGCCCCGCGGTCTGCACATAGGGTACCGATCTGGGTCCGGCCGAGAAGCGCCTGCCGGGACCGGGCATCCGCACGAAGACGGCGATGGGCAGGTCGCGGTTGACGTAGAGGAAGGGCAGGGAGTAGTAGCCCGTGTCGCCTGTGTTGAAGCCGATCCGGCGATCGTCTATGCCGCGTTCCGTGAGAAAGTCCTCGAGCAGCGGCAGGCCCATTTCGACGAGTTCCGGCATCGTGATACGCCTCGCGATGGCGTAGTCACCCGGCTTGTCATCGATGATGCTCGCCTGAAAATCACCGTTGTCGTCGTAGAAGAGAAAATAGTCATCAACGTTGAAGTGCAGCACGATCCCTGATTTCTCGCCGCGCGGCAGTATGGCGCCGAAAAGCCTGGTGCGCATGGCGTGCCAGTCTGCGGCTTCGAGGAGCCTCGCCGATACGCGGTGCTCGGGGAGATCGTCCCAGGCTTCATTCTGCTCATATTGAAGAGGCAGCAGGTAGGGGCCGTCGTACTGGCCGCTCTCGCTCAGTTCGAGTATCGGTATTCGACGCGCCCAGTTTCCACCGCCATAGCGGGTCTGGTCGCCGCGACGGAAGCGCACGTAGAAATCGGTATCGCTCAGGTAGGCCTCTTCGGCGATGAGCGGCGGCGGCTCACCCTCGTCCGCGAAGCGGCCGACGAGTGTCGGATAGTCGAGCGGCCCGGATTCAGATACGCAGGCCGCCAGCACAGACAGCATGGTGGCCAGAGGTAGCAGCAATTTCGACCTTGCGGCCATGCTCGCTCCGCCAACTGCGTAGTTTCGATTCTAGTCGCGGCGGCCGCGGGGCGCTATCCGGAAAAGCCGAGCCCCGCTGCAGATGCGCGCGGGTCTGCCATAATCGGGATAGCCGCGCAGACTTACATTTTGTGACAATCGTGGAACTCAGGGCATGCGAGAATCGAGACTTCGTCTAGTACCGGGACAGTAACGGTGAAAGTAGCACTCATTGGCGGCACCGGCTTTGTCGGCAGCTACCTGGTCGATGCACTGCTCGATGCCGGCCACCAGCCCCGCGTGCTGGTCCGGTCGGGCAGCGAAAGCAAGCTGCGTCGTGCCACGGACTGCGAAGTCATGAAGGGGGACCTCGATTCGCCTGAAGCCATCGAAGCAGTCGTCGAGGGCTGCGATGCGGTCATCTATAATGTCGGTATCCTGCGCGAGTTCCCGCGCGAGGGCATCACGTTCGAGGCACTGCAGTACCAGGGCGCGGTGACCGTGGCGGAAGCGGCGAAGCGGGCTGGTGTCCGGCGCTTCCTGTTAATGAGCGCCAACGGCATCGACAGCGCCGCAACGCCTTACCAGACCACCAAGCTCCGTGCCGAGGCAATGATCCGCGAGAGCGGCCTGGACTATACGATCTTCAGGCCCTCGGTGATCTTCGGCGACCCACGCGGCACCATGGAATTTGCCACGCAGCTCTACCAGGAAATGGTCCGCGTGCCGCTGCCGGCCGTCGGCTTCCATACCGGCCTTAGCCCGGCCCACGGCGAGGTGCTCATGTCACCGGTGCACGTGCGCGACGTGGCCGATGCGTTCGTCAACGCGCTGACGGACGACGCCACGATCGGCCAATGTTACGTGCTTGGTGGCCCGGAGGTCGTTTCCTGGCCGGAGATGCTGCGGCGCATCGCCGCGGCGGTGGGCAGGAAGAAGTTCATCCTGCCCATGCCGATCGGATTCATGAAGCTCGGCGCAACGCTGCTCGACTGGCTGCCCTTCTTCCCGGTCACGCGCGATCAGCTCACGATGCTCGCGGACGGGAATACGGCGGAGCCGGACGCAGTCGCCTCGCTGATCAGACGCGAACCGGCGGAGTTTTCGCCCGAGAACCTGGCCTATCTCCGCGACTGACTCGCCCGTGGGTAAAAGCAGACTGCTCGTGGTGCTGGGCAACCAGCTGTTCGCGCCGGACCGCCTGGAAGGCTGCCGTGATGCCGTGGTCTTCATGGCGGAAGACGTCGGCCTTTGCACCTACGTGCGACATCACCAGCAGAAGATCGTGCTGTTTCTCGCCGCGATGCGCAGCTACGCTGAGGAATTGCGCGCCGCGGGTTTCGACGTTCGATATTGCCCGCTGGATGTGGACGACGATTCGAACTATGAGGCCAAGCTCGATCGAGTTATCGCCGAAATCCAGTGCGATGAATTGTTGCACTTCGAAGTCGAAGACAAGCCCATGGAAGATCGACTCATCGCATTCTGCGACCAGCGGTCCCTGGCGCGCGTCGAACTGCCGTCGCCGATGTTCTGCGGGACGCGCGACGGGTTTCGGCGTTTCGCGGACGGCCGGTCGCGGCTCCTCATGGCCGACTACTACAAGCTCCGGAGGCAGCGCATGGGCATTCTCGTGGATGCGGATGGCCATCCGGAGGGCGGGAAATGGAGCTACGACGAATCCAATCGCAGGAAACTGCCCAAAGACGTGCAGCCACCGGAGATTCCCGCGGCCCCGCGCACCGCGCACGTCGAGGCCGTCATTCCCGTCGTAGAACGGCAATTTGCCGAGCATCCCGGCAGCGCGGCCGAATTCTGGTGGCCGACAACCCGCGAACAGGCGAGGGCATGGCTCGGGAGCTTTCTCGACGAACGGCTCGCGCAGTTCGGGCCGTATGAAGACGCCATCAGCCAGCGTTCGGCAACGGTTTTTCACAGTGCACTGAGCCCGTGCCTGAATCTCGGGCTGCTGACGCCACATGAGGTGGTCGATGCGGTACTGCAGCGCTACGAGGCAGAGGACCTGCCGATCGAGAGCGTCGAAGGTTTCGTGCGGCAGGTGATCGGCTGGAGGGAATTCGTGCGCGGTGCCTACCGCGTCCACGGCGATGAGCAGGAGTCCCGGAACTTCTGGGGTCACGAGAGGCAACCGACGGACGACTGGTACCGCGGCACTACCGGGATTCCGCCACTCGACGACGCAATCAGGACCTCGCTGCGCCTCGGCTGGGCGCATCACATCCAGCGCCTGATGATTGTCGGCAACCTGATGACGCTGTGCGAATTTCGTCCTGTGATCGCCTGGCGCTGGTTCATGGAGATGTACGTCGATTCCTCCGAGTGGGTGATGGGACCCAACGTCTACGGCATGGGAATCTTCAGCGACGGCGGGATGTTCGCCACCAAACCGTATATCTGCGGCTCCAACTACATGCTCAAGATGAGTGACTACGGCAGAGGTGACTGGTGCGATACGGTCGACGGCCTGTACTGGCGCTTCATCGACAAGCACAGGGGGTTCTTCGAATCGAATCCCCGGCTTGCGCTGATGCCGAAGGCACTGGACCGCCTCGATCGCGATCGACTGCAAGGTATCTTTGCCGCGGCGGA
This sequence comes from Gammaproteobacteria bacterium, assembly GCA_009937525.1. GTDB lineage: Bacteria > Pseudomonadota > Gammaproteobacteria > Steroidobacterales > Woeseiaceae > UBA1847. The sequence goes on from JAACFE010000049.1 coordinate 4,813, forward strand.
AGACTTTCTGCAGCGCTTCACGCGAAAAGATACGACCTGAAACAAATAATCACACTCCTGAAACCCTTTCGCGGCGGTCTCTTGCTAGATTAGTAACTGTGAACAACAGCACTGCGGTGGCACAGGGACGTGCTGCCATTCTCCGATGACTCTCCTGACTTCTTTCCCTGAAAATCTCAGCGTAGCCGTGGTCGGTACGTCCGGCGGTATCGGCTCTGAATTCGTTCGCCGGCTCCAGGAAGACGACCGGGTTACCTGCATTCATTCGCTGTCCCGGAACCCGTCCGGGGATTCCACCGGCAAGGTCATCGACCGGCACATCGACATCTGCGACGAAGAGTCTATAAACGCTGCTGCAGCGGAGGTCTCGGCAACGGGGAAGCTGGACCTCGTCGTTGTGGCTACCGGGATACTGCATCGCGGAGAAGTCATACAGCCGGAGAAGTCCCTGCGCGACATCGAGCCAGGCGCAATGATGGACGTATTCCGTATCAATGCCATCGGGCCGGCGCTCGTCGCCAAAGCGTTCCTGCCGCACATGCGGCCCGGCACAAAGTCGGTTTTCGCCGCGCTGTCGGCGCGCGTCGGCAGCATCAGCGACAACCGCCTGGGCGGCTGGGTGTCGTATCGCTCGTCGAAGGCGGCACTGAACATGATCCTCAAGACGCTGTCGATCGAACACGCACGGCGCTTCCCTGAATCCATTGTCGCCGGTCTGCATCCCGGAACCGTCGATACACGACTGTCGGCGCCCTTTCAAAGGCGGGTTCCCGAAGGGAAGCTGTTTACTCCCTCGAAATCGGTAGACCACATGTTGTCGGTCATCGATCGTCTGACGCCGCAGGAGTCGGGTGGGGTATTTGCCTGGGACGGCTCACCGATCGAATATTGATGCGCCATTTGTAGAGGTATGCTGCAATGAGAAGAGGAACCTGGCTCTTACTCCTGGTAACCATTTTTTCCGGACACTCTGCCATGGCCATCGAAGAACCGGCCTACGAGGTGCTCCTCGAGACGAAGCACTACGAGGTTCGCAGATACCAGCCCTACATCGTCGCCGAAGTGGACGTGGATGCCGACTTCAAACGAGCCGGAAACAGCGCATTCGGCGTTCTTGCCGGCTACATATTTGGCGATAACGAGCCGCAGGAGAAGATGCAGATGACGGCGCCGGTGGAGTCCAGGGAAGGAGTTCGCATGAATATGACGGCGCCGGTGACCTCACAGCCGACCGGCGGCGACGAGTCGTTCACCTATGCCTTCGTCATGGAACGGAAATACACGATGGAGACGCTGCCGAAGCCCAATAACCCCGACGTCCGCCTGGTTCAGCGCCCCGCAAGAATCATGGCAGTGCATCGCTACTCCGGAAGCTGGAGCGAGGAACGATACAAGGAGCACGAAAAACTTTTCCTCGATGCCCTCGCGACGGACCGGATCGTAACCATCGGAACGCCCGTTTTCGCTCGCTACAACGCGCCGTTTACCCCGTGGTTCCTGCGCCGCAACGAGATCATGATCGAGGTCGACTGGACAGACCCGGAATAGGGCGCGATCAGGCGGAGCGCGGCGCCCGCGTTGCCGCGTCCTCGATCTGCAGGATGTGGACGAGGAATTCGCGGAACACCGGCAGCTCGTCGGGGTCGATGATATTGATCCCGGGCAGCCCGGTCAGTTTTTCCACCAGGTCGAGCGCGGCGCTGGTATTCGTTGCCGGTCCTGCCACCAGGTCGGGCCTGAGCCCATAGGCTTTCTGTACGCCGACGACCGCGTAGGGGTCGGTAGCACAGAGGATGCAGCAACGGACGTTGGCGCCCAGTTCATCGATGGCCGCAGCACCGTTGTAGGGTTCCAGTGGAGACGCGCCGGCTTCCACGACCATGAAGTCCGCATCGCGGCTCGCGATGTGACCGAGCAAAGGCCGTATCGCGGTTCGAAACTCGTCTTCCGGCACGACCGTGGAGGGCAGGCCGGCATCCACGAAATCGTAGATCTCGGCCGCGCCATGGTCCCGGAAACTCAGGATGTCCCGATAGCGCCCGGCTCCCGTAAGCTTGGTGCCGATAACCCGGTAGCCCAGGCCCGAAAGTATCTGGCAGGCAAATTTTCCGGTCATCGTCTTGCCCGCGGACATCGAGGTGCCGACCATCAGGATAACGGGCAGATCGAGTTCACGCGGTACTGCTGAAAGCGCGAAATCACGCATGCAGACCTTTCGGCCGGACCGCAGTACGTGGCCCGCGTATTGAAGGTTCATCGGCCGCGGCAACAGTCTGGAAACGGAGGTGAAACGCCCGAAAAGCCCCGCGCTGGTCATGGCGTTCATCTCGCCACCGTCGATCTCCATCCAGCTGCCGACGCCTTCGAGGGTTGCGGCGCGATGACCGAAGGCGCCGATCACCTCGTCGCCCGGGTCGACGGCGATCATCTCACCCGTCGTGCATTCGATATGGTAGAGCCGCGTTGGTTCGCCCGTGACGATCCCCCTGACAAAGTCACCGGTCTGCCAGTCGCTCCGCGGAATGGCCTGCATCTCGAACGGCCTGGTGTCGAAGTCCGCGATCCTGGCGAGCGATCCGAGCACCCGCTTGTTCACTGCAGGGTCTCCGATTCGTCGACGGGCCGCGACAAGAGCAGCAACGTCAGCAGTGCCGCCCGTTCGAGGGTCTTGTCGATGTGCAGGTATTCGTGTTCGGCGTGGGCGCCGTCTCCCACGGGCCCGAGGCCGTCGATCGTGGCCGTGTACTGACTCGTTGTATTGCCGTCGGAACCGCCGCCGGCGCGAGCGGGACGCAGGTCGAGGCCCAGATCGCCGCCGAGCGCTTTTGCCTGTTGCCACAAAGCCATGTTTCGCGGCGTCGCTTCCATCGACGGCCTGCCGATGCGGCCCTCGATGTGCAGGCGCACGCCCGGTGTGGTGGGCTTGATACCGTGAATGGTCCTCTCGATCGCCTGGCCCGACTCGACCGTGGGCACGCGAACATCGACGACCGCGGTGCTGTGCGGGGCGATAACATTGGGCTGTATGCCGCCGTCGACCGTGCCGACGTTGACCGTTATGCCCTTGTCCGGGTCATTGAGTGCAAAGAGAGTCTGAATAACGTGGGAGAGCTCGAGGATCGCACTCGCGCCGCCTTCGGGATCGAGCCCCGCATGGGCAGCTTTTCCGTACACGGTCACGGTAAAGCGCCCGATACCTTTGCGTTCGGTCTTGATGTCACCTTCCGCACCCATCGCCGGCTCGAGGATGAACGCTCGCACGGAGCGGCGCGCCAGCATGCGGATGTAGGACGACGACGTCCTGCTGCCGATTTCCTCGTCGGCGTTGACGAGCAGCACCGGCGTCAACGGCGGCTCGAGATGCAGCTCGCGCATCGTCCGCAACGCGAGAACGATCTGGGCGAGGCCGCCCTTCATGTCGAACACGCCGGGGCCGCGGATCGTATTGCCGTTCACGGTAAACGGGCGCTTTTCGATCGTCCCGATCGGCCATACCGTATCGAAATGGCCGACCAGCAGCTGGTTTCCGCGATCGCGGCGACGTTTCGCGGGCCGCGCGAAAATATGCCGGACACTGCCCGCTATCCCGGGTTCTCTGACGATGTAGCCGACATCCATCAGCGCGCCGGACAATATGCGGCGCACGCTGTCGTGACATTCGGGATGTGCGGACGGCGATTCGGCTTCGACGAGCCCCTGCAGAAGGCTGATTAACGAGCCACGCTGACCATCGATGAAATCCTTTACCTGATCGACGATTGCAGCCGCCATGCCGGCATCACTTTTTCATTTCTGCCGGAAACGGAAACGCATTGGACTTGTCGATTGCGGCAAAGCGCCCCGGCGCCAGGTACGCGAAAAGGGGCGAGTCGTGGATGAGGTCCTGGCTGTCGTGCTCCGACGCCCGAATGAAGGATGACTCGGCCCGCGCGGCAACGATCTCGCCCGTGATCAGGCAGTTGTCCCCGAAACCGGATACGGTCTTGAAGTGCCTGCACTCGAAATAGAGATACGCATCCTCGATGAACGCGCCGTCGATCTTCTCTGCAGGGAAGGTATCGAAGTAGTCGAGTATCGGTTTGTCGCCGTTGATACGCGGGGAAGCGGCGAGGCTCGCGTAGAGGACCTGCGACGGTTTCGGGTAGCTGACGGTGAATTCACCGCTGCGCTCGATATTGGAGCAGGTCCTGTGGCTCGGCGAGCAGACGAAGCCGAAATAGTTCTGCCAGCCCATCGGCGTCACCATGTGCTTCGGTGCCATGTCGAGCGTACCGTTCTCGTCGATCGTCCCGACGAGCACGAGCGGCGCAACCGTAAAGAACCGTTCCCAGACGGGCTCGCTCGTGTCGATATCGACCAGGCGGCGCTGTACGCTTGACTCGGTCACGTCCGCTCCCGGCAGGCGCTCCTCCCACGACTCTCAAAATAGGGCCGCACGGGCCAGTTGAGAATAGGTAGTTGCCGCGATCGGCGATCGCCGGCTGTAAATTTCTGATTAAGAAAGGGCCGGGTTGCCGAGAATTCCGCAAGCTCCCGGTCGGTGTCAGCCCGAGAGCATGTAGAACTGCCACAGATCCTTCTGGCTCATCCTGAGGAAGGGTTTAATGGCGAGTTTGCCGGTCGTGCCGATACTGTCTTCGAGGTAATTCAGTTCCTCGAGCTTCGCGCGCGTCTCCACGCCGGCTTTGTTCACGAATCCGGACTCGCGCATCATCAGCAGCCCCTTGGCACGGATCGACAGTTCGGTGTGCAGCCGCAGGTAGCACAGGAGATCCGCGACGACCGGTCCCTCGAACTTCTCCCGCAGGGACTGCAGATACAGGCCGACCTTCGAGTTCGACAGTTCGCCCGAGTTGATGAGTTCCAGCAGTTCCGTGTCGGCATCGAAGCCGGCACCCAGCCAGTCCGACAAGGCCTTGTCGCTGCGGTCGAAGACGACCGTGAAAAGCAAAGGCAGGATTCCGAGGACCAGCGCCGTGTTGATGATGGGCGTGAAGAAGAAGTGATTGAACACCGAGTGCGTGATTGCCGCGATCGACAGCCCGGGCAGCAGGGCAATCCAGCCCCTGGTCGGATACTGTTCGAGCATCGTGTGCGCAATGACGGCAAATATCGCCGTCGCTCCGCCGTGCATCATGGCCGTGCCGAAACCGCGTACGACCCACGTGCCCATCTTCAAGTCCGGCAGGATCGTCAGGTAGTACAGGTTTTCGAAGATTGCGAAGCCGGCGCCTACGGCAAATCCGAATATGGCCGCATCGACGACGAAGCCGATGCGGTTGTTACGCATCAGCACCCAGATGATGAGTGCTTTGAGCGCTTCCTCGACAAGCGGCGCGAAATAGCGCGTGTAAGTCGTGAAATCCACGTCGAGCCATTGCAGCCCGATCATATTCAGCGGGTAACTCGCCACACCCGTCACACAGCCGAGTACGATCGCGCCGAGGACCCATTTCATCGGCACGAGCTTGTAGCTGTCCAGGTAGACCAGTGCCGCCAGGAAGCAACAGACGGGAAGCAGGCCGAGCAGGGCGTGTAACACGAAATCCGCGATCATCGGCCGGAGTGTGTCAGAGTATTTTCAGCGACACCATGAATTCTTCGTCGAGCTTGCTGCTGTCGATAAAGCCCACTGCATAGCCGAAAGACAAGGTCATGTCGTAGCGGGAGTTGATCGTGAATTGGAAGTCGATCTGTGCGCCTGCACTTGCGGCCTCGACCTTCAATGCACTGTCATCCAGGTTGGTGGTCAGCGAACTCACGAACAGGGCCGGGCGCGCATAGGAAAGGTAATAGCTCGGTGTGCCCACACGCGAGAAGCGCCATGGCGGCAGGTTCCACTCGAGCATGCCCCGATAGAAATTGCGTCCCGGGATGGTGTTTAGCTCGAAGCCCGGGAATGCATAAAACTCTCGATAGCGCTTGACCTCCCCGCTGTCGACATAGTTGTTGCCGAATCCGCCGAAGAAGAAGTTTGCGAATTCATCGAGCTGATCTCCGAAGGCGGCGCCTGCCGCATTGCGGAACCAGATCGATGAGTTCCTTATCGGTAGCGCGAAGCCGAAGTCGAAGTTACCGCCGATCTTCGGGATAGTGTCGCCGTCGACATAATTGACCAGCCCTCCGAAACTCCACTTGATGCCCTTTTCTTCATCCACTGCGCCCAGAGAACGCCGCGTGTGCGAATACAGCAAGCGGGCATCGATGCTCGTGAGTTTGTCGATCGACGCTGCGATATCCTGGTAGCGGGGCAGGGCGTCGATGCCCGCGAAGTGATTGAGTTCCGTCTCCACGCTCAGCCTGCGCGGTTCGTCATATAGCAGGGTCTTATCGTAACCAACGAAGAAGCGCTTACCTTTGCGGCTTTGCTTCGTCGGGCCGAACATGTCGTAGAAGTCGGCGTTGTTCAATCGCGCGCCGAAGTTCCAGGTGCCCGCCAGCGGCGTGTTGTTAACCACGATGTGTCGATAGTCGATCATGATATTGGGGCGCTCGTCGGACGGCAGATCGCTGTCGATGCTGTAGGCGCCGGTAATGCCGAGAACGTCGAGACGGATTGGATCGGAGAAGTTCGCCTTGACGCCCAGCGATACGGAGTCCTTGTAGCCGAGAATAGTCGGGAAGATGGACTCGAGCCCCATGTTCTTGCGAGGCACGTACTCGCCGCGGTCTATGATGCGCGATTCCGCCGGGACGTCATTGCTCGAGTCGACCTGCCATTCCTCCAGCTGCGGGTGCCTTTTAACCGTCTCGGTCCCGAGAAACGTTACCGATGCCACATCCTCGAGGGGCGTCGCGGTAATCTTCGCAGGCTTGAAGCCTTCGCCCGAGTATCGAAATACGACCAATGTCTCGTTATCCAGCGGGATCGGCTGGAACATGCCGAGTTCGGAGTTGCTGACGGCCTGCAGGTCCCTTGTCGCCAGTTCGTAGCGGAAGATGTTCGACACGCCGGTATAGAAAGAACTGCCGAACAGGTAACGGCCATCGGGTGAGAAGACGAAACCCTCGGGTACGGCAAGGCCGAATTCGACGGTGTCGACCGGTTCGATCTCATTATTGAGCAGGTTTTCAATGCGATGGATGTGCAGCGCCTGGTTTCCCTGCACATCACCGAAGGATCCCGTCAAGTACTCACCATCGGGCGAGATATCGAGATCGTATGCGATCGTCCCGTAGGGGAACGCATGCACGAGATTCCATTCCTCGTAGGGATAAGGAATTCGTACCAGCGACACGTAGCCGTTCAGGTGTCGTATTCCCCAGATCGAGCGGTCGGAGCGGTTGTAGACGAGCTCGCCGATGCGCGCATCGTGCAGCAGCATGCGCGCCTTGCCCGTGTTGATGTCCAGTGCTATCAGATCACGGTAGGCGTAGTTGTCGGCCGTGTAGAAGACGGTCTCGGAATCGGCATCGTACGCGACCGAGGTCACGCGGTACATCATCGGCACCTTGATGTCTTCGAGGTGGCGTATCTTACGGGTCTCCAGCGAGTATTCGCCGACGTGGGCAACCACGCCCGGGTAACGTATGCCGGCAATGAGGCTGTTGCGGTTTGAATCGTAGTAAGCGCGGGAGACCGAGCCCAGGCCGCCTTCCGACAGGTCCTCGTACTCGGTGGTTTCGAACTGCCTGATCGACGCGAGATTCTGCTGCTGGAACTCGTGTTCCCAGTCGATCCACTCCTGCCAGCCGTCATTCAGAGGCTTGCCGAACACGCGCTCGAACTCCCTGATATAGGAGCGCTCGCTATCGTCGGTCCGCCGTACCCATTCGATGACCATCTCGGGCGAGTAGGCGTAGGCGAGATAAGTCATGAAACGCCCGCCATACAGGTAGGCATTCGCGCCGACCTGGAAATCGATACGCACGCCCTCGGCCACGAGACCAAGTGGGTCGTAGAAGTGCGCGTCGTCACGCACCATAGAGCGAAACATCATCTCGTCGTACGGTCCCTGGCCGCGGCCCAGACCGCCGGCCATCCAGGTTTCCATGAAGACGGCAATACCCTCGAGGAACCAGCGTGGGCTAGATTTCCTCGGCGCGGTCAGGTACTGGTAAAAGATCGTCTCCGGGTGCTTCGCGACCGGTAGCACCTTGCCGCCGAACAGCTTGCGATACCGAAGATCCACGCCGGCAGGCTGATCCGTGGTCGCGATATGGACCATCTCGTGGTTCATGATCGTGTACATGCGCTCAGCCGGCGCGGAGGTTTCGAACGTGAGGGGGAGCGGTGCGATATCGACGATAACGGAATTTGCGGGGACGGCGCTGGCGCCGGCATTGCCATAGTCGGCGAAATCGGTCAGCAGGATGGTGGTCTTCTCGCCCGGTTCGTAGCCGAGGATGCTGCGTTGGCGGTCAAGCGATCCGTGGAATGTCTGGATGACGCGGGGAACGAGGTACGTCTCCGTCGGATCGAAGTACAGGAGCCGCAGGTCCTCGGTCTCGACGTAACTGAGGCCCTGCGCGCAAACGGAAACGCTGGCGGTCGATCCGACCGCCAGCGCTGCCATCAGAGGTAGGCCACCCCGCATTCAGCAAGTCCGCACAAGTAAGATTATTGCTCCCGTGCCCGTTCGAAGGCTCGCTCACTCAGTGCCGCCGTTCGCAGTTGACTCACGAAGGCCGCGTTCCGCAGGTTGTCGCGGAAGGCCTCCACGTTCAATGCTTCATGAAGCGCATTGCTCTTCAAAGCCTCGAACAGCTGTTCCTGCCGCAGGGCTTCGTGCAAGGCATTGCTGGCCAGTGCGGAGACAAAAGCTCTATCGCTAAGATTGGCGCGGACCTGTTCGCTGGCCAACGCGTTGCGCATTGCTTCTGATTTCAGGCCCGCACGAACCGCTTCACGGCTCAGGGCGTCTCGGAGCGCGGCATTTTCGGCCGCACCAAGGAAGGCTTCGTTCGTCAATCCCGCACGGAAATTGGCGTCACGCATCGCTTCGAACACGTTCTCTGAAGCGATCGCATCGACATAGGCAGCGTCTACGAGCGCATTCATGATCGCTTCACTGCGTACCGCGTCGGCATAAGCATCAAACGTCATCTGTTCGTTGAAATTCAGGCCGCGCAATGCTTCGCCAAATTTCTCGCTGCCCAGGCGCTCGACGAATGCCCGATCCGCCAGTCTTGCCCGGAAATTATTGTCGCGCAGTGCTTCCTGCATGGCGTCCGAGGTAATGGCCTCCCGCGCCCGCTCGTCGGCAAATGCTGCCCGTACGTTTTCGCTTTTCAGCGCCTCCTGCAACGCGGCATCCGAGAGCGCGTCGTGGAGTTTCTCCGAACGGAGGCTTTCTCGAAGTTGATTATCCCGCAGCGCTTCGCGCACAGCAGCATTGTCCAGCGACGCACGCAAGCGGTCGTTGCTCAGTGCGCTCATCATGGCGTCGCTGGTCATTGCGTCGCGGAATGCCTTGTCGTTGACCAGGCGTTCGAAGGTGTCGGATTGCATGAAAGTCTGCAGTTCCTGGTCACCCAGCTGGATGTCATCTGCACCGGGCTGATTGGCGCGATACCTTTCGGCTGGTGCGACCGTGCCGGTCACTTCATCGTCCGTCGACATGTTGTTGCCGACCCAGACAACCGCAACCAGGACGACTGCCCCGATCAAGATGGGAATTGTTTTGTTGCTTGTAGCCATTTCCGTTCCCCTTGTGTCCCCTGATTCAGGACACTTCAAATATTTTTCCTATACGACAATACTTGCCTGCGCAGGAAAAGTTGGTCAGATTCCCGAATGGCCTAGCCGCCCTCCGAGAAACTCAGCTGTGCCTCGTGGATCACCCGTTCGTCAGCCCTGAACTTCAGGTTGATCGTGGTCGGGCGCATGCCCGGGTTATTCAGGTACACGGCGTAGCGCCGTTTACCGTCCATCTTCAGCGTAACCGCTCCGGTCTCGGCCGCGATGCTGGTGCCGGTGCTCTCGAGCTGGGCAAAGCCGTTGAACCATATGGTCCTGTCCGAGTAGCCCGCGACAATCTCGACGGGCTGGCGGGCGCTCAGGTCGAAGTCGACTATGAGCAGCGGCCCTGTGCTGCGCAACGTTACGGTACCCGCGACCTCACTCTCGTCGACGGAGATCATGCCGTGCTCCGGCGCATTGAATCTGGGGTCGGCGATGGTGCCGACGAGCCCGGTGACGTCGTCGAATGCGCCTCGCGAAATCTGATCCGAATCGACCAGCGCGAGCGTAAGGGCGACGCCGGCGGCAAATACACCGACGTAGCCGAGCATGGGGCCCGATAACAGGCGCTGCAGGATATCTGGCGCGGGCTGCGGCGCCGCCCTGACCGGCGCCTGGTTCAGGAGCACGTGCCGGAGATGCGCCGGCGGGTCGATTGTCGGCAGGCCGTCAAGAGACCGGCAGAGCGTCTCGAGTTCCTCGTAGACCGCCCGGCCCTCTTCGCTCTCGGCAAGGAAGTTCTCGAGGTCGACCTTGCCGGCATCGTCGATCTCACCGTCGATGTCAGCCTGGATCAGCTCGAAGTATTTCGGATCGATAGTCATCAGTGTAATCCGCGTGCGATGAGGGTTTCCTGCAGAAGTTGGCGTGCCGTATAGAGCCTCGACTTGACCTTCTTCACCGGGATCTCGAGTATCTCGCTGATCTCCTGGTAGCTGCATCCGAGCAGATGCTTCAGGACGATTACGGCCCGATAGTCCGGACTGATTGTCATTAGCGCCGCCTGCATGCCCTCGCTCAACTGTTCGTTGGTTGCCTCTTGTTCCGGACCGCCCGCGGTATCAGCCGTATCTTCCACGAGCGCGTCCAGGCGATTCGTCTTCTTGAGCCAGTTGATGGATTCGTTCAGCGTTATGCGGTAAATCCAGCTGAAGAAACGATACTTCGGGTCGTACTGGTCGAGGTGCTCGTACACTTTGAGAAATACAGTCTGCGTTACGTCGCGAGCATCGTCAGGACTGTTGAGCATCCTGTACGCTGCATTGAAGACCGGTTTCTCATACTTGGCCAATAGCAGCTCGAACGCATGCCGATCGCCGTTGTTGCACCGCTCCATCAGCTTTGTGTCGTCTGGCTCACTCATACCTACAGGCGGCCACAGGAAAAGTTGGCCGAGGAACCTCCCTCTTTGCCCCGTAATCGATCTACAGGGTCTCGATCTCGAAGATCGCGCTAAAGCCCGAGTAGCGGAAAATATCGTATATGTGCTTGTTGACGTTTATTATTTTTAGTGCTGCGCCGCTCTCGGACAGTCGTTTTTGTGTTTTCAACAGTATAGCCAACCCGGCACTCGAAATGTATTCCAGGCGTCCAAAGTCCAGCGTCTGGCTGGTATCCAGGCGTCCCAGGAAAGCCTCGGCCTTCGCGCTCTGCGCCGCGTCCAGGCGCCCACTGCAAATAACCTCGCCACTTTCGGCGTAATCGATCTCAAACATGGCGTGTTTCCGGCTCCTTGCTGAAACGAATTTTACTCCGGCCGCCGCGATAGTCGTATTCGAGCGTATCGACCATATGTTGAATCAGGTGCAGGCCCAGTCCGCCCGGTTTGCGCTCCCGGAGCGACGCTTCAATGTCCACGGGCCGCTTTTTCGTGACGTCGAATTCGGCGGCGTCATGGTCGACGATGGTAACAACCACGCCTTTGTTGGCGGTCTGTACGTCGATCAGGATGTCTTGCTCGGCCCCGGGGTTATAGCTTACGAGGTTGACGAACAGTTCCTCCATGGCGAGGTGGATCGCGAAACGAACCGATTCGTCGATATCAGCGGCCGACATGACGTCCTCGCTGAACCGGTAGATCTCGGCTACCGAATCGATGCTGCGCTTGAACGGCTGTCCGGACATGGTGCTAGAAATTGCGCCTGACGAGCACGATGGTGATGTCGTCTGCCTGCGGTGCACTGCCGCCGTGCATCCGCGCCGCGTGCATGATCGCCGGCACCAGTTCCTCGGCTTTGCCGCCCGGCATGGCGTCGATGACTGACGCGACCCCCTTCTGGCCGAACTGCAGCCCTACCTCGTTTTCGTACTCGTAGATGCCGTCGGAAATCAGGCCCAGTATGTCGCCCGGTTCGAGCCGGATCGCGGCGCCCGGCCCCAGGTTCTCCTGGGCCATGTACCCGAGGGGGAAGGTCGACGGCTCGTGCCAGTCGTAGGTTCTGTCGGCCGCATGGAAATGCATGATCGGCCCCTGGCCCGCCGAGTGAAATCGAACCGTGTGCGTGTTCGCGTTCAGCAGGCCGAAGAACGCCGTCACGAAGCGATCCTCCGGGAGGTCCTCGACGAGCTGGTCGTTGATGTTGACGAACACATCGTCGAGGTCCGCGCCGAGGCGCAGAGCGACGCGAAGCATTGCTCGGACCTGCGTCGCGCTGAGTGCTGGTCCGATGCCGTGACCGGTCGCGTCGCCCATAAGCAGGAACAGGCGTTCGTCCGGCAGCCGCACGAAATCGTACAGGTCGCCGCCGGTCTGGTCGGTCGGCGAGAATGCGCCGGCGAAGCCATAACCTCTGATTTTCGGCATCTCCTTGGGCAGCGTGCCCATCTGCACGTCGCGCGCCACCGTGATCTCCCGGTCGAGCCTTTCGCTCGCGATCATCGATTCGATCAGCTTGGCCCGGTGGAGGACAACAGCCGCCTGCGCGGCAAGGGCCGTCGCGACGAACTCGTCCTCGTCGTCGAAGACACCTTTGTTCTTGTTGAGGATCTGCAGCACCCCGATCAGCGTGTCCTCGAAGCCGATCAGCGGGATCGTGAGCATGCAGCGGGATTGATAGCCGGTCTCCTTGTCGATGGCGCGATTGAAGCGATCGTCCGCGTAGCAGTCGGGAACGTTGATGAGCTTCCGGGACATCGCCGATTCGCCCACGATGCCCTTGTCGGCAGGGATGCGGATGCTGCCGAGATTGGTTGCGACTCGCACCACCAGTTCATGCGAGTTCTCGTCATAGAGGAATACCGTGCCGCGGTCCGCGTCGAGTACCTCCCGCGCGGCGTTAACGACCTCCGTGAGCATCGTATCCAGGTCGAACGGTGCACTGAGCTTGCGCGTGACTTCCAGCACGCTGCGCAGCGCCCGTACCTCGCTGAGCTGACGGCTCATTCCAGCTCGGTCCTTTCGATTTCCGTCATCGGCAGGCGCACGTATTTGATCTCGATGTCCGATATACGCGCCACCATGCGTTCCGCCATCTCCGGAATTTTCAGGGTCGAATGTTCCATCGCCCGCTTCGTAACCAGCGTTTCCGCCTTGATTGCCAGGTCCTCGCCGAGCTTGGATGCCGTGTTCACGGGATCGCCGAAAAACTCCATGTCGCCGATCAGCAGGACCCGGCCGTAGTCGATGCCGACGGACAGGTAGATCTGCTCGGTCAGGCCGAATTCGTCGTTGTGCCGGAAGAGTTCCGCGTTGATGTCGAAGCTCGCGCGGACGGCATCATCAGTGCTTTCGAAAAACGCATAGCAGTTGTCCGCATCGCACTTGAGCAGCAGGCCGTTGTTGCTTGCGATTAGCGGGGCGATGATCTGGCGCGCCCGATGGATCAGCTTGAGGAAATGGCAGACGCCGATCTTTCTCGAGGTGCTCGAGAAACTCGCCATGTCGGAGATGAAGACGGCGCCTTCGGCACCGAATCGCTCCCAGATTCTTTGTCGCACGGACTCCGAGCTTTCGGCATCGCGCAGCTCGGAGAACTCGGCGATCAGCCGGTTGAATTCCTGGTTGCCAGTCAACGGATTGAGATGCAGATCGTCCGCCATATTCTCCCCATATTGTTGTTCTGCTCGGGCTTTGCGGAATGCGCAGTATATCGCGGATTCCGCTCGATTTTTTGCATGACGCGACGCCCGGACATTCCTATACCCAGAACCCCGAAACTCTATCGATCAGCCAGTAGCTCGCGAGCCCGCCGATCACGTAGCTGGCGGGTGTCGTGACCCACGTCCAGTGCACCTCGTGATCTTGAGCCGAAAGCAGCCGTTTCAATAGCGGTCGGGTCGCAAGGAAAGCGGCAACCAGCGCCAGCACGAACAGGATCTGGCCGATCTCCACGCCGACATTGAAGAACAGCAGCGCCGTGGGCAATTGTGTTTGTGGTAGCCCGATATCGCGCAGGACGGCGGCGAAGCCGAAGCCGTGCAGGAGCCCGAACGACGTGGAAACCGCGACCGGGTAGCGGAACGTCAGCTGCGATTCGTCGTTCTTGACGATCTCCCAGGCGAGGAACACGACACTCAGCGCGATCGCGGCTTCCACCGGCGGGGTCGGGATGCGGATGACGTCGAGCGCCGACAGGAACAGCGTAATCGAATGCGCGAGCGTGAAGCCGGTAATGGTGATGAGCACCTTGCGCACCGTACGCGCAATCAGCAGCAGGCAGGTGACGAACAGCAGGTGGTCGATGCCGATCCAGATGTGCTCGATGCCGAGCAGGGTGTACTGGCCCGCGACGGCGAGCTTGTTCTCTGCATCCGGGACCGTCCAGCTGCTTTCCTCGGGCTTGAGGATCCTGACGTACTGTTCGCCGTTCAGAAGGCGCACCTGGAACAGCGATGATAACGACGGGTTGATGATCGGGAACTCGATCCTGACCTCCCGGCCGGACAGCCCGTCCGGGCAGTTATAGACCAGCCGCCCCTGGTAGGCGCCGCCGGACTGCTGCATGGCGAGGCGTGCGTCCGTCGCGCAGCTTGCGGGCATATGTATCGTCGGCAGCGCCGCGTTGGGCACCGTCGCGGGGATCTTCCACTGTACGCTGAAGACATTCGGCTCCGTCTCGATGATCTCGACGAAGTTCGGCCGCGAGTCGTGCGCCCCGGCGAGGCTGGCGCCAAGCAGCAGACAGACCGTGACCAGGCCGCGCAGTTTCATCCGCCCGTACCGCGCACGTCGCCCATGCGCACGTCGTAGGTATCCACGATCGCCTGCACGGCGCGCTCGTTCTGCTCGTCGAGCTTGATGCGTAATGCATCCTCACGGACGCTGTCCGCGATCTCCTCGAGCGGCGGGTAAAGCCCGTCCGTCCGTTTCGTAAGCATGACGAGATGCTGCCCGTACGCCGATTCGAAGGGCCCGTGCCAGCGTCCCTCGTCCGGCGCCAGTTCGAACACCGCCGCCGCCATCGCCCTGCCGAAGTGGCTGGCGACGAAATCCTCGGTGCGCTCGACGTAGTTGACGTTGTACAGGAAACGCTCACCGTGGCGCGTGCTCTCGGCGAACGGCACATTGCCGTCGTTGAGTTCCGCGAGCTTGGCCTCGGCGAGCTGCCGGGCCTGCTCCCTGCCATGACGGTCGTTACTGAAGTAGACGTGCGTGAACGTCGCGTAGGAATCGACGTAATAGTCGTCCCGGTTCGCTTCGTAGTACTCCGTGATCTCCTCGTCGGTTACATCGACCG
>JAACFE010000139.1 GCA_009937525.1 Gammaproteobacteria bacterium
CCAAAGCGTGCCGGGCTATCGGCAACGTAAGGGCATCGCGGTGCGGATCGCGAAGTGCGTCGGGATCGTCGGACTCCCCGCCGTAATGGTGCGGCTCCAGGTCGCTCGGGCTGCCGGTCAGCAAGACCCCGTCGACCTGGTCCACGAGTTCGTCGATCGCGAGGTCGTCCGCGAGTACCGGGATGATCAACGGGACCGCGTTGGCGGCCTCGATAACGGCTTTCAGGTATTTTTCGCCCACCATGTGAAACGGGTGAGGCTCGAGAATGCGGCGGTCGGCCGGTATTCCAATAATCGGTTTCGGGCGCATATGGGGACGGACCCCGGCACTCCTCTGCGGTTAGGAGGCTAGAGCATACGCCAGGCGATGCGGCCGAGTATAGGTTGGACGGGGCTCAGCCGGCCGCGTCGACGTCGGCCTGCCGCCCGCGCAGGCGCAATACCACGTAGAGTATGACGCCGCCCACGAGCAGCGAGACCCAGGGCGGAACACCGTAGCCGCCCGGTACGGTTCCGATCACGATCGCAACCAGGCCCACCAGTAACGCGTACGGCAACTGGGTTCGCACGTGCTCGATATGGTTGCAGCCCGACGCGATCGACGACAGCACGGTGGTGTCCGAGATCGGCGAACAATGATCACCCCAGACGGCGCCGGCAAGCACGCAGGAAACGGACGAATACAGGATGTGCATGTCGCCGGCTTCGGTCATGCCGTTGACGCTCATCACCGCCCACGCCAGCGGTATCACGAGCGGCACCAGGATGCCCATCGTGCCCCAGCTGGTCCCCGTCGCAAATGCCGTCACGCCCGCAAGCACGAACACGGCAGCGGGTACCCATGCGGCGGGCATCGACTCGCCGAGGACGGTTATCAGGTAGCCCTTGGCGTTGAGCGCCGTGGTGACGTCGGCCATGGACCACGCGAGCACCAGCACGATCATGCCGAACAACGTGGCCCGAGCGCCGCTATACCAGGCATCGACGGCCTCGTGCGTCGTCAGTATGCGCTGCCCGATGGACATCGCCGCCGCGGTCAGCGCGCCGATGAACGACGCCCACATCATCGCCTTGTACGGATTCGCGGCGCCGATAATCTCCCGGATCGAATCACCCTCGCCCGTCGCGTAAAGCCCGCCCAGCAGCGCCACGACCAGTACGATGATCGGTATGAACGCATTCAGGGGCCGGGCGGGCACGTCGGGCTTCGGCTCCAGCGTATCGCCATTCTCCGATTCTGCGTCTTCGTCGACCGACAGTACCCTGCCATTGCGGGCCCGCAGCTCCGCCGTGTACATCGGGCCGATGTCGCGACCCGTAACCGCAACCATGAAGACGAATGCGATCGCGAGAATCGGATAAAAGCTGTAGGGGATCGACTGCAGGAAAATCGCGTAAGCGGGCACATCGGCAAGTCCGTCGATGCCCTGCAGGGCCTGGTCGATCAGACTGACCTCGTAGCCGATCCAGGTCGTGATCAACGCGATGCTCACGACGGGCGCCGCCGTCGAATCGACGATGTATGCAAGTTTCTCGCGGGAAATCTTCAGTTGATCCGTGATCGGGCGCGCGGTGTTGCCGACGACGAGTGTATTCGCGTAGTCGTCAAAGAATATCATCAGCCCCATGAGCCATGCCGCGACCTGGGCACCCATCGCGGTTCGCGCACGGCTGACCACCATCTTTACGATAGCCATCATTCCGCCGTTACGCGTAATGATGCCCACCATGCCGCCGATCATCATCGTGAACAGAATGATGGCCGCATTATCGGCGTCGGCAACGGCGTCGGCGACAAAAACCTGGAACGAATCGAGCAGGCCGACGGCTGCGCCTTTCGGCGTAAACGAATTCAGCGCCGTCGCGCCGAGCCATATCCCGAGCAATAGTGCCGGCACGACGCTGCGGATGATCAGGGCGACAGTAATCGCCGTGAATGCCGGCAACAGCGACACCCAGCCTGGCATCACGCGCAGGTCGGCGGAACCGGTCTCGGCGCCTGCCGCGTAGTCGAGCGTGAAATCACCGCTTCCGCTGACGACCAGGTCGGCCAGCGTGGCCGTGCCGGAGCCGTCCGCCGTGGCCGAGTACTGTTTGCCATCGAGCCGGGCATCTACCGCTGCGCCGGCCGGCACGCCGCTGATGACGGCTTCGAACGGCACCTCGTCGAGCACGATTCCGGGAACCTCGGCTTCGAGGGCTGCGGCACCCAGCGGCCATGCGAGCATCAACGCGCTCACACAAAAACTGGGGATCACCCGGGGTCGGGCGTACAGGCTCTTGATTTTGATGTGCTTATTCCTGCCGCTTGAAATTCCCGGAATGTTAACATGCGGTTCGTGGCGCAAAGAAAGACAAATCCCCTTAAGGCGGAACTCCGCAAACTGCTGAAAGCGCAGCCGGATACCCTGTCCATGGAATTGCTGGTGGCCGACATGCACGGCTTCCTCAAAGGCAAGCGCATCCAGGCGGAAGACATGCAGAAAGTCTGCGATAACGGCTTCTCGATGTGCGCAGGCATCGTCTTGCTCGACGGACTCGGCTACACCGTACCCGGTTTTCCCTTCAGCGAGGCGGACGGCGACCCGGACAAGGCATGCCGCCTGGTGCCGGGCAGCGTCGCGCCGGTGCCGTGGTCCGAACGCCCCATGGCCCAGGCGATGTTCCGCTATCACGAAGAAGACGGCACGCCGTTCTTCGCGGACCCTCGGACCGTGCTGGAGAGGGCGCTGGAACCACTTTATAAGAAGGGACTGACGGTCGTGATGGCGACCGAACTCGAGTTCTACCTGCTCGATGCAAATGCGGACAAGCCGACGCCGGGGGCACCTCGCGTGCCGGGCTTCGGGGTGCCGCAGCCGGGCACCCAGGTTTACAGTCACGACGACCTGTGGGAAGTCGAAGCGTTCCTCAACGATGTTTACGCCTGGTGCGAAGCCCAGGCTATCCCGGCCGAGTCCGCGATTTCCGAATACGCGCAGGGGCAGTTCGAGGTCAACCTGCGGCATGTCGACGATCCCGTGCTTGCCTGCGATCACGCGGTGCTGTTGAAGCGCATCATCAAGGCAGCCGCGCGCAAACACGGCTTCGTCGCCTGCTTCATGGCCAAACCCTTCGAGGAAGAAAGCGGCTGCGGGCTGCACGTGCACATGAGCCTGGTCGACAGGAACGGTGTCAATTACTTCTCGCAGGGCAAGGACAAGCTCGCGTCGCCACCCTTCTCGGCACGACTGCGGCACGCGATCGGCGGGCTGCTGCAGACGATGCCCGAGAGCACGGCGATCTTTGCGCCGAATGCCAACTCCTACCGGCGACTGCGGCCGGAGATGTTCGCGCCCGTCGAACCGAACTGGGGCGTCAACCACCGCGCCGTGGCCATACGCGTGCCGATGTCCGATCAGAAGAATCTGCGTTTCGAGCACCGTGTCGCCGGTGCGGATGCAAACCCCTACCTGGTCACGGCGGCCATCGCGGCCAGCGTACACCGCGGGCTGACGAAAAAGGCCGACCCTGGCCGAATGATCGAGGAAGGCGAGTTTGTCTCGCTCAAGACACGGATTCCCGTCCGCTGGGATGCCGCGCTTGAAAAGTTCTCGCGCAGCAAGGTGCTGCCGGCCTATCTCGGCAAGGACTACTGCAAGTTTTTCCTGGGCAATCGCCGCGCGGAATCCGCGGCGTTTCATAACACGATCAGCCCGCTCGATTACGAGTGGTACCTGCGTTCAGTCTAGGCGGCTAGTCGTTTGCGGGTGCGATGCTGGCCGCATTGGGCCTACGCGGATCAGAAGAACCCCTGAAGACGCCATCCTTCCAGGCAACCGTCTGCAGGCTGCCCATCGACCATTGCGTTGCCGCGATCGTGTGGCCGCGGGCTTCGAGTATACGAATCGTGTCGGGGCTGAAGCCGGACTCGAGCTGCAGCACATCCGGCAACCACTGATGATGCATGCGCGGCGCAGCCTCCGCTTCCGCGATATTCATCCCGTGGTCAATGACGTTGACGATCATCTGCAGCACGGTTGTGATGATACGGCTGCCTCCCGGGCTGCCGGTCGCGAACCAGGCTTTGCCGCCGTTCAGGACGATGGTGGGCGTCATCGAACTGAGTGGCCGCTTGCCACTTTCGATCTCGTTTGCCTCGTGGCCGATCAGGCCGTAGGCATTCGGTACGCCAGCCTTTGCAGAAAAATCGTCCATCTCGTTGTTGAGCAGGAACCCAGCACCCGCAACCGCGATACCCGAACCGAAGGAGAAATTCAGGGTGGTCGTGTTCGAGACGACATTGCCGTCGCGATCGATCACCGAGTAATGGGTAGTGTCGGGACTCTCGTAGGCCGGCGGCACGCCCGGTGCGACATCGGAAGACGGCCGTGCCCGCCGCATGTCGATGCTCGCCGCGAGCTCCCTGGCATAGGCCTTGCTCATGAGCCACTCGACCGGCACGTCGTAATAGTCCGGATCACCCAGGTGCTTGCTGCGGTCCGCGTAAGCGAGACGCGCAGATTCTGCCAACGCGTGGACTGCGTCCGCGCTGCCGGAGCCGAACTCTGCCATCGGGAAATTCTCGAGAATGTTGAGCATCTGCACGACGTGGATGCCGCCTGAACTCGGTGGCGGCATCGTGACGACCTCGAAGCCGCGGTAGGTACCGCGCGCCGGATCGCGAATCGCCGGCTCGTAGCCCGCTAGCGACTCAGCGTCCACAAGCCCGCCGTGCTTTTCCATCTCCGCGACGATCTTCTCCGCGATCCTGCCCTTGTAGAAAGCTTCAGGGCCGTCGTTGGCGACCGCTTCCAACGTATCGGCGAGATCCTTCTGCACGAAGCGCTCACCCGGTTCATAGGGCTCGCCGCCCGGCTTGTAGAAATATCGGCACGCCGCTTCGAAACGGCACAGGCGTTCCTTGCGCGATGCGAGCAATCCGGCAAGATCATAGGTAACCGCGAATCCGTCGCGAGCCAGGCTGATGGAAGGCTCGATAAGGCGCTTCCACGGCAGCCGTCCGTAGTCCCTGTGCGCGCGCCACAGGCCGGCTACGGTCCCCGGCACGCCGGCGGCAAGGTGGCTGAAGCGAGCCTTGTCCTTGTCGACATTGCCATCCTCGTCGAGAAACATATCGCGTCCGGCGCGCTTCGGCGCTGCCTCGCGATAGTCAATCGCCACCGTCTCACCCGAGTCGGCGTCATGTACCAGCATGAAGCCGCCGCCGCCGAGGTTGCCCGCCCGCGGCAAGGTCACCGCCAGCGCGAAACCAACTGCGACCGCGGCGTCAACTGCGTTGCCGCCATCAGCGAGCACTTGTGCGCCGACTTCCGTTGCGTGCGCGTTCTGCGACGACACCATGCCGTTCGCCCCGAATATCGGATGCCGCAGGTCGCCGTAGCGAACGATCGGCGCATCGCTGGTCTGTCCGAGAGCAAGAGATAGCGGCAGCAGGACGGCTGCGAGAAAGATCTTCGGTTTGCGCATCGCGAATCGGTTCGATTGTTGATTCAGTCCGCGATCAGAACACAGCAACTTCTGCAAGACAATCCGGATCAGGGCAGAATGGTTTTGAATATAAAGAAAAACACGATCGCGAGAAACGCGCCGGCGGGAATCGTAATTACCCAGGAAACGAAAATTCGCGCAACGACTCGCAGATCGATTGCCTCGATCCCCCGTGCAAGGCCTACGCCGAGCACCGCGCCAACGAGGGTGT
>JAACFE010000050.1 GCA_009937525.1 Gammaproteobacteria bacterium
CGTATTTCCGGGAGCGTAACTACCCGGGTGTCGACGGCCGGCTGCGAACGCCGTTGCCGGTCGACAGCGATCGTGCCGTCTACGAATCTTCGAGTGATGAGTACCACGTCGACGTGGCGCTGCGCTACAGCCACTACATCGGCGATATCGATGTGGGCCTGAGCGTCTTCAGCGGCACCAGCCGCGAACCGCGGCTCATCCCGGCGGATGACGCGCTTGTGCTGCTGCCGCATTACGACCGGATCGACCAGCTCGGCGTCGACCTGCAGTACACCCGTGACGCCTGGCTGTGGAAGCTGGAGGCGATTGCACGGAATGGTTACTCCGAGACGTTCGCGGCCGCGGTGGGCGGCTTCGAATACACGTTCTACCAGGTGGCGCAGTCCGGCGCCGATATTGGTGTCTTGCTCGAGTACCAGTATGACGGACGCAGTGAACTCGAACCGTTCACGACGGCGGACAACGATGTCTTCGCAGGCTTTCGGCTGGCGCTGAACGATACGCAGGACACCGCGTTGCTTGCGGGCATTGCTTACGACACCGTGACCGGCGAGACGTTCTTCAATGTCGAGGCCGAACGGCGCATCGGCGACAGCATTTCACTGGAAGTGCGTGCGCGGGCATTTTCCGGCGCCGGGCCGCAGGACAATACGTTCGCGGTCGTGCGCGATGACTACGTGCAGATCCAGCTCGCGAAGTATTTCTAGCGCGCGTACCATTCGCGCATGCAGCCGATACTCGATGTCAGAAACCTCAACAAGACCTACGCGGGCGGCTTCGAGGCGCTGAAAGACGTCAGTCTCGAGATCGAGCGCGGCGATCAATATCGTCTGCGGCATCGTCAACAAAACCAGCGGCACGGTACTCGTCGGCGGCAACGATATAGCCACCGACTTCCGCGCCACGCGGGCAATGATCGGCCTGGTCCCGCAGGAGTTGCCGGTCGAGACCTTCGAGACCGTATGGAACACCGCGAGTTTCAGCCGCGGCCTGTTCGGCAAGCCGCCGAACCCGGCGCACGTCGAGAAGGTCCTGCGGTCGCTGTCGCTCTGGGACAAGAAAGACAGCCCGATCATCGGGCTATCGGGCGGCATGAAGCGACGTGTGCTGATCGCGAAGGCCCTTGCCCACGAACCCGAGCTCCTGTTCCTCGACGAGCCGACGGCGGGCGTGGACGTCGAATTGCGGCAGGCCATGTGGAACGTCGTCCGGGAGCTGCGCGAATCCGGCGTCACCGTCATCCTGACCACGCATTACATCGAGGAGGCCGAGCAAATGGCCGACCGGGTCGGCGTCATCAATCATGGCGAGATCATCATCGTCAAGGAGACAGCGAGCCTGATGCGTGAGCTGGGCAAGAAGCAGCTGTTCCTGATGCTCAATGAGCCGCTGGCGGAAATCCCGGCGTCGTTATCCGGCTACGGCCTGGAACTTCAGGACGATGGCAACGAATTGATCTATACCTATGACTCGCAGCGCGAGCGTACCGGCATTACCACACTGCTCGGTGAACTCGGGAAGGCAGGCATCGCCTTCCACGACCTCGATACGTCGCAGAGTTCGCTCGAGGAGATCTTCGTAGACCTGGTGAAGAAAGAACGATGAACTTCCAGGCAGTGAAATCGATATACCGTTTCGAGATGGCACGCATGCGGCGCACCCTCGTGCAGAGCATCGTGGCGCCCGTGCTGTCGACGTCGCTGTATTTCGTGATCTTCGGTGCAGCGATAGGGTCGCGCATTACCGAGATCGACGGCGTGAGTTATGGCTCGTTCATCGTGCCGGGTCTCATCATGCTTGCGATCCTGACCGAGAGCATCTCGAACTCGTCTTTCGCTATCTACTTCCCGAAATTCACCGGCACGATCTTCGAGGTGCTGTCGGCGCCGATATCGTACTTCGAGATACTCCTCGGTTATGTCGGTGCAGCTGCGACGAAGTCCGTCATCATCGGCGTGATCATCCTGGTCACGGCAAGCTTCTTCGTCGACATCCACATCGCGCACCCCGTCGTGATGGCGCTATTTCTCGTGTTGACGTCGGTCTCATTCAGCCTGTTCGGCTTCATCCTGGGCATCTGGGCCGACGGCTGGGAGAAGCTCACGATCGTGCCGATACTGGTCATCATGCCGCTGACCTTCCTCGGCGGCACGTTCTACTCGATCAGCATGCTGCCGCCGGTATGGCAGACGATCAGCCTCTTCAACCCCGTCGTGTACCTCATCAGCGGTTTCCGCTGGAGCTTCTACGAGAATGCGGACGTCCACGTGGGGCTTAGCCTCGGCATGACGATTTCTTTCCTCGGCGCCTGCCTGCTCGTCGTGCGCTGGATTTTCAAGACCGGATACAAGCTGCGGAGTTGAGATTACGGCTGTGGGAGCGGTTCTCGAACCGCGATCGCGGGCCCAGGCCCGCTCCTACGGTTTGTCGACAAAAATTCCGAACCGGGAGCTGTCGCACATAGTAGCTACGATCAGGCGCCCGACTCGGTGTCAAACTCCTAGTGTCTTTCGGGTTCGACGATCTTCCGCAGGTCTTCGCGGGTGGTGCAGGTGCAGCTCTGGGTCTTTCCCATCTTCTCGATGCAGGTCAGCGTTTCGTCGTGGGCACACCGCAGCGACCGCTGCTCCGCGCCGGCATCGCGGACTGCCGAGGGGTTGTCCGCGCAGGCGGCCAGCAGCCCGGTGACGCAAATCATCACCTGAAGGAGCGCCCCTCGGCGCGCGATCGGACTCAAACAGGTCGCGCTTCGAGAAGCGCTCCTACAGGACGCTGCGTCCCTACTGTTTGCTGTACTCGTCGATGACATCTTCGATCGCCGCGCTGCATACCCTGCAGAAGTATTCGACACGCGTGAACATGAGGCAGTTCAATTCGGAGCGGTAGTACCCCCTGGCCTGGTAGTTCGCACCTTCGAACGCCCCGATCGTGTCGCGGTGCTCGGCCCCGCTGAAGAGGTCCTCGGTGAACTCCCTCGTATAGCGGAACAGGGCATTCATCTCGTCCTCCGCCACATTGGCGGCGCGCATCTCGGCGCGGCGCTTCTGCACGGCGATCGAATGCTCCTCGAACGCCTCTTTCGGCCATGGCGTCGGCAGTGGCGTGTTCGGTGGAACAAGGTGCTTCCACTTGAGTTCGGCAGGATCGAGAAGGGCCGTAACGTTCGGTTCGTAAGGTTCGACAATGACCTCGGGCGATTCATACACCGCAGCGCTGGTGTAGTACTCGTCGGCAAGCCCTGCGAAGTGGTGGGCGAATTCGTGGACGAAAAGGTACGGCAGCCATTCATTGTCGGCCGCGGCCGTGGCGTACAGACCGTAGATGCCACCGCCACCATAGACCTCGTTGTTAGCCAGGATCTCCACGAAATCGTACGGCGTGGACGATGCGATGCGGCGCATGTTCTTGTTATCGAAGGTCAGCATATAACGCACGGCGCGGAACGCATCATAGGCCGTGCCGATCGGGCTGTCGCGATAGGTGTTCGTCGACGGGCGGGAAACGCCCGACTCGGCCGATTCCGGCGCAAGCGCCCAGACATTGAAGTCGTCCTTGCGTTCCCTGAACGGCGAGGTGGCGAACAGTATGTCCGTGGCTTCCCGGGCTTTTGCGATGAACTTGTCGTGTTCTCCCTTCGTGTAGCCATCGCCGAGGATCAGCAGGTCGACTTTCGTTGCCGGGTCGCCGTTGTCGAGTATCGCAACGACGCCGTCGGCGTAGGCCGCCGATTCCCGGTGCACCATGTAGTCGTTCGGGTCGACGGGAAGGCGCCAGATCTCCTCGAAATCGTTCCGCGCATTGCGCTTCTTGAGCACGAGTTCGAATTCGTCGTTCTGTGCCGGGAAGCGCACGGACTCGTGGAAGGTGCGATTCATATGTTTCGCTTCGCGCGTCGTCTCCCATTCGCCATAGATGCTGCTGAAGCTTCGGGACCAGGCAATGGTGCCGCTTTCGGGGTCGACGATCTCGAACAGGTATTTGCCTCTCAGCGTTCCGTCGATCGGGTAATTCATGTTGCCTGTCCACGGCAACGGCTCGAGTACGACCTGGTCGAGGCTGAACATTTCGATCTCGTGATTTCCCGAATGGTAGAAGTCGATTCGCAGAGTCGCGGGCGCCTGCGCAAGTGCGGGGGCGGTCAGGAGTAAGAAAGCAAAAGCGAGAAATGCGGTTCGTTCGATGCTCATGCCGGGTCCTTGCAGGGATAGTTGCTTCCTTTATAGCAAATACCGTTGACGTATACTGGCTGTGTGCACCGCTACGTCACAATGTTCGCCCACGTCGTCGTAGCCGCGCTGCTCAGGCTGCGCAATGCTGCAAATCCATTGCCCTCGGAACGCGAAGAACCGCTGAAATAAACCGGGCCACCACCCGGTCTGGATACGGTGATGGCACCGTATGCAACGTTCAAACAGCAAGTGCAGCGCAACCTGGTTGCGCTGATCAGCTCGACGCCTGGGCCGAACACTGGGACGGACTCGCCGCGCGAAATGAAAACGGCGAACCCGATCGCGGCAGCAAGCGCGTCATCGAAACGGAGATCGATACGTTGCGCGACATCATGCTCGAGATGCTCCAGGGCCTCGAGTAGCGGCGGTCTTGCTTGTTTCAGCTCGACCCGAGTAACATAATCAGGCGCTACATGCTCCAGGGGGAAGTGCCATGAACAAATGCTTGTTCACGTTTTACGCCGCTGTAGTCATCGCCTGTCAGCCGGCCATTGCTGTAGCCGACGGGGGCAAACTGGCGTCGGTGCTCGCTGCGCAGCCCGATGACGCGAAAGCTCGCTACCAGTACCGGCACCCGCAGGAAACGATTGAATTCTTCGGCATCGAACCCGGCATGACCGTGGTCGAAGGCCTGCCCGGGCGCGGCTGGTACACCAGGATACTGCTGCCGTATCTCGGCGGCGACGGCCGCCTGATCGGAGCGAACTACCCGCTGGATCTCTGGCCCAACTTCCCGTTCGCGACCGAAGAGTTCATGGCCGAAATGTCGCAGTGGCTGGAGAACTGGCCCGCCGGCGCCGAGGAGTGGCGCGGCGAGGATGGTGCAAGCATAGGCGCATTCTGGTTCGGCGCCATGCCCGAGGAAATGGCAGGTACGGCCGACGTCGTGTTCTTCGTCCGCATGCTGCACAACGTCTGGCGTTTCCAGTCGGAAGGCAAGGGCGATTATCTCGACATGGCCATTAAAGATGCCTACGACGTTTTGAAGCCGGGCGGCGTTCTCGGCGTAGTTCAGCATCACGCGCGCGACAATATGTCGGACGAGTGGGCGAACGGCTCACACGGTTACATGAAAAAGCAGTTCGTCATCGACAGGGTGGTCGCTGCCGGTTTCGAGCTGGAGGCAGAGAGCGACATCAACGCCAACGACAAGGACCAGCCGTCGAACGACGACATCGTATGGCGCCTGTCGCCGACCTATGCGACCAGTCGTGATGACGAGGAACTCAAGGCAAAGTACGCTGCCATCGGTGAGTCCAATCGGATGACGCTGAAGTTCAGAAAGCCGGAGTAGTCTTTAACTGAATCGCCGCTCGTACTCGGCTTCGATCGGCGTATGCGATTTCCAGAATGCCGATGGTTCGCGGCCACTGAGCACGTCCTCGAGTATGTCGAGGTGCGTATGCCAGCCGCCGGACGCGCTGATGATTTCGTCGTGGCTGGACAGCCGGCGGTGGGTGAGCACCAGGCGCACTTGTTTGCCGACCTCCTCGAGTTCATAGCAGACTTCCGAGTACTCGTCTTCGAATTCCCAGGTGTGCGCCAGCAGGGTTTTGGGCTCGCATCGGGTCACGGTGCCGCCGAATGACATCGTCTCCGGCAGGTCCTTGTATTTGTCCGGTGGATCGATGTCCGGCTGTGCCGACAAGGACGCGTTGTGGAAATGCAGCTCGACTTTGCCGCCGATCCTGAGTTCGGTGTTGCCGCCCGCGAGCCAGGTCGCCCGCTTGTCGCCGTCCGTCAGGTATTCCCACACGCGGTCGATCGGGCCCGGCAGCAGGCGCTCGAAGCGCACGGTGGAGTTGTCGATACGTTCGCCGTAGTGACTCATGATTCCTACCCCCTCAATTCGGATCCTCGAGCGCGCGTTCGAGGTCATCGAGGCGCGCTCCCCAGAAGCGCCTGACGCTTTCCAGCCACTCACCCAGCTCGTCGAGTCCTTCGGCATTCAGCCGGTATATGCGGCGCTGCGCGTCCTTGCGTACACGAACGAGCCCCGCCTGCCGCAGCACCTTGAGGTGCTGCGAGACGGCGGGGCGGCTCATGTCGAACTGCTCGGCGAGATCACCGAAAGCGGATTCGCCGTCGGCGAGCGATTCGATGATCCGCCGGCGGGTCGGGTCAGCCAGTGCCAGGAAAGCGTCCATGCCAATATGATAAGTAATTACTTAATTAAGTCAATACTTATTTTATACTGACTGGCGGGGCACCGGAACCGGCGTCAGGCGCTGCGCAGTCGCCCGACGAACGGTACCTGCACCGCGAACTTGCCGGGTCCGAGCAAGGGCCTGGGCCTCGTCCTGCAGCCGACCTTTATCGCGGGCGAACTGATCAGCCGGGGCGAATTGCTGCCCGTGCTGGGCGACTACCAGTGGCCCGTGACCCCGGCGTATGCGATCTACCCGCCGACGCGACACCTCTCATACCGCGTGCGCGAGTTCATCGACTTCCTGGCGGACCGCTTTGCCGGCGTGCCTTACTGGGATCGCGACTGCTGCTAGCCGCGACGCTGAGTGCGAGGCAAATCTGCGCGCCGTAGTAGAGCGGCAAACCGAGCACATAGGTCGGGAAGGACGGTTCGGTGAACCGCAGCGCTGCAACCGACAGGTCCGAGAGGTAGAACATACAGGCGCCGGCAACGATCAGCGGCGTAGCCCCGGCCCCCAGGGTGCCGAACGCGGTAACGACCATCAGGCTGATGACCGCGGTATAGAAACGCACGGGCCATATCAGTTCCGGCGGCACGTGAGGCTGCAGCCAGAGCAGTACACCGGTCGCGATCGCGAGGACAGGGAGGAAAGCGGTGAGGATCCAGCGCCTCGCGACGCCGAGGTTCACGAACGCCGTCACGTACGCGATATGTGCCAGCAGGAAACTCGCAAGGCCGAGCAGGAACCAGCGTTGCGACGTCCCGATGAGGAATGCGTCGCCGAACCAGGACAGCACGAGGCCGGCGAGCACGACCGATCCGTAGCCCGACGCCAACGCTCCGGCGGAGATGGCCGTCAGCACGAACGCCGATGACGCGGCGAGCTTGGCGGCAGCGGCGGTTGCCTGATTGTCGAACGACAGAGCGGTGACCAGGACGGCGCATGCCGCAGCGCAGAGAACGGCCAGTGCCAGGCTTCTGCGATCGGGGACGTTTGCGGACGACAATTGCGGTACCCCTCGGGCGCGGACTACAGGTTCCGAAAATAACAGATCGGGGGGTTGCTTACGTGCGTAATGCTGTGTCGGCGGTAATCGCCAAGGCGACCGGGCTCCTTCTCCTTTCCTGTTCCGGCAAAGACCGTCCGGCCAGACACGTAGCCGAGAGCGAATTCCAGAAGCAGCTGCAGATGCAGCTCATCAGCGCCATGCCGGGCGACTGCTGACCGGATCGTGTAAACATTTGCCGCTGCCGCTGGTCCCATATAGGGTTGGCAGGAAGAGAGACACCCGCAGGATTCCCGATGACACGCACGTTTAAAGGCCTCGCTGCCGCCGCATTGCTGATGCTCGTCGTGAGCTCGGTGCAGGGCGCGCAGCTCGTTCGCGAGTTCCGTGGCAGCAACAACAGCACGACGCCATCATTCACGGTCGAGGCGCCGTGGATACTCGACTGGCGCCTGGATGGCGATTACGATCAGCTGGTCGCGCTCGACGTGACGCTGGTCGAGGCGAAGACCGGCCGACACATCGGCCAGGTCCTGCACACCAAGCGCAAGGGCAACGGCGTGCGGCTGTTCAACCAGGGCGGCACCTACCAGCTGCGGGTGAGCGGTTCCCTGGCGCGCTGGACGCTGAAGATCCAGCAGCTGACGCCCGACGAGGCCAAGTTCTACACGCCGAAGTAAACGCGTCAGAAGTAGTCGGGCTCGTTGCCCGAACGCCACTTGATATTGCAGCCGATGCTGGCCTTCTGCGCATCGGGAACGGGCTCACCGCTCAATACCGCTTCGAGCGCCGCGCGCAGGTCCCCGCCGTCCACCGGCTCGTTGTTGGATGGGCGGCTGTCGTCGAGTTGCCCGCGATAGACGAGCCTGCGCCCGGCGTCGAACACGTAGAAGTCTGGCGTGCAGGCTGCGCGATAGGCCTTGGCGACCTCCTGGCTGGCGTCATAAAGGTATGGAAACACGTAGCCCCACTCGGCGGCCTCCTCTTTCATCTTGTCGGGGCTGTCGCCGGGGTGGGTGGTCACGTCGTTGCTGTTGATCGCGCAGATCGCCACGTCCCTGTCGCTGTAGTCACGCCCGATGCGTGCGAGCTCCTCGCGCACGTGCTTGACGTAGGGGCAATGATTGCAAATGAACATGACGAGATAGGCGGCCGCGCCGTCCCGAAGAGAGTGCATCGTGCCGTCCGGGTCCGGCAGTGAAAACGCCGGCGCCTCGGTACCCAGCTCGAGCATTTGTGATTCGACTGCAGCCATATCGATTTCTCCCATATCGTCGACAGGTTGTGCGATCATGCCCGCAGGCTTCGAGCAACTGCAAGGGCCCTCGTGGTCGACCTAGCACCGACAAAAACCAGCGCCGTCATCACCCTGGCCGCCGTCGTGGTAGTTGTCGCTGGCATGAAGGCGGCGTCGGCACTGATCGTGCCGCTCCTGATAGCGACGTTTCTTGCGCTGATTACGGTGCGGCCAATGCTCTGGTTGCAGGAGAATCGCGTGCCCACCGTGCTCGCGGCCCTGCTCATCGTCCTGACGATCATGGCGGCGATCACGATCGTCGGCGTCGTCGTGGGCCGTTCCCTCGCCGCGTTCACGGCGGCACTGCCCGGCTACCAGCAGCAGCTGCAGGGCCTCATCGACGGAGTGGTCAGTTTCGTGGCCCAGTACACCGACAGCGACCAGTCCGTCGAGCGCGTAGGCGATCTCATCAACCCGGGCTGGGCAATGGGGCTTGCGGCCACGCTGCTGAACGCAGTTCGCGACATAATGACGAACACGTTGCTGATCGTCTTCACGATGATCTTCATCCTGCTCGAGGCGTCCAGTTTCCCGACCAAGATAACAGCCGCGTTCGGCGACACGGCGGGCTCGCTGGATCGCGCCAAACAATTCCTGGACGACCTCGGCCGCTACCTCGGTATCAAGACACTTGTCAGCATTGTCACGGGCCTGCTCGTCTGGCTGCTGACCTGGTGGCTAGGCCTCGACTTTCCCAAGCTCTGGGGCATGCTCGCGTTCCTGCTCAACTACATACCCACGCTGGGATCGATCATTGCGGCCGTGCCGGCGGTACTGCTTGCGCTCGTGCAACTTGGAGTGGGGGAAGCGACGGCGACGGCGATCGGCTTCATGGCGATCAACATAGCGTTCGGCAACTTCATCGAGCCGCGCCTTATGGGCTACGGCGTCGGAATATCGCCGCTCATCATTTTCGTCGGGCTGATTTTCTGGGGCTGGGTCTTCGGGCCGGTGGGCATGCTGTTATCGGTGCCGCTATCGATGACCCTTAAACTCGCCCTGGAAAACGATGATCGAACGCGCTGGATCGCAATCTTCATCGGCTCGGAACGCGACGCGCAGCATACGCTCGCGGCGGAGGACGCTAAAGCGTCGGACTAGGCGGTTTCCGCATACTCGTCGTCGGGCTCGGTCTCCTCGAGTTGTTCAAGGAGATTGATCGCCACGGCCACGAAATCGGTCTCGGTGATGATGCCTTTCAACATGCCGTCGGTCACGACGGGCAGGCAGCCGATGCGATGTTTTTCGAGGAACAGCGCCGCCTGTCGCAGGCTTGCCTGCTCATCCACCGTGGCGACATCCGTCACCATGATGTCCTTCACGATCACCTCCGCCGGGCGAATGCTGTTGTCGGGGTCGCGCAGGATGGAATCGGTGGCGGCGAGTACGTTCGTCAGCGTGACCAGGCCGATGAGCGTGTTGTTATCGTCGACTACCGGCAGGTGATGGATCTTGTGCTTGTGCATCAGTTCACGCGCGTCGGCGAGATTAGCCGTCGGCAACAACGTGATCAGTTCCGTCGTCATGATGGCTTCGAGGGTGAACATCGGCCGCTCCTGAATTCACTGTAATACCAGTCTACTCCCGGCACGCGGCGGGACTATTGCGATTTTCCCGTACAGACAATCGCCGGTGGCAGGTTATGGTAGGAGCAACTCTCGACCCGCGATCGGGTGGTCGCGCTTCGACAGAAGGTTGTAGGAGCGGGTCTCGACCCGCGATCGGGTGGTCGCGCTTCCAGAAGCGCTCCTACAGAAGCACTCCTGCGGGGTGCCCGAGTATACTGGTGCGATACCTGCGGAGATCGCATGCGTTACCTGACCACAATCGCCGCGCTCCTCCTTGCGGGCATTGCTTGCCACGCCGCGGAACCGGCCCCCGACGCCAAGGCGATCGTCCGTGCCGCAGTCGATCACTGGCGCGGCCTGTCCTCTTACAGCGAGATGTCCATGGTGATTCATCGCCCCGACTGGGAGCGGTCGATGACGATGCAGGCCTGGACCAAGGGCGACAAGAAATCGCTCGTGCGCGTCATCGAGCCGAAGAAGGACCGCGGTAACGGTACGCTTACCGACGACAACAACATGTGGACGTTTTCGCCCAAGGTGAACCGGGTGATCAAGATACCCTCGTCGATGATGGGCCAGAGCTGGATGGGCTCGGATTTCTCGAACAAGGACGTCGCGAGGGCGGACGACATCATCGACCAGTACGATCACACCCTACTCGATACCCATGACGCGGACGGGATGATCGTTCACGAAATCCGCTCGGTGCCGCACGAGGAGGCGGCGGTCGTCTGGGGACGCGAGGAACTCCTGATCCGTGAGGACTACGTCGTGCTCGAGCATCGCTTTTACGATCAGGACGGCGAGCTCGTGAAGGCGCTCGAAACGCTGGAGATCGAGGAGATGGGCGGCCGCACGATCGCCAGCCGCCAGCGCATGGCGAAGGCGGACGCGCCCGAGGAATGGACGGAGATCGCCGTGAACACCGTAGAATACGAGATAGACATCCGCGACAGCGTGTTTACGCTTTCTAATCTGCGTAATCCCAGGGACTGACCGCCGTGAACCTCGTCCTGCGGCTGGCCTGGCGGAATCTGTGGCGTCAGCCGCGCCGCACGTGGCTGACGACGGGCGCGATGGTGTTCTCCAACGTGCTGCTGGTGTTCATGATCTCGCTGCAGTTCGGCATGTACCGGCTGATGATCGAGAACTCCCTGCAGGCCTTCACCGGGCACATGCAGGTCCAGGCGCAGGGTTACAACGACGACAAGAAGATGCGGCAGACGGTTCCGGACATCGTACCGCTGGCGTCTGCACTGCGGTCGCAGCTCGACAGTGATGAGGTGGCGGCACGAGCGACTGCGTTCGCGCTCGCCTCCAGTGAGGAACGCAGCTACGGGATTGCCGTGTTCGGCGTCGAGCCGCGGTTCGAACCGCACGTGTCCAGTATCCCGGGGCTGGTTCGGGAGGGCCGCTACCTCGATAGCAATGAGGCTCCGGAAATCGTCATTGGCAAAGTGCTTGCGCGGAATCTGCGGGTCCAGGTCGGGGACGAACTGACGCTGCTCGGCAGCGGCAGGGACGGCTCGTTCGCGGCCGTCGTCGCGACTGTCGTGGGCATATTCGATAGCGGCGTTGCGGATCTCG
Organism: Gammaproteobacteria bacterium; assembly: GCA_009937525.1. GTDB lineage: Bacteria > Pseudomonadota > Gammaproteobacteria > Steroidobacterales > Woeseiaceae > UBA1847. The sequence continues at coordinate 11,838 of JAACFE010000050.1, forward strand.
ATCGCACGATCGCGGAGATGCCGCTCGGGCTGTTCCAGGACGTGTTCTACATGCGCGGTTCGGGTCACCAGGTCGTCGTGAATGCACCGAGGCTCGGCCAGGTCGCCGAACTCAAGCAGCGGGTCGCAGGCTTGCTGCCCGAGGACCAGGGGCTCGTCGTGCAGGACTGGGATGCGCTGCTTCCCGGCCTGAAGCAGGCGATACAGGCGGATATCAGCAGCGCCGTATTCATGTATGCGGTGCTTGTGATCCTGGTCGCATTCAGTGTGCTCAATACCCAGCTGATGTCGGTGCTGGAGCGCACACACGAATTCGGGATCGTCCTCGCACTGGGGCTCAAGCCCGGCCGCCTCGGCCGCCTGGTGATGCTCGAGACCGCGATGATGGGCACGATGGGTCTGCTACTCGGCGCACTGATCGGCGGCGCCGTAACCGCATGGCTCGGCATTCAAGGCTTCACCATGCCGGGAATGGACGAGATGGGCGCGAAGTTCAATCTGCCGAGCAGGCTTCATCCGGACGTGACGATCGCCTCGCTGCTGTCCGGGCCGGCAGTGGTCTTCCTGTTTTCGCTGCTCGCATCGGCGTACCCGGCGTTGCGGATACGGCGCCTGCACCCGGTAGAGGCGATGCGTTCGGCATGATCAATACGCTGCGCATACTGACGATGCTCGCCTGGCGCAACCTGTGGCGCAATCATCGCCGCACGCTGATCATGCTCGGCGCCGTGGTCATCGGCGTCTGGGCGATGATCTTCATGACGGCGCTCACCATGGGCATGGTCAACGACATGATCGAGGACAGCATCAGCGCGCTGCCCGGCCACGTGCAGGTGCATCACCCGGACTATCTCGACGACCCCAACATCACCAACCTGCTGCCGCTGCCCGAAGAGGCCATCGCCGACAGGTTCCGATCAGCGGGTTTTCTCGCCTGGGCGACGCGCATCAAGGTGCCGGCCGTGCTCTCGAGCGAGCGCGAATCGCGCGGCGTCACGCTGCTCGGCATCGATCCGCAGCGTGAAGAAGCCATGTCGTTCGTCGACTACAGCGCGGTCGAAGGTCGATTCCTGGAAGGCCCGGACGACGCCGGCATCGTTATCGGCCGCAAGCTGGCCGAGACCCTGGAGACGGAACTCGGGAAACGCGTCGTGCTCATGAGCCAGGATCCGGATAACGATATTGCGGATCGCGGCTTCCGCGTGGTCGGTCTGTTCAGTGCGGACGTACAGGCTTACGAGGAACAGTATGTCTTCGCCGGCAAGAAGACGGTACAGGACCTGCTGCGGGTCGGAGACCGCGTGACGTCGATCGTGGTGCTCGGTGATGACTACCGTGACGTCGAGCCGGTCTTCGCGAAAGTCAGCGCGCTCGTGGACGACGGTGTCACGGTTAGCCGATGGATGGAGATCGACACCTACCTTGGTACGATGCTGCGCGTCATGGATGGCTTCGTGCTCGTCTGGGTCATCGTGATTTTTCTCGCACTGTCGTTCGGGCTCGTCAACACGCTGGTCATGGCCGTGTTCGAGCGGGTGCGTGAGATCGGGCTGATGCTCGCACTCGGCATGAAGCCTTCGGGCATCCTGGGCCAGATCGTCATCGAGTCGATGATGCTGCTCGTGACAGGGCTCACGATCGGCAACCTGCTGGCATGGGCGACGATAAAGCCCCTCGAGAGCGGTATCGACATTTCCGTCGTTGCCGAAGGCATGGCCATGATGGGCGCCGCGAGCGTGCTGTATCCGCAGCTCCGGTTCGAGGACGTGATTCTCGCCAATACCGTGGTCCTGATACTGGGCTTTTTCGCGAGCCTGTCGCCGGCGTGGCGGGCGTCCCGCTTCCAGCCCATCGAAGCTATTACGAGGGTGAACTGATGACAGCCGTCCGTTGCGTGGATTTGTGCAAGACCTATCGCCAGGGTGACCAGGATATCAAGGCACTGGATCACCTGAGCATGGAGGTCGAGGAGGGCGGTTTCGTCTGCCTGTCGTCGCCGTCCGGGGGCGGCAAGACGACGCTGCTCAACGCGATCGGCGGTCTCGACAAGCCGGACAGCGGCGAGGTCTATATCGCCGGTGAACGGATCGACAATCTGAGCAAGGGCAACCTCGCCGAGCTGCGGCTGCATCGTATCGGGTTCGTTTTCCAGGCCTTCAATCTGATCCCCGTGTTGTCGGCCAGGGAGAACGTCGAGTTCGTGATGCAGGTCCAGGGTGTGCCGGCCTCGGAGCGCCGCGAGAAATCGCTCGAGATTCTCGAGGAGGTCGGGCTCGAAGGCCTCGAGGACCGGCTGCCGTCGGAGATGTCGGGCGGGCAACAGCAACGCGTGGCCGTGGCGCGCGCCATCGTCTCCAATCCGGCCCTCGTGCTGGCCGACGAGCCGACCGCTAACCTGGACTCGAAGACCGCTGACGGGTTGATCGATCTGTTCAAGCATCTCAATGAGCATCACGGCACCACGTTCATCATCGCCACGCACGACCAGCGCGTGATGGCGTATGCGAAGCGGCTGGTTCGAATGCTCGACGGCCGAATCGTGGAGGAAATCGATCAGAATGCGGCCTGAAGTGTGGCTGCTGCTGTTGCTCGGCGCGACGGCCGTCGGCGCCGACGACCGCTACGAGTTCGGCGGCCATACGAAGCTCAGATTCATCGGCACGACATTTCCCACGGACAGCGTATTCCGGCCGCTGGCCGGCAGCGAGTCGCTCGATCTCGAGGGTGACCTGCGGCTCAATTTCAAGGCATCCGGAGGCCGCTGGACCTTCAATGCCGACTACCAGCTGATCGGGCTGTACGGCGACCGGGTCGAATACACGCGCGAACTGCCGCCGGCCACAGAACTGTTCGTGCCCAGGCTGCCGGACGACCGGCGGCGCCTGCTCGACTTTACCAAGATCATGCACGACCGCGACAAGGCGGCTCTGCTGCACCGCCTCGACCGCTTTTGGGCCGGTTATGCGAGCGAGAAAGCGGTGATCCGCGTGGGCCGCCAGGCCATCTCCTGGGGTAACGGGCTTTTCTATGCCCCGATGGACCTCGTCAATCCCTTCGATCCTGCGACGATCGATACCGAGTACAAGGCCGGTGACGACATGCTTTACCTGCAGTATTTGCAGGACAGCGGCAACGACCTGCAGGCGGCCGTGGTCGTGCGCCGGAATCCACTTAACGGTGAGGTCGAATCGGAACAGGCGACCGCTGCGGCCAAGTACCACGGCTTCATCGGCAGTAGCGAATACGACCTGCTGATCGCAGAGCACTACGACGACCTCGTCCTGGGAATTGGCGGCACCTGGAGTCCCGGTGGCGCCGTACTGCGCGGCGACCTTGTCGTGACCGATACCGGCTCGGACACCCATGTGCAGCTGGTCGCGAACTGGACCTATTCGTGGACCTGGCGCGGCAGGAACATGAGCGGCGCTGTCGAGTACTACTTCAATGGTATCGGGCAGGATGACGGCCGCTACGATCTGGTCAGTCTTGCCGGGAACCCGGATCTGCTCGTGCGCCTGGCCCGAGGCGAGACCTTCACTATCGGCCGTCACTATCTTGCGGGCAGCGTCCTGATCGAGATGTCGCCACTCTGGACGCTGACGCCGACCTTGCTCGCGAACATCGCCGATCCCAGCGCGCTGCTGCAGATCGTGACCTCGCGCAGCCTCTCCGACAACGTGACCTTTCTCGGCAGCCTGAATCTGCCGCTCGGTCCTGGCGGCAGCGAATTCGGCGGCATCGAGAGCGGCAACGACCTGTACCTGTCCGCGGGGCCGGGCATCTTCGCCCAGCTCGCCTGGTACTTCTGAGGCACGCGCCTTACTGGGCGCGTTGCAGGTAGGTCAGCAGGTTGCTGAATGCCTTGACGGTCGTGGCGCCAAACACGGGGTCTTCCCCCAGGTGCATGCTGACGTCGACGGTCGCAGATTCTCTGTCCCTCGCAAGCGAATCGGCGCGCGGGAACAGGTCCGCCTCTTCCCATTCCATGTGGCGCCTGAGGTGCCCGACGTAATTCACGAGGTCCTCGAGCAGGTGCTGCCGGGTGACGGCTGCTCCCGAGATGATCGCCTCGATGTCCCTGCGCAGCGTTTCCCCGAGTTCGGCGATCTCGCGGTGGTCTCCCGGTATGTTTTCGAGTCCTTCGGCAAGTTCGGCGCCGTGCTCGCGCATGGCGGCGTAGACGAGATCCTCGCGGGGATGGTGGATGGCGTCGGGGTAGACCGTCATGTAGTGCATGATGTCGCGCAGGAGCTCCATGTCGGGCTCTCCGTCCTCCGGGATGACTTTGCACTCGGACTCGAGCAGATCCAGAAGCCGGCCGAGATTGCGGTGGTCCTCGCGCAGTTCGTCGAGGATGCGGGCGAGTTTGATGCGCATTGTCGATTTACCTCTTTTTGCCATCGACATCATGCGTCGGGGCTCACCGGCGGGTAATCGGGGTTTCCACCTACGAACGGGCAAAAAATGGATCAGAACGCGTCCCCGGGCGCCAATTCGACCCCGTCGGCGACGACGGGGCCGTTTTCTGTTGTGCACGCATCACCGGGCCTTGATACCGCAGCGATCCGGTAGCAATGTATAGGGCATGAACAAGAAGCTCCTGGCAATCGTATTACTCGCCGCTTCGATGGCCGGCTGCGCAGTCAACCCGGTCACCGGCAAGCCGGATTTCATGATGGTGAGCGAGGCGCAGGAGCTGGCGCTCGGCGAGCAGAATTACGCCCCCATGCAGCAGGCCGAGGGCGGGGTCTACGACATCGATCCGCAACTGACAGCCTACGTCAGCGAAATCGGCGGCAAGCTGGCTGCGGTGAGCGACCGGCCGCTTCCTTACGAGTTCGTGGTACTCAACAATTCGGTACCGAATGCCTGGGCTCTACCCGGCGGCAAGATCGCAATCAATCGCGGGCTGCTGACCGAACTGAACTCGGAAGCAGAGCTCGCGGCGGTGCTCGGCCACGAGATCGTGCATGCCGCCGCAAAGCACTCGGCCCAGCAGTTGTCCCGCAGCGTGATCCTGCAGAGCGCCGTCCTGGCTACCGCGATGGTGACGGGCGACAACAGCTTCGGCCATTTTGCCGTCGGCAGCGCCGCCGTGGGCGCGCAGCTCCTGAGTTCCACCTATGGCCGCAGCGCCGAACTCGAGTCCGACAAATACGGCATGACCTACATGTCGCGTGCCGGCTACGATCCCGCCGGCGCCGTGACGCTGCAGGAGACTTTCGTGCGCCTCAGCGAGGGACAGGACAGCGACTGGCTCAGCGGCCTGTTTGCCAGCCACCCCCCCTCGAGAGCGCGTGTCGACGCGAACAAAAAGACGGCAGCCAGCCTGCCTCCGGGCGGCATAACCGGAGCCGACCGTTACACGGCCGCCATGCAGAAGACGATGGCGGCGAAGCCGGCGTACGACGCCTACGACGAGGGCCGCAAGGCGCTCGCGGAGGAGAAGAACGACGAAGCGCTGGCGCTGGCGGAGAAAGCGATCAAACTGTTCCCCGACGAGGGCCATTTCTACGCGCTGCGGGGCGACATCCGCTCCGTGGACGGCAAGTACGACATGGCCACGAAGAACTATGACAGTGCGATCAAACACCGCGATAACTACTTCTACTACTACCTGCGGCGCGGCCTGGCGGAGAAGGAACTGGGCGAGACCACTGCGGCGAAGGCGGACCTGGAACGCAGTATCGTGATGCTGCCCACCGGGCCTGCGCATTTTGTGCTGGGCGACATCGAGGCCGAGCAGGGCAACGACCGGCAGGCCATGGAACACTACGCCATCGTTGCGAAGAGCGGCGGTGAAATCGGGCAGGCCGCAACGCAAAAACTGCAGCGGCTGCAGCTGCCCTACAGCCCGGGCGAGGTCATACCGAGGCGCTGCGACGCCGACAGCGCCGGAAATCTCGTGGTGTCCGTCAAGAACGTGACGCCCTGGGCAATGGACCAGGTGCAGATCGAGGTTCGCTACACTGATTCGAGCGGCCGGACGCAGAGCGTCAGGCAATCGCTCCCCGGGCGAATCGAGCCGGACGCGATCGCGAGTATCAATACCGGTCTCGGGCCCTACACCGGCGGGTCCTGTCCCGCGGAGGTCGTGGCGGCACGCTACGCCGAGTAGCGGGCGGGGAACCAAGGCCGGCGCCGCTGATCCAATCACTCAGAGACGGAGCCGGACGAGAGGGCGCTTCGATGAACAGGACACTTGTTGCGATTATCTTCAGTCTTGCCGCGGGATTCGCGGCGGGCGCTTTGACGACGAAAGCGACGCCGCCCCCGGGGTCGCCGGGCGATGCGGTTTATCCGACTGAAGGTTTCGATTCGGCGGCACCGCTCGAGGAGCGCATCGCGGCCCTCGAACAGGCCGTTTCCGGGGAGCGCGACGCCCGCCTGGTGCTCGAAGAGCAGCTGCACGGCCTGTACGCGGAGCTCGAGCGATTCGAGTCGCCGGAGATGGCCGAGCTGCTTCGCACACTCGCCGACAACAGCCAGGCACGGGAGCAGGCGCGCGTCCAGCGAGCCGGGAGGCGGGAACGCGGAGTGGGCATGCAGAATCTCGAAAAGATGCGCACCGAGCGACTCGTCGCCGGCGGATTCACGGAAGAACGAGCCAATCAGATCCTCAACCTCGAGGACGAAGCGCGCATGACGGCCCTGCAGGCCGAGTACGAGGCGCGGCGCAACGGCGAGACATTCAATCCCTGGGAGCGCGCGTCCGATTTTCAGGCCGATCTGCGCGAGCGTCTCGGCGACGCGGAGTACGAGAAGTACCTGACAGCCCAGGGCACCCAGGCGTCTGTCACCGTGCGCGAGGTCATCGGGTCGTCGCCCGCGAACCGGGCCGGCCTCAGGCCCGGGGACCGGATTCTGAGCTACGACGGCGAGCGCGTTTTCGGCATGAACGATCTCAAATCGATGGCGTTTTCGGGTGATCCGGGTGAGGACGTCATCGTGGATATCGAGCGCAACGGCCAGCGCATGCAGCTGGTTCTGCCGCGCGGACCCCTGGGGATAACCGGGAGCGGCGGCGGCATGGGCTTCCGCTCGCCTTTCGGCGGGTAGCCGGCGGCTGGATAATATCGGCGCCCGAATGCAGAATGTGTGGCGGTCACGCCACTCGGACATGCCGGGCTATTGAATAACGTCCTCCGCTACACGATTCCCAACAGCTTCACTGCGCTCAGCCTGTTGCTGGGCATTGCGTCGATCGTTACGACGCAGCTCGGCGGACGGGAGTATCTCGAACTCGCAGCGTGGATGATCGTCTGGTGCGGCCTGCTGGATACCGTCGACGGCGTGGCCGCGCGGGTACTCAAGGCGACGTCGAGTTTCGGTGCCGAGTTCGATTCCATGGCGGACCTGGTCGCTTTCGGGGTTGCGCCGGCGATTCTCATGCTGAATGCCGGCGTGCAGATTGGCGGCATCGAGTACGGAACCGAACAATTCTGGGTGCTGGCAGTAGCCGCAGGCGTCTTCGCGCTCGCGGGCGCATTGCGCCTCGCGCGCTTCAACCTGCCGACCTCGAAGCCCGAACGCGGCTGGTTCGTCGGCATACCGATTACCGCGGCCGGCGGCGGGATGTGCTCGTCCCTGGTACTCGTGCTCCTCTATCACGACCAGCTAGCCGACAGTCTGCCGCTGAACCTGTACCTGCCGGTGCTGCTGTTCGTCCTGGCGATGCTGATGATCTCGCGAATCCGGTTCCCGAAGGCCGTCAAGCGCGAAAGCAAGCTGATCAACACCTTCCAGGTGATCAACATCGTGCTCATTATCTATTGCGGCGTTACGCGCTCCTGGCCCGAGTACCTGTTCGGCATCGGCGTATTCCTGCTGGTCGCCGGGATCATTGCCGGCCGCATTTCGAAGCCCGTCGCTCCTGCTGAAAAGGAATGACGGTCACCGTTGCCGTACTGCTCGGCTACCTTGCGACGCTCGCCGCGGTCGCCGTCTGGAGCCGCAAGGAAACCCATACGCTCAAGGGCTTCTATCTCGCCGGCAAGAAACTGCCGTACTGGGTAGTCGCGTTCAGCGCCAACGCGACGGGTGAGAGCGGCTGGCTGCTGCTCGGGCTCACCGGCATGGGCTATGCGGTGGGCGCCCAGGCCTACTGGGTCATCGTGGGGGAGATGATCGGCATCGCGGCGTCCTGGGGATTCATCTCCCGCAAGCTGAAGCGCCTGAGCGACGAGACGGATTCGATAACGCTGCCCGACGTCCTCGCTGCGAATTTCGACGATCGCTGGCACCTCATCCGCGCCGTCGCCGTGGCCATCATCGTGGTCATGGTGACCACGTACGTATCTGCCCAGATGGTGGCGACCGGCAAGGCCTTCAGCGGCTTCATCGGTCTGGACTATCGGGCCGGCGTGATCGTCGGTGCAGTCATCATCATCGGTTATACCTTCGTCGGCGGCTACAAGGCGGTGTCCTACACCGACGTGGTGCAGGGCGTACTGATGCTCTCCGGGCTCATCGTCGTGCCCCTGGTCGCGATCAATGCAGCGGGCGGCTGGGGCACGTTGAAGGCCACGCTGGACGAATACGATCCTGCGTTCATCGACATGTTCTCGGTGCTCGACGGCAGCTCTGCGGGGTTCGTGGCCGCGGTGAGCTTCGCGGCCATCGGGCTGCCGTTTCTCGGCGTGCCGCAGATGCTGATCCGCTACATGTCCGCCCGCGACGAGATGGAGCTGAAGAAAGCACGCATCGTGTCGATCGTGGTCCTGTTCATCTTCCTGTTCGGTGCCGTGACGGCGGGAATCGCCGGGCGCGCCCTGTTCCCCGGGCTCGAGGATAGTGAGCAGGTCTTCCCGACGCTGGCGAGCGAGCTGT